>JABFSU010000141.1 GCA_013140455.1 Nitrospira sp. | reverse complement strand
GGCGTGAGCCGTTTCCATTGATACGAGCCGCCATGTTCCCGCGGAGGAATATTCTTATGCGTGCCGACTCGGGAATACCACCAGACCCCTTTCGCCTGCGTGCCATCCTCCGACAGCAAGAGTTCGAATGCCCCTTCGCGGTCATTGCCCGGTTGCTGCCAGGTCCCTTGCCAAAGACGGTCGGCAAACTTGGTCGTGGTGAAATGCCCGCCGTGCTGGGTGTAGGGGCCGTTGCCGGATTTATCCAGCGTGGCTTTGTAGCGTTTATCGTCCTCGACTTCGAGAATTTCCCACTCACCGCTGAGGTCTGTCACGGGAGTGCGGAGAATTCCCGGGTCGGCAACCAGCTGTGGAGCTGGAGCCGCAGGCTGTGTGTGAGCCACAGCGGGCCAGTTGGCAGCCCGGAGCGATTCATGCCATGAGACCAGGAGCCATTGTCCCTGGCGCTTTTCGAGGACGCCGCTTTCCCGCAAGGGGATCACCGTATGGTGGAGCTGCCCGCCGTCGTTGACGTAGCGGATATAGTCCAACTCCATCGCAAACCAGGCCAGGTCGCCCTTGGTCCACACTTTCAGGCCCGCGATAGGCATTTCCAGCTTTTCCACGAAGGCAAATTCGTCGCGAATGTCCCGTTCCAGCTCCGGCCATCCGACGTATTTCCGTCCGCCGATGGTATAGCCTGTGGCATCGTCGTCGTGGGCCATCAGCCGGGACATGCCGTCAAGGTCTCGTGCCGCATTGGCGTCGACCAAAGCGCGGATCACCGATTCCGGGCCCGCGTGATCGTGCGCCAATCCGGGAGAAACGGTGAGGAGAAGAGATCCTAACAAGACGAAGAAAACGATCCGAGAGAAGTCGGGCATTACAGAATCCTTAATTTACTCAGCGTAGGTAAGTGGAAGCTGGGGAACGTCGCTGCTGAATGATAGATCAGGCTACATGGCTCGCGGGGCCTTGTCAACGATGGGATGAGGGGAAGCGGTCAGCGGAGTGCGATCACGACGACGGTCACATTGTCTTCGCCCCCACGCGCAAGGGCTCGGTCGATCAAGCGATCGCAGATCCGATGAGGATCGCCTTGTGCGTGTGCCATGATGTCGGCGATATCGGCATCCTCCAACATCTTCGTCAGCCCGTCCGAGCAGAGCAGCAGGATGTCGGACGGTGCGAGCGTGTAGGCGGAGTGATCCGGTTCGGCGGAGTGGGCAATCCCGATCGCTTTCGTGAGCACATGCCGATCAGGATGGGTCTTGGCCGCTGCGGGAGTGACGACTCCGTGGGCGAGATAGGTTTCGATCAACGTATGGTCCCGGGTCGATTGTGCGAGACGGCCGTCTCGAAACAGGTAGCCGCGGCTGTCGCCCACATGGGCAAGGTGCGCGGTCGGCGTGGCACCGGCGGTAATCAGGAGCGCGACCAGCGTCGTTCCCATCCGGGCCAGTCGAGGTTCCAAACCGGCGCGTTCGAGGACGGCGTCGTGCGCCTGTGTCATGACATCCCGCAGAAAGTCTTGTGGCGTACAGCGACCGTTACGGAGCGGATCTGCGAAGAATTCGGCTCGCACAGCGGCGGTGGCGATTGCGGACTGGGCGGCGACGTCTCCGCCGGCATGGCCGCCCATCCCGTCGGCCACAGCCCAGAATCCGAGATGGTCCATCGTGACAAAGGCGTCTTGATTCATCGCACGGACGAGACCGATGTCGCTCCGTCCGATTCCCACCCATGCACTCATGCGTGACAGTCCCGTTTTTCACGCTGTGGGGGCAGCAAGGCTCCTACTGATGCCGGGCCAAAGCGAAGGAGAATGTCCTCGAACACATGTTTCGCCAGCGGCGCGAGATTGGCGGTGTCGGCTTCGTTATAGGCGAGCAACAGGTTTCGTGCCGCCGCATCGCCCGCGCGCCATTGCATCCAGAGCCGCACGGCATCCCATCCATCCAGACCTTGCAGGGCCGAATCCCGTTCGATCCCAAGCTCCCGTTCGATCTGTTTGAGCCCGCCGCGCAGTCCTAACCTCCGTGCGGCGAAACAGAGATCGAAATGCGGCATGGAGAATCTGAGTTCGGGGAATTTGGCGCGCAGGTATGGTACATCAAAACTCGTTCCGAAAAACGTGACGAGGAGCGTGCAGGCATCCAATTCCGCCTGGAGCCGTTCCGTCGTCAGAGTCTCACCGCGGACCAGACAGACGGTTTCACCTCGCCGGTGCAGTCCGACGACGGTCACTTCGCCGTCCTGCGGGGAGGTTCCGGTGGTTTCGATGTCCAAATACATCGTATGGGGCTCGCAAAGTTCGAAGAACCGCCAATGGTCACGGCTGGGCAATCGTGTGGTGAAATAGTCGAGCTGACCGGAGTCGAAAGCAGATTGAGCCTGGACGAGTTCCTGGTCGTACCACTGCTTGCGGTGAGCCGAGATTCCGGGAATTCTCGGCTGACTCAAGAAATGATTCCAGGTGAGCAGGCCCTCTTGCCAGAGGCGCCGTTCTGTTGCGGGACCGATACCCGGAAGGATCACAAAGGTTGAGGGTAACATGCGGCGGTATTCTAGCAGGAGCGCGAAAGCCTGGGCTACTCCGCTGCATTCACAGATCCGATGCCCGGGAGGATCACAAAGGTTGAGGGTAACATGCGGCGGCATTCTAGCAGGAGGACGAAAGCCGGGGCTACTCCGCTGCCTTGATTTCACCCAGGAGACCGGTTAGAGTTCGACGTCAAATTTGCAGGCTGACATCACCACGATTATCCATACCAACACACTGAATACATTATGATAGATCAAGCAAAGCGCATTCGCATCACCGTGGGCGGGGTGCAACTTGAAGCCGAACTGAAGGGGTCGAAGACCGCCGGGGAGGTGTACGCCGCATTGCCGGTCGATGCGCCGATCAACACCTGGGGCGAAGAGTTTTACTTTAAGCTGGCCGGGGTCAAAGATTATCGGGAAACCGCGACCAATCAAGTGAAAGTCGGCGATGTGGCCTACTGGGGCGCAGGGCAGGTCCTGGCGATTTTCTTCGGCCGGACGCCGATGAGCATGGGTCCGGATCCGGTGCCGGCGGATCGTGTCAATGTGATCGGGAAAATTGTGGGCGATGCGACGCAGTTCCGCCGGGTCATGGAGGCGACCACCATCCGTGTCGAGCGAGTCTAGCCTATGCGCATATCAAAAGATCGAGTTCACCATATGGCCGAGTCGGTGGTTGCGCACCTCCAGCAGGACGGCCAGCTCGACGTCACGGGCGATCGCAAGACGTTCGTCGAATCGTTGGAGCAGGTCATTACCACGGAACTGTCGATCGAAGATGTGCTGAATGCAGAGGTCCGGCAAATGCTCAAGGCCTATGAAAAGCAAATCGAGCAGGGACAGGTCGATTATCAGCGCATGTTCACCATGATCAAAACGAAGCTGGTGCGTGAGCGGGGTATCATTTTGTGATGCGTGATCGTTGAGTCGCCAATATGTTGAGTGAAGAAAAAGTCAGCCATCTTTCCCATGTCATTCTTCAGGCGGTGAAGAAGAGCCCGCTGATCAGCCGGAAGGGCGATGATGCCCGCATGCTGAAAGACATCAAGCGGGTGCTCGCGGTCGAGCTGGCGCAGGAAGAGGGGGTCGACCGGAAAGTGCGCGCGAAACTGGCCTCCTATTCTCGCGGCATCGTCGAGGGGAGTTCCGAGTGGGACGTGCTCTACCGGAAGACATTCGAAGAAGAAATGCGGAAGCATGGAAAGGGCTAGTGGCATGTGGGAGGCACGATGAAGCTTCTGACGACCGTCTGTGTGGTATTCGCGCTGGTAGGAATGGGGGCCTGTTCATCGAAACCGAAGCCGCGCGCGCTCGCGCCGCTGGCGCTCGTGGATGGCGGCGTGAAGCCGCAAGCGATTACCGCGACGGAGCAAGGCACCCAGGCGTACCAGGCGAAACAGTTTGAAGACGCCAAGAAATACTTCGAGCAGGCTGTGACTGTCGCGCCGCAGTCGGGCCAAGCCCACTACAACTTTGCGTTGGTCCTCAATGCCCTCGGCGATACGGAAGCCGCCCGGCAGCACTTTCTTGAGGCGGCCAATCTTGCGCCGGGGGACAAGACCATTTGGGACTCCCCGGCACTCTCACCTTATGGGAATCCTGCCGCGCCCAAAAATTCAAAAGAACATCCGTACGGAACCTCGCGGCCGGGAATCGGCAGCGGCCCACGATAGTCCATACTGAAAAAGGATCATGCGCATGGCCAAGGAACTCGCAGTCGGGATGAAGGCGCCGGAATTTTCGTTGCCGGATCAGGATGGGAAGACGGTCACGTTGAAAAGCCTGAAGGACAAGCAGGTCGTGCTGTATTTTTACCCGAAGGACGACACGTCGGGGTGTACCAAAGAGTCCTGCGGGTTTCGCGATGCGATGGCGTCGATCAAAAAGGCGGGCGCGGTCGTGATCGGGGTGAGTTTCGACGGCCAGACGTCTCACCAGAAGTTTATCGCCAAGTATGCCCTGCCGTTTACGCTGCTGAGTGACCTGGAGAAGGCGGTGGCGACGGCCTACGACGTGTACAAAGAAAAGAGCATGTACGGCAGGAAATACATGGGCATTGAACGGAGCACGTTCGTCATCGATGCCGAGGGCAAGCTGAAGGCCATCTTTCGGAAGGTCAAAGTCGATGGCCACGTCGATGAGGTCCTGGCCGCTTTGCGCGCATAACGCCTGTGCGTGAGGTCATGCGCCACATGTTCCGAACCGCCGGTTTTTTATCCCTTGCCATAGTCCTGAGTTCTCTTGGTATTGCCGGTGCGGCGGGAACCGTTCCGGCGACGCTTCTGGTCACCGACGGCTTGGCGTCACCCAATCAAACGGCAATGGTCGAAGCGCGGCTGATGTCGCGGGGGCCGGCGGCCCCTACGGGGCTGGGAGGCGAGCCGCTCGAATTGCTCGTCTATGGAAAAGTTGTGGCGACAGCGGTGACCGGTGAAGACGGGACGGCGCGGCTGCCGTTCACTCCGAAGGCGCAAGGCATTATTCCGGTGCAGGTGCGAGTCGGTGAGAGCGGACGCGTGGCGCCGACCGAGGGCCTGGGCCATCTCGCGATCTGGGAGCGGCGGAATCCGATCGTGGCCGTGGAGCTGGCCGCGCTCATGGACGCGCCGCAGACGAAGAAGGCCGTATCGGATGCCCGCAGTAAACCCGAGCCGGAGGGGACGCCGATGCCCGACGCGGCCGATGAGCTCGGGAAACTGACCCAGTTTTATTATCGCGTGATGTATGTCGTGCCGTCGGCCTCCTTCGGCGGCGATCGTTTTCAGGCCAGCGAGTCCTCGCGGGCATGGTTGAAGCTGCACAAGTTTCCCACCGGGTATGTCCTGGTTGTGCCGGCGGGCGAGCAGGCGTTCGGAACAGCTATCGATGCCTTGCATGCGGACGGATGGAAAACCGTCAAGACCGGCATCGGTCGAACCAAGGCCTTCGCCGAGGCGTTTCTCCAACGACGGTTGGCGGCTGTGATGGTGCCGGAGCCGGCCAAAGGGGAGGCTCCGCGCAAAGCAAAGGTGGCGAAGGAGTGGAAAGAGATACGGAAGAAGTTATAGCGGGCGTGCTGAGGTTCATCTCCTTCCTTTCGGTGGTTTCTTTCCATTAATATAGCGTCCGAACTGTTCCGCAAAATTCGAGGCCCTATCCCATGCGTGCGAAGACCAGTTTTTCCTGCCAGTCCTGCGGGCATCAATCCCCGCGGTGGATCGGGCGCTGCCCCGATTGCGGCGGCTGGAATACGATGAAAGAAGAGCGGCAGGCGCCGACCGGCAAGGGGCGTCCGGTGGCCATGAAGATGGCGCAGGCCAAGGCCACGCCGATCGCCGAGATCGAAGTGGTGGGGGAAGACCGCCGGCTCACGCAGATCAGCGAGTTCGACCGGGTATTGGGCGGGGGTGTGATTCCCGGCGCGGTCATCCTGATCGGCGGCGATCCCGGTATCGGCAAGACCACGCTGTTGTTGCAGGCCTTACCGCGGTTGGCCTCGAAGGAAGCGCCGGTCCTCTATGTGTCGGGAGAAGAGTCGCCCCGCCAGATCAAAATGCGCGGGCAACGGCTGGGTATCGAACATCCGAACCTCTTGATCCTGGCGGAAACCTCGCTGGAGCAAATTCTCAAAGCGGTGCAGGAGATTCAACCGGCCGCGCTTGTCGTCGATTCCATTCAAACGGTCTATACCGAACAGATCACATCGGCGCCCGGCAGTATCAGCCAGGTGCAGGAAGTCGCCGGCCAGCTCATGTCTTTCGCGAAACGGGCGGGCGTGCCGGTCTTCATCATCGGGCATGTGACGAAAGAAGGGGCGATTGCCGGCCCCCGGCTGCTGGAACACATCGTCGATACGGTGCTCTATTTCGAGGGCGATAAAGGCCATAGCTATCGGATTCTCCGTGCGGTCAAGAATCGCTTTGGCTCGACCAACGAGATCGGTGTGTTTGAGATGAAGGATGGTGGTCTTGAAGAAGTGGCCAATCCGTCCGAATTATTCCTGGCCGAGCGGCCGCAGCACAGTACCGGTTCAGTCGTGGTGTCGAGCCTGGAGGGAACCAGGCCGATTCTGGTCGAGTTGCAAGCCTTGGTGTCGTCGACCAGTTATGCCATGCCGAAACGCGTGGCGAACGGAGTGGAGTTGAGCCGGGTCTCGCTCCTGCTTGCGGTCATGGAAAAGCGGTTGGGCATGCATCTGTCCGGGCAGGATGTGTATGTGAACGTCGTCGGCGGCATGCACATCGATGAACCGGCTATCGACCTCGGGATTGTCGCCGCAGTCACGTCCAGCCTCCGCGAAGTGGCCATAGAGCCGGGTTTATTGGTATTGGGAGAAGTCGGCCTTGGCGGAGAGGTGCGGGCCGTGAGTCAGGCGGAGTTGCGGATACGGGAAGCGGCCAAGATGGGATTCAAACGCTGTCTGTTGCCCGAACGAAACCTGGCCAAGGTCGATCCTATCGACGGGATTGAGTTGATCGGGATCAACGAAGTGGGAGAGGCGCTCGATGCCGTATTTGCGTAGTACCGTGATGCGCGTCGCGGGTCACGTGGCTCTCATCCTGCTGCTCTGTGCCCTGGTCTCTGGTTGTACCACGACCCCGGTGCCGGAAGAGGCGGTGGGGCTGAAGCAGGCGACCGCCGAGGAGCTGGCCACCCTGCTGCGTCAACGCGAAGCGGCAATTCGGACCATGAAGGGCCTCTTCAGCGCGAAGGTGCGCGGCGGCTTGATTCCAATTTCCACACGCGTCGAAGGCGCGGTCTACTATCGGCGTCCGAACAGCATGCGGTTGCGAGGATTTACGCCGATTGGCGGCGAGCTCTTTGAATTTGTTCAGGCCGATGAGCTGTATATGCTGCGATTGCCGACGATGGGACGGGTGTTGAGCGGCCGCCAGTCGGATATGAGCGAGATGGGCAAGCTGGCCCGGCCGTTTGAACTCAGTGTGTGGGCGATGGGCGGCGTGCTGGGTACCAGCGCAATCGGGAAGGACGAGACGACGAAGCTGGTCGAAGAGGGGACGCGCTATCGATTGGATGTGTTTGGCCCGCGCCCCGGTGTGGCCTCGACGGACCGGCCCCTGCTCCGGCGGATGTGGTTTGATCGCCGTACCTTGTTGGTGGTGCAGGAGGAGCGGTTGAACGGCGCCGGGGAACTGGATGCCTCTATTCAGTACGAGGATTTTCGCTCGATCGGGGAAACGGCGATGTCGGCCAACGGCAGTCACGATGCCCGTCTGTTGCGTCCCTTTAAGATTTCTCTGGAAGACGGGCGGGGGCAGGGCAGCGTGCAGGTCACGTTCCATGAAATCATTTCCAATCAGGAGTTAAAGAGCGAAGAACTCGGACGCGTCTCACGCCGGCCGGTACCGCCGGAGCCGGCGTCATGAAAGTCCTGGCTGTCGAAACGGCAACCGCCTGGCAGAGCGTCGCACTCCTTGACGACGACAGGGTTCTGGCGCGAGAAGATCAGGAGGCCACCGGTGCGCATGGCACGCTCTTGCTGCCGACGATCACCCGGCTCTTGGCCAGCGCCGGTTTGACGCTCATGCAGTTGGACGGGCTGGTGGGTTCCATCGGGCCAGGATCGTTTACCGGTCTGCGTGTGGGAACGGCGACCTTGCTGGGTCTCCGGGCGGCCACCGATCTCCCGCTGGTCTTGGTCCCGACGTTGGAAGCTATGGCTTGGTCGCTCAGAGGCACATCCGGTCCGATCTGCCCGGTGCTTCCCAGCCGCAAAGATGAAATCTATTGGGCGGTGTTTCGTTGGGGCGCCGACGGCCTTATTGAGCGACTCGTTTCCGAACATGTCGGTTCGCCGCAGGCATTGGCGCAGACGCTCACGGGTGCGACCGTCATGTTCGGTGAAGGATGGGCGCCGATGGAGCCGGCCATTCGAGCAGCGCTCGGCCCGGACGTCATGATCATTCCGGCCTCCGGAGGCCCGGTTCGACCCTCGGCCGTCAACGTAGGCCGAGCCGGAATCGAGCGGTTGCGCAGGGGTGAGGTAGCCGGCGATCACGTAGCACCCTTGTATGTCCAGCGGACCGAAGCGGAAATCCGTTACGAACAGTCGGGCGGCGTCTCGCCGGTGGCTCGTCGACAGGCCCGTGTGGCCGTCAAAACCGCTGCCAGAGCGGCACGCCAGCCCCGGTCGACAGGAAAATCGCGTGGATAGCGCGATACAGATCATACCGGCCACGTTGGCCGATCTGCCTGATTTGTTGCGTCTGGAAGAAGCTTGCTTCTCGGCCCCCTGGACGCGCAAAATGTTGGAGGCTGAACTGACCGGCAA
>JABFSU010000015.1 GCA_013140455.1 Nitrospira sp. | reverse complement strand
AGATGGGCGCGAATCCGGAAATCCGGCGCTTGTCGTTTTCAGTGATGATGTACTTGGTAAATTCTTCCGGCTTCCGCTCTTCCACCGGCTTCAACATTTCCAAGTCGTGCTGCATCGATCGATGGAAGGAGAAGTCCGTCGGCGGTTCTTTATCCCCGTAGCGCATCCCGAGATGCGCCAACTCTGCCGCTGCGACAACACAGTAACTGCGGCCTGAGGTCTTGAGGATGTCGCGCAGCCCGGCCAGAAACGCTTCCACCGATTGTTGCACCGGGGCTTCCGCCATACTCAGCGCGGAAAAGGAACAGAGAATCGGCACAATGGTAAAGGGCTTCTTGCCGCCGACGATCTGTTGGAGAAACGGCAATTGGAATTCAATTGCGTGCTCGGCTTGGTGGCAGAGATCCTCTTCGAACGCCACAGGGAACCGTGTTTTGATCTTCGCCAGCAAGGGCTGATCGGCCTTCACGACACCGAGCGGCGTTTCAAAATCCTTGTCCGTGACGGCAAAGAGATTGTCGAGACCTGCGTAGGCAGTACCGATGATGACATACACATCCGGCTGCGTGGATTCTTGCAGCTCTTTGTACGCCCAGGCATAGATCGGACCCGCCTGTTTCAGATCGTAGGTCGGGGCGACCAAACCTTTGATCGGTTTGCCGGCGTTCTCTGAAGGTTTAAAGTCCGGCCCTTCTTTCGACGTAAAAAATCCGTCGACCTGTTTCTTCAGTTTCGCGCCGTCCGCCTCGTAGGCGCGGCCGGCAAAGGCCGCTGTGCGCAGCGGGCTCTCGCGATACTGGGCGCGCTGCTCTCTGCGGGCTTCTTCTGCCCGTTCCCCTTCCAGAAACAATTTCTGGTCGAGATCAGTCACCAACTGCTCGACCTTATCCGGCATCAGAAATTCGCCGAACCGTTTCAGATAGAGGGCGCCCACTTGCTGGAGAGAATGCTCGCCGTCGAAATGCTGGACGATGAAAAAATAGTTGAGCGGAAGCACCAGCCGTTCTTTGCTCAGGCCCGTCGGATCCCACAGCACGATGTACTGCTCCTCCCCTTCTTTAATAGGAGAGAACTGAAGATTCCGCAGTGCGGGATAGTGCTTGGGATCTTTGGCGGTCGTGGTAGTCATAAGGCTCCTTAATCGAGCGCCATTGTAAAGGAGGGAAAGAAGAAGCTGCAACCCGTGGGAAAAGGCTCAGGTTAAGGCCGAGGTCGAGAGAACCCTCCCCCCTGAACCTTAAGCCTTGGCCTCAAACCTCGAATTAATGAGAATCCGGCGGTTCGCTTCGACTCCGCCGGCTGAGTGCGATCAGGGTGCCGATCGTCACCAGCGCCAGCCATAAGGTCGGCCGCCCGTAGGCGGGATCGGAGTATTCAATCAAATCGGTCAACCGGCCGATCAACAACGACATGCGAGCCATGACCGTGTAGCCGAAGGCCGCGCCGAAGGCGATCATCAGAAACAGGACGCCCATCCTGGCCACCGCCTTCCCCGGTCCGCTGTGCTCCACCGAGAAAAAGAAGTAGAACAGCACGGAACTCACACCGATCAGCACAATGATCACGTTCACACTGCTGGCCGGGTTCATCAGATTCCATGAGAACGTGACGCCGTCCCCCGGCACGAGCACGAGCAGCGGCCTGACGGTATCCTCAATCTGCTTCAGGATAAACGACGACACGGTACGCGGAATCGCCAGTCCCGCCCCCACCCCGACGATAAACGCAAACGCATAGCGCGACAACCAGGCGGCTTTCGGCACGTAGCGCGTGAGCATGAGCAGCCCGATGGCGACGGGAATCAGAAGCGTCCATTCCTGATTCTCGACGATGGGTTTCCAGATCAGGTACACGATCACCGTGTCGTACGTCTTCACGATCGTGTAGCCGACCGACACGCCGACATAGAGATTCTCCGCCAGCTTAAAGAGCGGATTATCCTTATACAAAAAGGAGAAGATAAATAGAGTTAACCCTGTGGCCACCCACGCGCCGATGATCGTTACATCCATTGCCTGGTCTATCCCCCTATGACTGCGAACCCTGCTGCCGTGCCTGGCGTCTGAGCGAGAAGTAGAAAATGTTACACAATGCCACCAGGACGATAATCGCGACGTGCGTCGCAGATTGCGCATCCATCCCTGCCACCGCCCGCCCCTTCTCCCCGATCAGACTTTCGTATTCCGCCGCGCCCCGCAGCCCGCCGATCAACCCGTTGAGCTGGCCGCTTCGCAGCAAGGGGTACAAGCCAGGGGCAATCACACCCGTGCAACCGCCGCCCAACTCGAACTTATACTTGTCCTTCCCGAAGACATACCAGGCCTCGACGCCGGGATTCCCCGCACTCAGACTGACTGCATAGGTGACGTCCTTCAGACTGTTGACGCCCTCCAGCACCGGCTGTCCCTTGGTTGGCTTGCCGCCGTAATCACTGGGGAATGCGTTATAGAGATCCTGTCCCATGTTGATGATGACGGCCGTTCCTCCGGGGCTCCACCCGAGAAAAACATAGTCGGCACCGCGCTGTTTGCCGGATTCGGTCGCCACCTTGGTCAACAGCTCGTCGGCCATGCCCGTACCGGATACCCACAGGGTCATTGCAATCACCCGGAGATTCTTCTTGAACGCATGGCGGAGAATGGCCACGGCCTGCGGATAGAGTTCCGGCTTCGAGGCGGGATCGAAATCGAGCGAGAGGAGTACCACCGAGTGTTCGGGCAGGCTTTCGATGTGATCATAGACACCCCGCACCTCCTGCGAAATCTTGATAGGCAGACCGACCGGATAGAGCAGCGGCAAGAGGGTGCACAGCCCGATCACCACAAAGATGATCCGCCGGTCGATATTGAGCATGCGTTCCGCGAAACTCATGATCTTCCTACCGCTTGCCCCTTCACTCTTTCCCCCCGCCCAGATACGATCGCTCTACGCCGAAGATGATCTTGAACGACAGCGCCACGGCCCCCAGGCTGACGCCGATCAAAATAGCTCGGCGTACGGACGCATTCAGCACATTCAGAATCCACTGGGAAATATCCCCGCTGATCGGCACCAGATATTCGCCCAGCGGAACACGGCCCATCATGACGATCACGGCCGCGATCAGCAGCACGGCAGCTTCCCGGCTTCTGGCGCGGAACGAGCGATAGGCCGCCGAGGCGATGAAAAACGCCAGGATGGCAAACATGGTCCCTTGTAAGGGAACCATCATGAAATTGTAGACCCAGCCGAATGCCGTCGAGACACCTTCGACACTCTCCTTGCCGTTGGCCCACCAGCCGACGGCCATCGTGCCCAACATGCCGGCATACAGCACCACACTGTAGCCCCAACCAGCCTCTTTCCGGCGAATCTTGGCTGCATGCACATGAAACAAACTGGTCACACCCAGCACCAGCGCAAATCCGCCGATGATCTGAAGCCACTTCGTGGCGGAGGTGAGCAACTGCTCGGAGGCGGGATGCGGCACATAATATTGAGCCGCAAAGATCAACCCGGTGATCATCGTGATCAGCAGCGGCATCTGCCGGCGTAAAAAGATCATTTCACATCCTTGAAAAAGTCGAGGAAGTACTGTGGCCAGGCAGCCTGTGTCACAACGCCCAGCGTCGCCAATAGCACGCCGATTCCGATCACCGAGAGAATGAGGGCCTTCCCGATATCCTGCCCGCGCAAGGTGCCCAGCTGAACCGGCTCACGCGACAAATAGGCGCTCGCGGCATACAACTCCTCCCCGATCAGCGTGTAGTCGCAGGTCGTCACAAAGAACGGCAACTGATGATCCGAGTCGGTTCCCGCAATCTGAATAGCTCCGGTACTGGCGCCGGTCTCTGTCAGCAACAGGGCCTCGGCGAAATACGACCCCATGAAGAAATTCGCCGCCGGTTTCTTGCGCAACATGATGCCGTCGACCGCAGCCGTGTAACTGAACTGATCGCTCGTAATGAAAAAATTCGAATCCTCTTTGAACAGATCGGGCTTCCCCGCTTCCAGATACGCTTGTTTAGTAATCTCCTGACAGACTGCCATGGTGATGGGATCCCGATGCGGCACGAGCAACTCCGTCTCGTAAGCCGCCGTCCGCTTCGCCACCCGGCCAAGAATCACCGCCGCCGCAATCGTCGAGGGATCGTGCATATCGTGGGCGCCGGTCAGATAGAGAATCGGTTTCCCCAGCTCGGTCGCCCGACCGATCGCCTCGTCCACGGCATCGAGACCGGGAATCCGCCGCAGAAAGATCTCGCGGCGCTTCGCTTGCGCGATGGAGTAAAACACCACGCCGCCGAAGAGCAGCGTCAGGACTAGGTTGTTGACCGAGTTCCAGTTGAACCAATTCGGCGCCGGTGTCGCGCGCAGGAGCGGGCCAACCGTTCGCTCCTCGCCCTTGAGCACTGCCACGGTCACCGTATACGCAGTCCCGTCTTTCAGTTCGACACCCTTTCCGTTTCGGATCACGAACTGATGCCAATTGCGTTCTGCCGTCTTCGTCCACCAGGGCCCCTTGAGGTCTTTCACCAGGCGAGTCTGAGCCGGAAATTCGGCTATGACTTTCAATGAAGCCGCATCTATGGCACCGGCATCTCCGAGCAACACCTGATAGCGGGCATCTGGGCTGTCCAGAGGACTCGGCGCCCAGTTGACCGTGAGACTTTCGCCTCCATCATTCGGAGTATCGAAGGCTTGTAGATTCGTCGGGGCTACCAACTGATCTTCCGCAAGGACAATGGCAGATGACACGCCACAGACAACTATCAACATCAGGATGTTCAAAAAGACCATCCAGCAAGGCCGCAGCGAGTGAAGGGCCGAGGCGTACCCTCTGGGGTACGTTGAGGATGCCTTCAAGGCGACCTGCCTGCGCGAAGCGCTTCGGCGAAGGCAGGGAACGCAGTTGGCGGACTTTTTCAGCATCCTGCTATGCCCCTTCGATGACTTCGATATTGGTTCTGGGAATGACAGCAACCTGACCGTCCGGGAATCGTACTTCCAGAACACGCGCATCGCTTTCTGTGGGAATCTTCTGAAGATCGCTGGGCAATGCCGAGACCTCTCCGATCTTGCCGAACAGCGGATCGCGAATGATGCGCACCGGGTCGCCGATCCGGATGCCCGCGCGCTGCGGCACTACAGCGACACCGGACGGTGCTGCACCGTCGGACTTCGCGATAATGATCTCGGGCCGGATGACCCCGGCGCGAATTTGCGTAGCCCCTGAGATCGCCGCCTTCTCACCCGCATGAACGGACAGCAACGCAAAAGTCTTCTGCGCCATCGGAATCGTCCCGAACCCCTCCGTGAGAATCAGTGTGAATCCCACCTGCTCGGTCCCGGTGATCGCCACACCCAAATCGTATCCCAGCAAGGCCCGGAGATCTTTATCGTGAATCCCACCGACCACCAAGCCGGCGACGCCGATTTCCTTCGCCTTCGACATCGTCTCGGCAGACAGAAACGACCCGCCGACGACGATCTTTCCCTTCATGTCGGCCTTCAGATGAGCGGGAGTCAAAGCCTCATCCGGCTTCGCGACGGCGATCGCCAGAACACCGGAGGT
This sequence comes from Nitrospira sp., assembly GCA_013140455.1. Lineage (GTDB taxonomy): Bacteria > Nitrospirota > Nitrospiria > Nitrospirales > Nitrospiraceae > Nitrospira_D. Next base: position 3,456 of record JABFSU010000015.1, on the reverse strand, counting down.
TTCGCCACCGATGCCGAAAATCCCCTGGACCAGGCTGCACCGCGCCTCAATCGTCACGCCCTGGCGCGGATACACCTCCACGACCGTCCCGTCCACATAGGCCAATAATTCCAGCACGCGCGGCGGCTCACGGAGCAGCACCTGGCCCGTGATCGTCGAGAGCGATTCCACCGTCCCGGTGATCGGAGACGTGATCTCCGTCTTGAACCATTTAATCAGCGGCTTGTTCTCGGCTAGAATTTCATCCTTCCGAACCACCTCGCCCTCTTTCTTGATCAGATACTCTTTGATCTCATCCGGCGCGACGCCGAGTTGATTCGCCAGGTTCAACGGATAGACCTTGCCCGGCAATTCGGCTCTGGCCACCGGCTGATTCGACTGCACGCGATCACCGACCGCAACCAGCACCGTGCCGGGCAACGGCAACTGCCGCCGCCGCCTGATGACGGTCTGCTCGGTGACGGTGAGTCCTGGTGTATATGAATGCGCCATAACAGGTTGCTGAAAAAGCCCTCCAGCTTCGTTCTCAGTCGCTCGGCCCCCTCAACGTACAGAGCCTACTGGAGGCAAAGTACCCATCCGCTCGCATCTGATCGAAGCGAGCGGTTCGAGCGAAGCTCGGTTTGTACCTCCTCCGGGATGCTCGCTCCTTGCGGCCTCGCCGGAGGCCATTTTGAGCAACCTGAGCAAGCAGAACAACGGTATCACCCTAGGACCTCGGATACAGATCCACAGCCTTGAACCATTTCGTCAGCGCCGCCACGCGGGCCGGTTCATCGGCCGGCAGCTGCAGCGGCCGGCCACGGCCGTCCAACAGGAGACCGACGACTCCGCCCTGCACTTCGCGGCTGATCGGCGCGCCGGCACCCTGCCCAAGATTGATCGTCTTTGCCGGTTGCATCGTCAACTTGGCCTTCTGATTCAGTCCGAGCGGAAAGAGCCGCAACTCGCCCATCTTGAGCTGATCCTTGACGACACTTCCGTCGGGAAATGTGACTTCGTAGTCCGCCAGCCGTTCGCCGTCTTTCAGCTGCCCGATCGGCGCGACACAGGTGCCGAGATAGACCATGCAATCGCGCACGAACACATCCGTCGCCGCCTTCTCATTGATCGTCGAGAGCACGCCCAGATGCGGCATCATGAAGATGCTGTCCACGGAGAGCATCGTAAACCCGAGCGGCTCATAGGCATCGACCATCAGCAGCATCGACTGAATGCGGCGCGGGGCATGCGACAGAATTCCGCCGCTCCCGACGATCAGATCCAGCTTCAGCATATCTACGAGGCTCTTGCCGGAGGTCTGTTGCTCGAATACGTCGGAGATCGTACGCTCCTGCTGAATGCCCTTGAGACCGGTCGCGAGCGACTTGTGATGAATGAGCGCCAGCCGCAGCGCTTCGCGGGCAATGCCCTGCTCGATCTGCAATTCGTCGAGCGTCTGCGGAATCGTCGTGGGCCGAACCATCTTGTTTTTGATGCGATTGCGGAGCGTCTGCTCGTCGATATGAAACGGCACCCACCGCATGATGTTCGCCAGCCCCGCCTCCGCCAGCACGTTGGAAATACTGTAAGACATGCCGAGATTGGCGCTGACCGTGCGGTTGAACACACTTTCAAACACCGAGAACACGTCGGTCGTCGCGCCGCCGATATCCACGCCGATCAGATTCAGATGTTCTCGCTTGGCAATCGCCTCCATGATAAGACCGACCGCCGCCGGTGTCGGCATGATCGGCGCCCCGGTCATCTCGATGAGCTTCTTGTATCCAGGGGCCTGCTGCATCACATGTTCAAGAAAGAGATCGTGGATCTTATTGCGGGCCGGAGCCAGATTTTCTTTCTCCAGCACAGGACGGATATTGTCCGTCACCTCGAGCGCCGCCTTCTCGCCTAATATCTTCCGCACCTGAGGCTGCGCTTCTTTGTTGCCCGCATAAATCAACGGCAGCTTGTAAGTCGCGCCGAACCGCGGGCGCGGTTCCGCCGCCGCGATGTACTCCGCCATTTCGACCACGTGGGTCACCGCACCGCCGTCCGTTCCGCCCGACATCAAAATCATGTCGGGTCGCATCGTCCGGATCCGCTCGATCTTTTCGTGCGGCAGGCGGCCGTCGTTCGAGGCCAACACGTCGATCACGATCGCGCCGGCGCCGAGCGCAGCCCGTTGCGCGCTCTCGCCCGTCATATTCTGCACCACACCCGTCACCATCATCTGCAACCCGCCGCCCGCGCTGCTCGTGGAGATGTAGATATCGACGCCGGTTTTGGCATCACGAGAGGGCGTGAGGATCTTCTCGCCGTCGAGAATTTTTCGGCCCGACAGCTCTTCAATTTCGGCAATCGCGTTGAGCACCCCGCGCGTCACGTCTTCGAACGGCGCTTCGACGGTCGTCGGCGCTTCGCCGCGGAACGTCTGGCGATACTCATCTCCGACTTTTTCGATGAGGATGGCTTTGGTGGTGGTGCTGCCGCAGTCTGTGGCAACAATGACGTTGAAGGGACGATCGATGGCCGGCTTCTCAGACGCGTGAATGGCTGCGCTCATCGAGCTGCCGCTCCCTGGGGAGCCGAAACCGCCTCGATCAACGCAATCAGACGAACCGTCGTATCCCGGCGCTCAAGCAGCGTTGCGACTTGCGACACTTCATGGGCGCTGAACGCGAGCTCAATAATGGGTGCAAAGAAATGCAAGGCCTGGCTGCCAAGAAAACTCATCGGCCCGAGCGATTCCAGAAATACGATGGCCGGAGCAGCCATACGCCGCTGCACGACCGCATCGGCTACCCGTTGAAGTAACGCCAGATCTTCAATGGTAAAGGTCTCCGCTTCAGAGCGAGTGGAAAACGCATGAGACAATCCCGCACGGACCCGGTCCCATTTTTCCGTCAGCGAAACCTTGGTGAAGGAAGCCATAAGTGTGTGGAAAGGCAGCCAAAACAGTTATGGAGAGGCATTATAGGAAGGGGGTGGAAGAGAGTCAATTCAATGCTGGAACCGCCGATCCATTGCAAGACTTGATGATCCACAATAGCTCGGCTCGGTGTTGCCGGCGTGCGTAGCTCCGATCTCACATGAGAAGGCCATGTCCCAGTTATTAGCCCCCCAAAATCACTTGGACTTAGATCGCCAATCCTGGCAGGATATCGTGAGATTCTTATCCAATCCCTCAAGGCTATTGCATCATATAGGGAACCAGATACTACATAGTTAGGCGTAAGACCGTAACGGCGATAACCTGAGCCCCAATATCGATAAACAAATGAACTTATGATGGCTAGACGGATCAATGCGGACAAGCCGCACCTCTGGAAGACCGACATCGCAGCTTCCGTTGACCAGTTCAACCAGTGGTTCATGCGCTTCGCACCCGAGGCGTTTCGCTCGACACGCGTGCAGACTACCGGACATGTCAAAGCGGCATTGCTCGCCACCAGAGACCTGCGCAGCATCGACATC
>JABFSU010000011.1 GCA_013140455.1 Nitrospira sp. | reverse complement strand
CTTCGGCGGGGGCGGGCGGGTCGGATTTGAGTTCTACCAGGAAGAAAGCCGCTATTTGGGATATGCGCGGGAAGCGGCTCGCGAGGCGATTCTGAATCTCTCTGCGGTGGATGCGCCGGCAGGAGTGATGCCGGTGGTGCTCGGCGGCGGATGGCCGGGCATTTTGCTGCATGAGGCCATCGGCCACGGACTCGAATCAGACTTCAACCGGAAGAAGACCTCGGCCTTTTCCAGCTTGATCGGCAAGCGCGTGGCTTCCGATGTCTGTACCATCGTGGATGACGGCACGCTCCCGTTTCGTCGCGGCTCCCTCAATATGGATGACGAAGGCACCCCCACAGGGCGGACGGTGTTGATCGAGAAGGGGATTCTTCGCGGCTATATCACAGACAAACTGAATGCACGGTTGATGGGCATTCCGCTGACCGGTAATGGACGGCGGGAAAGCTACCAAAGCATTGTGCTTCCACGCATGACGAATACCTTCATGTTGGCCGGTGAATCGGATCCTGACGACATCCTGAAGTCGGTCAAGCGCGGGCTCTATGCCGTGTCTTTCGGCGGCGGGCAGGTGGATATCACCAGCGGGAAGTTCGTGTTCTCGGCGAGTGAAGCCTATTTGATTGAGGACGGGAAAATCACCAGGCCGGTCAAAGGGGCGACACTGATCGGGAACGGCCCGGAGATTCTGACGAAGGTCTCGATGGTCGGGCATGATCTGAAGCTGGATAACGGGATCGGTACCTGCGGTAAGGACGGCCAGTCCGTGCCGGTCGGAGTGGGATTGCCCACCTTGAAAATCGATGAAATCACCGTCGGCGGGACGCAGCGATCATGAATAACCTGCCTCAACAGACCAACGGGTATGCGCAATTGGCTGCGGACGTGCTCGCCCGAGCCAAACAGTGTGGAGCGACGGAGGCCGACATCGTGGTCGCCGACGGGGAAACGTTTTCCGTACAGGTGCGCGTCGGCGTGGTCGATCGTTTGAGCAAGGCTCGGGAAAAGCGGCTGGGGTTGCGGGTGTTTGTCGGGAAGCGGTCCGCAACGACCTCGACCTCGGATTTTTCGATCGACTCATTGCATCGGCTGGTCGATGAGACCTGCACGCTGGCGAAAGCGGTGGTGCCGGATGAGGTGTCGGGGTTGCCTGAGGCGTCGCAGATGGCGACCGACTGGCCGGACCTGGATCTTTACGACAGCACCAAGCTCGGGACCGATCAACAGATCGATCTGGCGAAGCGGGCGGAGTCTGCGGCGTTGTCGGCGGACCCTCGTATGACGAACTCGGAGGGGGGCGAGTTTGACTCGTCGTCCGGCCGAGTTGTATTGGCCAACAGCCATGGATTTGTCGGTGAGTACCGTAGCTCGAGTTTTTCTATCTCGGTCTCTCCCATTGCCACTGATGCCGCCACTGGCGGGATGCAGCGGGATGCGTGGTATGAAGTGCAGCGCAAGTTCAGCCTGATGGCGTCCCCCGAGTCGATCGGCCAGGAAGCCGCTCGACGCACGTTGCGCCGTCTTGGCGGGCGCAAAGTGTCCACGAAGCGGGTGCCGGTGATTTTCGATCAGGATGCCGCCGGAAGTCTCCTCGGTAATCTCTGCAGCGCGATTTCAGGCTATTCGCTCTACAAGCGAGCCTCATTTCTCCTCGATCAACTCGGCAATCGCATCGCGTCAGAACATCTGACGATCTACGATGACGGACGCATGGAGGGCGGGCTTGGCTCCCGCCCGTTTGACGGCGAAGGGTTGGCCACGCGCAAGAATACGATCGTCGAGCGTGGTGTGCTGAAAAGCTATTTGCTCGACTCCTATTCCGGTAAGAAGTTGGGTATGCCGTCGACAGGGAATGCATCGCGGAGTGTGGGGGAGAGTCCGTCGGTCGGACCGACGAATTTCTATCTGGTTCCCGGTACGAAGACGCTGCAGGAGATGATCGGGTCGGTCAAGGAGGGGCTGTACGTGACCGAGCTGATCGGGTTCGGGATCAATATGGTGACCGGGGACTACTCTCGCGGTGCCTGCGGCTTTTGGATCGAGAACGGAGAACTCGCGTATCCCGTCGAAGAGATTACGATCGCCGGCAATCTGAAGCAGATGTTTACCGATATTGAAACGGTGGGAAGCGACCTGGTGTTTCGCAGCCGGATTGCGAGCCCGAGCCTGAAGTTGGGCGAGTTGATGGTGGCGGGAAACTAGCAGGATGGTATGTAGATCGATGAGGAGGGGGCAGACCATGCGATCTCTGGCACGGGGCCTGATGGTTCTGGCAGCACTGACATTTCCCGGTGCGGGCGTTGCAGCAGAATTTTCGCTGACGAGTCCGACGATCAAGGATCACAGTACGATCGGCAATGACCACGTATTTAATGGGTTCGGCTGCACCGGTCAGAATGTCTCGCCGCAACTGCAGTGGGAGCATGCCCCCAAAGATACCAAGAGTTTTGCGCTGACTATGTACGATCCTGATGCACCGACCGGCAGCGGCTGGTGGCATTGGGTCATTTTCAACATGGCTCCCACCGTGACCTCGCTGCCGGCAGGGGCCGGCAAGCCGGATAGTCAGTCGGCACCCCAGGGGAGCATTCAAAGCATGACGGATTTCGGCCAGCCCGGGTACGGGGGCCCTTGTCCTCCGTCCGGCGACAAGCCCCATCGGTACATCTTCACGTTGTATGCATTGAAGGTGGATCAGCTTCCGCTCAAGCCGGAGGCTTCAGGCGCGATGGTCGGCTACTATCTGAAGCAAAACGCGCTGGCAAAGACATCATTCACGGCCATGTACGGTCGATAAGCAAGCAGACATCGCAGTCAAGATCACGACAGTTTGTGTGAAGGGGTAACAGATGGCGCTCGATGCTGAGTTGGGAAAGAAAATGTTACAGCTGATCACGTCGCGCTATGACGATCGGCATTGGCGGAAGAAGATCGAGAAGACCTTGAGCTTGCCTCAGTCCGGTGTCGCCGATCCGATTCAACAGCAGCTGTTCATGTATTTAAAAATCGGACTCAAGGCCTACAAGTCCCGCCGCGCCGATCCCGATGCATGGATCATCGGCGGATACGCGACGAAAGAAGTGATCGATCGCGCGAAATTTCAGCCCCAGCTGGTCGGCTCCGATCTGAAGAAAGAGGACATTGCGTTTCTGGGGACCGATCCCGGCGACGATGTGACCGAGGGCTGGTGGGATGAGATGCTGGTGCAATGGTTTGATGTGCCTGAAGAAGAGAAGCCTGCCGAAGGTGAAGAAGAGGGCAAGACTGACGGGACCGAGTCTGCCGCCGCAACAGAGGAGCAATCCTCCAAGGCATAGCTGGTTCTTGGCGCCGCACCGGTACTCGTGCCGAGCGGGAAGAAACTAGAATAGGTCCATTTGAGTCGGGAATGGCGGGTCGATCTGCAGCGTCGGTGCTGCCGGGGGCGCGGCCGATGTGGGTTCGGCCGGTTTCGTGTTCCGGTCGAGGAACTCTTTCAGCTTTTTGAAATCCGCTTTCAACGTGTCGAGCAGTCCCCCCTGATGCAGGGCCGCTGCCGGGTGAAGCAGGGGGAACAGCACAAAGTCTTTCATATAGAAGGCCTGCGCCTTGACCTTCGTAATGCCGACTTTCCGTTCCAACAGCGTTTGCGTCGCCCAGTTTCCCAGCGTACAGACCAACTTCGGACGAATCAGCTGAATCTGCTGCAGCAGAAACGGCTTACAGGTTTCCACTTCATCGAGTTCGGGATCACGGTTTTCCGGCGGCCGGCACTTGATGACATTGGCAATGTAAATATCATCGCGCGAGAGATTGGCCGACTGCAGCAGGTCGTTTAAGATTTTTCCCGCCGCGCCCACAAACGGCTCGCCCTTCAAATCTTCATTGGCTCCCGGCGCTTCACCGACGAACATGATGCTGGCATGCGGGTTTCCCACACCGAAGACAACCTGGCTGCGTCCCAACTTGGCCAGCTTGCAGCGCTGGCAGTTATGGAGAGACTTGGCGAGATCTTGAAGCGGGGTTGTGATCATGATCGCTCGAAACCAATTGGTCGAGACATCTTAGGAAGGCCGCTGTGGGTTGTCAATGCGTCAGGATGGGAATAGAACGCATGGGGAATGATTCAAACCCGGGTTCAGGCTACTCCACTCGGTAGCCCTTGGCTGCCAGGCATGTGTCGCGCATCGCGTTGATCGTCGAGAGACCGTGCAGAGCACGGGCATGATCGGCGGAACTCTGAGGACCGGCGCTAAACGGGAAGGGCGAACTCTGGCTAGAGAAATGTTGTTCGTTGGCCAGCCTGGATTTGTATTCGCACTCCATATAATCCCGTTCCACGTCGGCCCGGTTATATCCGGAGGGATGGCCGCCACGGTCGTAAGGGTTTGCTGCGCAGCCGGATAGGCAACTCAGTGTTATTCCTAAGGCCAGCACGGCTTTGGTGTGGCAGATCATCGGTTCATAGGTATCAGTATGAAAGCGATAGGGTCAAGACGGCGAGCCAGTGATGGCGGCGACGCATCGACGTGCGCTGACGACGGCGCTCTCGCTATTACTTGGCCAGCCGGTATCGGTCCATGGGCCAGCGACCAGCAGGTTCTGCAAGGGGCTTTGCTGGATCGGACGGCGTATCGTTGATCCGGATGCGAGCGACAGTGCAGCCCGTGGGCGGCGATGGAGAGCAGTCGAGTGTAGCGGTATCGCCTGGAGGGCAGGGAACAGGCGGTGGAGTTCCTGTTTGGCAAGGGTGCGGAGATCGGTCTCGGTTCTTTCGAGAAATGGGAGATCGCCGACGGCCGACAATTCGTACAAAGTGGATGAAGAGTCAGCCGCTGACACGATTGAAACAGATTGGAATCCCTGTCCAGCCAAGAGCACGAGGCGGGGAATACCCGCCGGTGTTGATCCAGTCAGATGGACGGATATGGCGGGGAGATCCGTCAACTCGCTCAGTTGTGAAAAATATCCATACCGAGTGAGCAGCCGATCCGGGAGAAGCTTCAGGAGTGCGTAATGCGGTATGCCGGACAGGTACCAGGTCGCTTGGATCTTGTGCCCATCACTCAGGCGGACATGGTCGATACGATGCTGGCCAAATTGAATGTGGGGGAGGTCTGTTTGTGCCAGCACCTGTGCGCCCACGGTTACTAAGGCGGTTTTCAGTTGGTGATGCAGGCGTTGGAGGTGTGAGCTGCTAAGCTTGGTGCAGGAGGATGCACGCGCATCGGTGAGAAAGGGGGGCGCCAGGGCTCGTGCGCAGGCGGCGGCCGAGAGATCGGGCAGTGCGTTGCCGGTGAGAAAACGCACGAGGGGAGACCAGATGTGGTCACGTGCGGATTGGCTTTGACCGATCGATGCCAACCAGGCTTCGGCGGTGCGCTGGTCCAGGGTGGTCGGGGCGGAGATCTCCTGTTCCCAGATTCGTTCGAGATAGGAGAGGAGCTGCCAGCGATCATTCCAGGCCAGGCCGCGAAAGCGAACGAGTCCGGCGATCCAATGGAGTGACCCGGGAAGCGCCGTCGCCCTGTAGGAGACGATGCGTCCGTCAGGCAAGAAAAATTCAAGAGGGGAGACCGGGTTTCGTGCCGGGGCCTCCACCCCTGGAAGGGTACCGAGCAAGGTGTGCATTTCTCGATGGCAGCCAAGAATATGCTCAGACGTCGAGAGATCGTCTGCCCAACTGGGGTGTTCGATGAGCGTCAGATGATATCCCTGCCGGGCAAGTTCGTAGGCTGCGACCAGGCTTGCGAGCGAGGTGCCGAGGATGACAACAGACTCTGCGGGTGGAGTGGTCACGAGAATCGGGAGCGAAGCCAGATTCCTGCGGCAATCGCCAGGCGATGACTGGTGGTCAGCCGGATGCGTGGGCCGAACACCTGGTATTCGGAGACCTCGATCTTCTTTAAAATTCTGGAGTAGACCCCGCGCATGATCTCTGCAACCGTGAGGGCGCGGCGCTCGTGCGGCGGGAGGGCCATCAGTGCGGCCCGGGCTTTGTCATAGTACTGGCGGGCCCGGGCGGCTTCATACTGCATCAACTTCTGGAACTCCGGTGAATAGGTCTGTTGCCGCAGAGATTTTTCAGAATATTTGCAGGCTTTCAGGTCTTCAAGCGGGAGGTAGATGCGGTTTTGCGCTGCGTCGGTGCCCACGTCCCGCAGAATGTTGGTGAGTTGGAAGGCCATGCCGAGATCCACGGCGTAGTCCTGTGCCCGGGCCGAGGTTGCGCCGAAGATGTGCAGGCAGATGAGGCCCACGACGGACGCGACGCGATAGCAATAGGACGACAGCTCGGTGAATGTGACGTATCGATTGTTGTGCAGATCCATCTCCACGCCCTTGATCAACTCCTCAAAATAGACCTTGGGAATCGAGAGCGCTTTCACGTGATGCGCCAGGCTGATGGTGATCGGCCATGTCGGCGTGCCGTGATAGGCGGCGTCCAATTCCGCGCGCCATCGGACGAGTTCTTCCTGCGGCTGACTGCCGGCGGGCGGCTCATCCACCGCACTATCGACCGCTTTGCAGAACGCATACACCGTATACATCGCGCTGCGGCGTGCCTTGGGGAGAAAGAAGAATGAGTAGTAGAAATTGCTGCCGCTTGTTTTCGTGAGTGCGGTGCAATAGGCCTGAGCTTCATCGACAGTCATGCGCGAGACTCCACGGAGAGCGCAGAGGTCGTCAGGCGGACGGCCTGTGCAGGGTTCAAGTGATGCGATGGCCTCGGGTGAAGGATGGTTGCGAGTAATTCCACGCCATCAACGAGCCGCGGGCCGGGACGGCTGAAGTAGGCATTGGCATCGAGGACATAGGTCTCGGGCCAGCGGGCGAGCTGCGAGGACCATGGTGGACTCGTATGTTGAAGGCGGCTGAGTTCATCCAGCGTTCGTTGAACGGAATACCCGCAGGGCATGATGAGCAGGATGTCCGGGTTCGCGTTCGTGACCTCCTGCCAGGTGGCTTCACGCGATGGTTGATCGTTGCGGCCAAGCACATCCTCTCCGCCTGCGAGGGCCACCATTTCAGGCACCCAATGCCCGGCAATATAGAGAGGGTCGAGCCATTCCAGGCAGACCACGCGCGGACGAGTGGAGCGTGTGGCGGCGGATACTCGATCGAGCCGGCCGCGTAAGGACCGGAGCAACCGTTGGCCGCGGTCGGCTGCTCTCACGGCTTGAGCGATGCGCTCGATGTCGAGCAGCATGTCTTCCAATGAGGTCGGATTCAGCGTCACGAGTCGTGGCGCGGAGGGGAGCGTGGTCATGGCCTGAGTCAATTGATCGGGCGTCACGGCACAGACATGACACAGATCCTGAGTCAAGATGACGTCCGGGCGAGCCTCAATAAGGCGTTGCTCGTTGAGACGATAGAGCCGTTGACCGGCACTCACGAGCTGTTTGACGGATCGATCAATGACGTCACTCGAGAGGGTGTGCTGATCAATCACCGACTCAACGACTGTTGGGACGTGGCGGACGGATTCCGGATAGTCGCACTCGTGGCTGACGGCTACCAACTGGTCTGTGAGGTCGAGCGCGGCGACAACTTCTGTGGCGCCGGGGACCAGCGAGCAGATACGCATTAGAGTCTGATCCTCATGAGACGGTAGGCCATAGGCGGGTTCGCAGGTCGTCCAGTCTGGTCTCCGCCAGGCTGTGAGTGATGGCATGGGCTTCATGCAGATCTTGCGTGGTGTGGGTATTGGCGACAGCCAGCACTTTCATGCCGGCGGATTTTGCCGATCGAATGCCGGGCAGTGAATCTTCGATGACCAGGCACGACGCCGCATCCAATCCGAGATCCGGGCGCAGGTGAGTTAACCCTGCGAGCGCATATTGAAAGGGCTGTGGATCCGGCTTGCCGCGGCTGACATCTTCCGCGCTGGTGATATGGAGGAACGCCTTTCTGAGGCCGGCTTGTTCGAGAATGAGTTCGATTTCAGGACGGAGGGCGCCGGAGGCGATCGCCAGGGGATAACTGGCGGCGGCCTGTTCGACGAATTCCCGCACGCCGGGGAAAATGACGAGATGATCACGGACCGAAGCGAGATAGGCGATGGCTTTTTTCGTCATCAGGTCGTGGAGGATTGCGGGGGTGATCGGCCGTTGATTGGCCTGCAGTGCCGCAAGGAAGCAGCCTCGATCGTCGAAGCCCAAATAGTTGGCGTAGTAATCCGATTCCGTGAGAATAATGTCGATGTCAGCCAGCGTGCGCCGGAGCCCGGCAAAGTGAAGCGGCTCCGTATTCGCGATGACACCGTCGAAATCGAAGAGAATGGCGCGCAGCGTCTGCATGTCGAGTGTCAATCCCAGTTGAGTGTGTAGAAGAAACGGCGGGGCGCATTATAGCACAGAGGGCGGCGATACAATCCTGTATCGCCGCCCTCTGATGAACCCGAAGAACGTGAATCGGAAGATTACGGTTTCAAACGAAGTCGCTTCTCAGCGACCCATCCCTTGACGCCATCGTCGCTACGGACAGAGTAGACCCATCCGTTCTGTTGGAGATCACCGTCAAGAATGGTCAGTCCGGTTCCTGGCTGAACAGCCGGCCCCGGCTTCGTACCGGCAGGATCTTGAGATAACGTGATCATGCCACCGGCGAGAGCAGGGTCGACCGCAACCGTCACACGTTGACCTTCTCCGAACATCGGAGACAGTGAAGCGGGTGCGGGCGCAGGAGCCGAGGCCATTGGCGATGCCGGAGGCGGAGTCGCGGGCATCGGAGCACTTGCCTGGGGAACCGTAGGAACGGGAGCCGGCGCATCAGGCGATGCTGGTGCCGATTGTGCGATCGGCGCCGGTCTCGTGGCCATCTGCGGCGGCTGCGGTGCCGGAGTCTCGCCCAGTAACTGATTGACCCAGTCCATCACCATTTCCGGTTCCATGGCCACGTAGGCGCCACCACCGATGAGGGCTAAGAGCAGGAGCCAGAGGACGGGACGTCCGCCTGATTTCTTGGGTGATTTCATGGGAGAGGACGAACGGGTGTTCGTTGTTTGTTCCAATTCTTCTTCGGTGAACTCTAAATCCGGCTCCGGTTGGCGGG
>JABFSU010000111.1 GCA_013140455.1 Nitrospira sp. | reverse complement strand
ATTCACAAAATTTGTCAGCGGATCCTAGAAACCTACGGCGGGATCGTCCCCGATTCGATCGATGAGCTGGTCACGCTCTCAGGGGTAGGACGGAAGACGGCCAACCTGGTCGTCACGGTCGGCTACGGCAAACCGGGCATCTGCGTCGATATTCACGTGCACCGGATCAGTAACCGCTGGGGCTACATCAAGACCAAAACACCTGACGAGAGTGAAGAGGCGTTGCGCCGGAAACTCCCTACGCAATATTGGATTACCTTCAACGATCTGTTGGTGCCCTTCGGGCAGAACCTTTGCCAGCCGGTCTCTCCCTGGTGCAGCAAGTGCAAACTGACGGAGTATTGCGATCGGGTCGGAGTAGAGAAATCCCGCTAAATGAAGAGCTTCGTCTCTGCCTCGGCGGTGAGACTCAGAATGGCGGGTAATCCGAGAACTTCATCGACCTTCGCCTCAACCGCTTTTCCGTCCACGCCCATATATTCCAGGCCGGCGCTGCAGGCGATCAGGCGAAAATGGCCGACATGCTTGGCATCCTGAAACATTTCAGAAATCTTCGGAACCTTCTTCTCTTTCAGCAAGCGGCTGACTTCCTCGGCTGAGGACGCATACTCCGGGGGAAAGTCGATCTGGTCGATCTTCCCTTCGGCCAACTTCTTGATCGTCCAGAACAACAGCACGACGATCACGTCTTTGCCCATCGCGGCTGCCGTCATGCCGAGCGTCGCGACTTGATGCAGTTTATCGTAGGTAGCGTTATGGGCGAAGATGACGAATTTGGGCTTCTTGGACATGGTGCCGTTACTTCTTGGCGCGGGCCTTCACGCTATTAATGTAATCGGCAATGGCCGCGTCCACTTCGGCAGGCACCAAAGGCCGGTCGTGAGTTTCGCTCTCATCGACCAGATACTTGTCGTGATCCTTCTCCTGCCGGACCACCACTGTGTTCTCCGGCGTCACTTCAATCAGCATGAACCATTCTTTCGCACCCTGGGTGATGACCACTTCTTTCCCCAGCCCCTTCTTGCTGACTTCAATCTGAAGCTCGTCGCTCTCGGCGGCCAGAGACAGACCGGGAACCGGTCCACCGCCGAAGAATAGACACAGCAACAGAAACGTGAGGGATCGCCAGGGTGTAGGAGTACGGAAGGCCATAAAGGATTCACTCGCTCGGGAAACGTTGTGCCATTATATGACGCCGTCCTTTCTGAGGTAAACCATGCAAGCCCCAGCCCTTCCGGTTGAGAGGATCCCCGTGCTAGGATCCCTCCCCCATGGATGCCATTCTCGCGACGGTCACACAGTATGTCCCGGTCCACATGCTCATCTGGCTGACCGTCGGTTCGCTGGTCGGATTCATCGGCACTCTGATCGCCATCCCGTTCATCATGGTACGACTACCGGCCGATTATTTCGATACGCGAACCCCGCGCCATTGGATGAAGGATCATCACCCGGTTCTTCGATGGGTCGGACTGATCGTCAAAAACGTAGTCGGCGCCGTCTTTCTCCTGGCCGGATTCGCCATGCTGTTTCTTCCCGGTCAGGGGATCCTGACCATGCTCATCGGCATCTCGCTCCTGGATTTCCCGGGCAAGCGGAGGCTGGAGGCAAAAATCGTCGGCCAACCGACCGTCTTGCTTGCCCTCAACGCGATACGCACCAAGTTCGACAAACCACCCCTGACTCTCGCACCGGACTCGTAAGCCGCCATGCCGATGAATGAATCCAGCCGCAAGACGCTCTATCTGATCGACGGGAGCGCCTACATCTACCGCGCCTTTTTCGCCCTCCCCGCCCTGAATAATTCCAAGGGCCTGCAAACGAACGCGGTCTATGGATTCATGACCACGCTGTTGAAAATCCTGCGCGAACGGAAACCGGACGGAATTGTCGTCGCATTCGATGAGCGCGGACCGACGCTGCGACAGCAGGAGTTCAAAGAATATAAAGCCCAGCGCCCTCCGATGCCCGACGGCATGAGCACGCAAATCCCCTATATCCATCGCGCCGTGGAAGCCTTGAACATCTCCGCCGTCAAGCAGGCCGGCTACGAAGCCGACGATCTGATCGGCACGCTGGCGCAAAAAGCGGAGCGCGCCGGCGATGACGTCGTGATCGTCACCGGCGACAAGGACATGCTGCAGCTCATCACGCCGCACGTGCGCATCTATGACCCGGTGAAGGACAAATGGTCCGGCGAACCCGAGTGCGTCGCGAAGTTCGGCGTCGAACCGGCGCGAGTGATCGAGATCATGGGGCTCATGGGCGATGCCTCGGACAACATCCCCGGCGTCAAAGGCATCGGTGAAAAAACGGCGATCAAGCTCATCGCACAGTTCGGCACGATCGACGAATTGCTCCGCCGCGTCGAAGAAGTGACGCCGGCGCGCATCAAAGCGATGCTGATCGAGCAGGCCGACAACGCCCGGCTCAGCCGCAAGCTGGCGACCATCGACGTGAACAGCCCGGTCGAATTCGACGCGGAGGCCTTCCGGGTCAAGCCGCCGCACCAGGACCAACTGACCGACCTGCTCCGCGAACTGGAATTCACCGCGCTGCTGAAGACGCTTCAACCTGCATCCAAGCCGGCTGAGATTCCAGCGGCAGCACTCACGATCATACAAGACGAGCCTTCCGCGGAACGATTCGTCAAAAGTCTTCCCGCAGGAAGCCCCCTCGCCGTGCAATGTCTCCTCTCAGGCGGCGCCAGCGTCCGGGCCGACGTACTCGGCTTCGCGCTCTCATCGGGAGGACAGACCGCATTCTTCCCGCTTGATGTCCACACCTACATGCGCCCGATCACGACGCTGCTGCACGACCAGACACACACCAAGGTCGTGCATGACCTCAAAGCCACGCTGCTCGCCTTCCATCGCATCGGAGTTACGGTAGCGGGCCCCTATCTCGATACGATGGTCGCAGACTACCTGCTCAACCCCAACCGCCGCGACCACAGTCTCACGACCATTGCGATGGAGGCAGTCGGCCATCGCCTGGGCGAATCACGCCCCGAAGCCAAGGCGCCGCAATCGCTCTTCGATGAAGATACCGGCTCGCGCGACGAAGCCGCCGAACAGGCCACCGTGCTAGCCAAACTGGCGCCGGTCATGATCGAGCGATTAACCGCCCAAGGCAGCCTGAAACTGTTTCATGACATTGAAATGCCGCTCGTGCCGGTGCTGGCCGAGATCGAACGGAACGGATTCCTGCTGGACGTCGAGGGGCTCAGGGTATTGAGCAAGGAGTTGGAACATGAACTCGACAAGATGATGGAGACCATCGCCGGTCTGGCGGGGGGCGAATTCAACATCAATTCACCGAAACAGCTGGCCGTCGTACTGTTTGAGAAGCTCGGCCTCAAGCCAGGCCGCAAAACCAAGACCGGCTATTCGACCGATGAAGACACGCTCACGCAGCTCGCGACGCAACACGATTTACCCGCGCAGATCCTCGCCTATCGCAGCATCAGCAAACTCAAATCGACCTATGTCGATGCGCTGCCGGAACTCGTGAATCCGGAGACCAAGCGACTCCACACCTCGCTGAATCAAACCGTCGCCGCCACCGGCCGGCTGTCATCGACCGATCCCAATCTGCAGAACATCCCCGTAAAGGGCGACTACGGCCTGCGCATTCGCGAGGCCTTCATCGCACCCAAGGGCCATACGCTGCTCTGCGCCGACTATAGCCAGATCGAGCCGCGCATTCTCGCACATTTGTCGCAGGATCCGCGCTTGCTCGAAGTCTTCGAGAAGGGCGAAGATATTCACATGGCGACCGCCATGGATATTTTCCACCTCCCCGCCTCGCAAATCACCCGCGAGATGCGGCGGGCGGCCAAGAGCGTGGTCTTCGGCATCGTCTACGGCATCAGCCCCTTCGGCCTCTCGCAGAACATCGGCGTCCCGCAGGCGGAAGCCAAGAAGTACATTGAGACCTATTTTGAGAAATATGGCGGCGTGCGCGCCCTGATGGATCGGAACATCGCCGAAGGCAAGGAGAAGGGCTTCACCACCACCATTCTGGGGCGGCGGCGGCCGATTCCAGAATTACAGAGCGGCGATCCCGTGCAGCGCGGTTTCGGCGAGCGCATGGCGGTGAACAGCCCCATTCAAGGCTCTGCAGCCGACCTGATCAAAGTGGCCATGATCAATGTGAGCAAGGCCCTCCATCACGAGATGCCGCACATGAAGATGATTCTCCAGGTCCATGACGAATTGATCTTCGAAGTGCCGGAAAAGGAACTGGACGAAGCCAAGCGGCTCGTGAAACACGAGATGGAAGGCGTGGGCAAGCAGCTGAAACTTTCCGTCCCGCTCAAAGTCGATCTCGGCACCGGCCACAACTGGCGCGTCGCGCATCCCTAGCTATAGATCAGGAAAAGGCCTCAAGCAGTTCGACATCTTTCTTGAGGAGCTGATTGACCAAGTCTCCGACTTCCGTGTGCTTTTTCTTGGCAATCCGTTCGAGTTGCCGGTGGACTTTGGCATCGAGATATACAGGGAAGTGCAGCGCCGCGTCCTTCCGGAAAAACTTTCCTCGCACACCCTTTGAAAAGTCGTATTCTCGTTTCATTTACGTTCTCCTGTACTGCCTAGTCTCATTTCTCGTTGCCTTACGGGCTGAGATGATACGGACTCTGGCGCCATCAGCGGCTCCATCGAAGGTATGGCATACAACCAATACGGTGCCGGCTGTGTCCAATCCCAATGTGGCCCACCGATCTTCATGACCACTGTGTTTCTCGTCAAATTCAGAAAGCGCTTCCGGGTCGAGAAATACTGTGGCTGCTCGCTCGAAAGCAATTCCGTGTTTCCGAATGTTTTGCCGAGCTTTGGCAGGATCCCACTCAAATTTATACTGAAACAGTTTAGCCACACAGTTATTATTTCACAAACTCGCGGTGAGGCCAAGAAGTGTTGCTTGGAGCAATTGATGCACCATTTCCAAGCTTTCGCCAGAGCGCAGAAGTCCTGGCGCACAGCCCATCCATGGAGCGAGGTTGAAGACGGTCACATAGCGTGTCAGACTAGGTCCACTTCGTTGACCACATGAAGACGGCAACCGTTCGACAATTTCGCGATCATGCCACCAGCCTCCTCAAGCAGGATGAGCCGGTCATTGTCACACGGCATGGAAAGATCGTGGGATTTTTCCTGCCCACATCCGGCAAAGCTCTCGCACTCAAAATTAGGAAAGACGTGTTCTCGATCCTGACCGATGAGATTCGGGCTTCGATGAAGAAGCACCATCTCACCGAAAATTCCATCTATGCCGGCTTCGAGAAATTCAGGGAAACTCGTCTCCGCCGCTCACCCGAATCTGTCCACATGGCTCAGAGGAAAGACAAAGCAACGAGTGAAGCATGAACGAGGGCGCGATAAAGCAGCTGGGGCTCTCCGTCCCGCTCAAAGTCGATCTCGGGACCGACCACAACTGGCGCGTCGCGCATCCATAAACAAAAACCCCTCGCCCCATCGGGGAGAGGGAAAGGGTGAGGGGAAAGGGAGGTGATCTATGCAGAAGATACATCCATCATTAGCCTGGATGGTCGCAGGCATGAGCCTTGGTGCATTAGGACTCCTGCTGCTCATGGGGCCGCCGTTCACCGCGAAGGCGCAAGAGCCGAAGCGGTTTCAGTACCAAATCGTCGAGGTACTTCCCGATACGCAGACTATGCAAACGAAGCTGAACGAGTTCGGAGCAGGCGGGTGGGAGCTGGTGGCAGTCTCAATGGGAAATATGACGGAGCCGAGGCTGATTTTTAAGAAGTGAGGTAGTTGAAGCTTATTCAGCGGGCCGCAGGTTCACCCCCTGCACGGCTCACTAAAATCAACCACTTACAAGCCGCAGTCCTTCCCTAAGTCACCGGTGTGTGCGCCATGTAGACGGATGGGAGGAAACTATTTCCCTGTCTTGAACCTCTGATCCCCCTCCCTCAAGATTCCCCCTGCTGAAAGAGTTCTTGCAAAGCCTTTTATCCTTTGAAAGAATGATCGATATTTCTTTCAAAGATGGAAACGCTTTGTAAGTAGCCTTACATTCGGAGTTCACACACTATGAATCCAAGAGACTTCCGAGCCACGAGCGCGGGCAAAGTCATCCAGACACCTACAGGCTATACGGCGTTCATTCCAGCCAAACTGCCACCCAGACTTACATACGATGACCAGTTTGTGCTGTCACTGTCTCGGGCCGATGCCGCCCTCAGCGAACTTTCAGGACTAGGCCGACATCTCCCCAACCCGCACCTCATGATCGCCCCCTATGTCCGACGCGAAGCGGTCTTGTCTTCCCGTATCGAAGGAACGAGAACCACCCTATCTGATCTGCTGATAGATGAGATGGACGGGCCGAAACAGCGCCCTGAAGATCATGACGTTCAAGAAGTACGAAACTATGTCGCTGCGATGGAACATGGCATCGAACGGCTACAGAAGCTCCCTCTTTCGCTCAGGCTCGTTCGAGAGATGCACGGGCGCCTGATGAAGGGAGTACGGGGCGAGCGAGCGACACCCGGAGAGTTTCGCCGCAGTCAAAACTGGATTGGTCCATCAGGAAGCACCATCGAAACGGCTCCCTATGTCCCTCCGCCGCCGGAATATTTAGACGACTTACTGGGAGATTGGGAACACTTTCTCCACGAGCGCAATACACTCCCCGATCTTATCCAATGCGCCATCATGCACGAGCAGTTTGAAGCGATTCACCCGTTTTTGGATGGGAATGGCCGGCTGGGAAGGCTCTTGATCCCACTCTTTCTCATCGAGCGGGGTCGGTTGCCGCAACCCCTTTTGTACCTATCCTCTTACATCGAGGCCCATCGCCAAGACTACTATGACCTTCTGCAACGAGTCAGAACTCACGGAGACTGGATGAGCTGGCTCCGATTCTTCGTTGCCGGCGTCACAGAAATTGCGCGTGAAGCCGTAGGACAGGCCGGCCGCCTGATGGATCTTCGTGAAAAATTCCGGGCTCGTCTTCGCGACAAAGCAAAAGCATTGGCGTTGTTGGACGAACTCTTTCTGAACCCATATATGTCCGTCTCACGAGCCGAACATGTTCTCAAGGTCTCCAACCCCACCGCGAGACAGACCGTGATGCTTCTACAAAAAAAAGGAATGTTAGAGGAAATCACAGGGCGCACGTGGGGGAAACTGTACTTGGCAAAACCCATCATGGAAACGATCGAGTTGAAGGGGGAAGGCAAGCAAGCGCCCTGAGGGCGGTTGAAGCACTCTCCTCAAAATGGACTCGGGCTCGTAGCGCTCATTGAATCGTTTGATCCAGGCCCGCCCGCATACCTCACTCGGGCACCTGACTCCGAATGAGTGCGTCGCACAACGTCAGGAACAGCAGATCGTCGAAGTGCTTCCTGACACGCAGAACATGCAGTCCAAGCTGAACGAATTCGGATCAAGCGGGTAGGAACTGGTAGCGGTCTCGATGGGGAACATGACAGAGCCAAGGCTGATATTTAAGAAGTGAGAGATGGGGTAGCTGGGACGATTCCTTTCCTCGCGGAACGCGCACGATCAGAATGTGCACGTTCGACGCGCGCAGTGAAGCCCGGCCTGGCTACTCCTGATGAAATATAACGGGGTGAATAGAGCTCAAAGAATGTCGTTGGACGACTGAGGTCGGAATCGTCTTAACAACCCACGCGAGATGCTATAACAAACCATCTCGGTTTGCGTCAGCAATAAACTGGCGGATATTGCTAGAAAAAGCTTCCTCGTACTGACCGGTCAAGAAATTTATCCAAAAAAAAGGCACCAATCCGATCCAACTCACAGCCTTTCGGTGAATGGGGTAGCGATAGCTCTGTCTTGGAGTGTTGTCCACTAACACATCAAAGTGCGTTTCGTAGGCAATGCCTTCGAAATAGCAAGGGATGATACCCAAGGACCAACTAGAAGCTGTACACCACGGGGACGAAAAAGAACCAACCGTTTGATACACGTTTACATGCGTACCGATAGCGGGAGGGCTTGAAACAACAACAACTTTAATGAATTTAGAATGGTGCTCGAGGTGGTCTTTAACCAACAGGCTTTGCAAGGGGAGAGTCTGAGGATTGGTCTCCAGTTTGTCTCTAGATTCTGGAATATAGGAGAAGGAGAGAAATTCTCGTTGGTTATTATTAGATTCATCTATGGGCTTTCTCGCTGGGTCGGCGGGGCTATAGTTCCCGATCGCGCAGGCGCTATTAAGCAAGAGGAGTATCGTCAGTAGAGCAAGAAGAATTCGCATTGTTGTTTCCTACAGATTGTGAGTCATTAAGAGCAATTAGAAACGTGCCGTGCCGTTGGCAACTCAACAGTGAGGCCTGTTGTTCACTCCAGCTCCGGCAACTCTCCATACACCGACTCCACCACACTCTTCATTTCCTCATCGGACACCGGGATGTTGTAGATTTCTTCACCGGCGTCCTGCATGGATTTCAGGTCGAGCATCGTGCCCGGCACGAGGTCTTCGCCTTTGCCGAGTTTGCCTTTGACGGCGTAGAGCACCCAACGGGGGCCTTCGAGGGAGAGGACGAGATACGACATGTCCGCTGCGGCGAGGATCGTATGCGCGCCGAGATGCGCCATGGTGCCGTAGCTGAGGACCATGCCGCCCGCGAATTGGAACCCTGCCGGCAACACGACGGCTTTCGCTGACTGATAGTAGCCCTGCCAGGCGGCTGCACCGACAGTCGCTGCAGTTCCTCCAATCAATGTCGTTCCGGCGATGACGTTGCCCATGAGATAGGTCGAGGCCATGCCGGTTTCCCCTGCGACCCGCATCGTGCCCGCTGCCGCGGCCTCCGCCGTGCCTGCCACTACACCGAACGTTCCGCCGCCGACTGCCACGCCGGCGGCCGCGAGCGGGACGCCGACATACTGAACCGTCTTCCCCGCCGCATAGCCTGAACCCTTAATCGTCACGCCGACTGCTTTGCTCGCCGCCCGTTCGCTTAGACCCATTGCTGACCCGGTCCCTGCCACGGTTCCTGCCACGAGATTCGATCCGGTGAAGTCGAGCACGCTATATAAGGAGGCCACGGCGGCTGTCGCGGACGGCGCCACGAGATCGTAGCCTGACTTGGAAGTGTTCCAGACGACTTCCACTGCGATATCCGTCATCGCCTTTCCTTCGCGCATGGCCACCAGCGTGGGATAGGCCAGGGCGTTGACACTGATGTAGCCGACCGAAGCCGCCGAGATTTTGCCGATCGGTTCGATGGCGGCATCCCAGAAGAGGGCCTGCAACACCCAGCGCAACGAACGCAGCGTCGAGAGGCTGATACCCGAGGTCCGGTAATCCGAAAACTCCCGCTTGGCTTCGCTGAACGAATG
>JABFSU010000052.1 GCA_013140455.1 Nitrospira sp. | reverse complement strand
ATGAATTTCGCAAGGCCAAGTTGAAAATCTTCGGTCCGACAAAGAATGCCGCCCGGCTGGAATCCAGCAAGATCTTTTCGAAGGATGTGATGGCCTTAGCCAAGATTCCGACGGCGCGGGCGAAGAGTTTTGAAAAGATGGAAGAGGCGCTCGCCTATGTCGAGGCGCACGAACTTCCGGTCGTCATTAAGGCCGATGGGCTGGCCCAGGGCAAGGGCGTGATCATTGCGACCACTCGCGAGCAGGCGAGGCAGGCGATCGTCGATTCGATGGAACATGCCGTCTTCGGTCAGGCCGGCCAGCGCGTGCTCATTGAGCAATTCCTCGACGGCGAAGAACTCACCATCATGGCGTTTACGGATGGTAAGGCGGTGGTGCCCATGTTGCCGGCGCAGGATCACAAGCGTGTGGGCGATGGCGACACGGGGCTCAACACCGGGGGAATGGGCGCTTACTGTCCTGCTCCGTTGGGTGCCTCGGCGTTGCGCGTGCAGGTCACGCGCGAAGTGTTACAGCCGATTGTGTCGGCGATGTCCCGGATGGGCTCTCCGTTTCAAGGGGTGTTATACGCCGGGATTATGGTCGTGAAGGGTGTGCCCTATGTTTTAGAATTTAATGCGCGCATGGGCGACCCGGAAACACAGGTGGTGTTGCCGCTGCTCAAATCTGATCTCATCGATGTCATCGAAGCCGTCGTTGAGCATCGGCTGGATCAGTTTACGGTGGAATGGTATGACGACTGCGCCGTGTGTGTGGTGATGACGTCGGATGGCTATCCCGGCAGTTATGAAACGGGGAAGGCCATTCATGGACTGGCCGACGGGGAGCCCTCAGCGACGGTGTTTCATGCCGGGACCGTTCGAAAGGGCTCTGATGTTGTGACGGCCGGCGGCCGGGTGTTAGGCGTCACCGGGCGCGGGGCTACGATTGCGGAGGCGCAACAGGCCGCCTACCGTCAGGTTCAGAGGATTTCTTTTGACGGACAGCATTACCGAACGGATATCGCCCATCGCGCTCTTCGGCGCAGCAGCTAGCAGTTCCACGCATCCCGCACCTTTCCATGGCTGTCATCGAGTCGTATTCTGCAACGGATTCAGATGTGCTGTTCCTCCGGATTGCCCGACTGGTGCAAGCCGGCGGGGTGCTCGCTATTCCCACAGAAACCTATTATGGCCTCGGGGCGAATCCGTTCGATGGGGCGGCAGTGGCGCGCCTGCTCTCCATCAAAGGGCGACCGGATGGAAAGCCCATTTTGATTTTGATTGGTGATCAGGATCAGCTTCCGGATCTGGTCACCGATGTGTCCCCTGCAGCGCAGGTACTGATGGAGGCTTTTTGGCCAGGACCTCTGACGCTGGTGTTTTCCGCCAGTGCAAGACTCCTGAATTCCGTCACGGCGGGGACAGGTACGGTGGGGGTTCGTCACACCTCTCACGCTGCTCTCGCGAAGCTTCTTCGACATACCGGTCCCTTGACGGGCACGAGTGCCAACCGTTCAGGGGAGTCGCCGGCTCAGACCGCGACAGAGGTAGACCGGACAATCGGCACTCTGGTCGATGTCATCGTTGATGGCGGGCCCACGCAGGGCGGATTGCCGTCGACGGTGTTGAGTGTGTGTGACGGTGTGCGGATGATTCGTGAGGGGCCTGTCGATCGAGCGAGGATTCAACAGGCCCTTGTGGCGCGAGGATTTCACCTCAAGCTGTGAGAAGTATGCTATACATCCGCGCAAGGATGTCAGAAAGGAGGGCCGTATGGTGAATGTGCTGCGTCAGCGAATGCTTGTCGGTGTAGTGGCGGTGATGGGGGTGGCGGTGTCGGGCTGTGATTATTGGCCGCCGGCGCTCCAGGCACAAGTGGAACAGCTTCGTTCCGAAGTGCAAACAGTGAATATGGAGAAGGCTCAGCTTCAGAACCAGATCAACGATCTGTCTAAAGCGAAGCAAGATCTGCAGACCCAAGTCGATGACCTGGGGCGAATGAATCGTGAAAAGACCGGCATGATCTCGAGCCTTCAGAATCAAGTGGAGGCTTTGCGCGTCAAGGCGGTCAAGGCCATGGCCCCGAAGGCTCCTGCAAAGGCGGTTGCCAAGCCAACGGCAAAACCTGCCGCCAAGGCTCCTGTGAAGAAGAAGGTTCCGGCCAAGCGAACCTAGTTCGAAAACGTCAGCCTACTTCTGGCCTGAGGTGGTGCTGGATGCAGGTGCGCTGCTGGCAGATGGAGTAGACGAGCTGGTCGTTCCTCCGGAAGCCGGTGGCGCAGGTGACGCGGCGGGCGTCGATGCCGAAGCCGCAGCGGGAGTCGCTGACGAATCAGCCGGCGCCGTCGTCGTGGCCGTAGGCGTCGGTTTGGTGGTTTCCCCGGTCGGCGGTTTCATCTTGTCTGAGTAGTCCGTAATGTACCAGCCGGATCCCTTGAACATGATCGCAGGCGCCGAAATGATTCGGCTGACGGATTTGCCGCATTTTGTGCATGTGGCAACGGCTTCGTCTTTCATGCTCTGTTTGAGCTCAAACGTGTATGAACAATCGTGGCAGAGATATTCGTAAATAGGCACGTGTTACCCTCCGGAATGCGTCGTCGATAACTTACTCAATAACCCTTGTTGCGCGTGAGTCAAGTGGCGGTCATGCCGTCAGTTTTCCAAACGCGGCAGCAATACGATCCAATCCCTTCGTGATGGTGTCCATGCTGGTGGCGTAGGACAATCGAATGTGATGCTGACTGCCGAATGGCTCGCCGGGCACCACGGCCACATGGGCTTCTTTTAAGAGATAGTTTGCCAATGCCTGTGGTGAAGCCACCGGTCCGTTCGGTCCTGTTCGCCCCAGCACGCCGCCGATGTTGGGAAACGCGTAGAAGGCTCCTCCAGGCATCCGGCAGGACACGCCGGGAATCGCATTAAGACGCTGCACCATCACTTTTCTTCGCCGGTCGAATTCCACCACCATCATTTCTGTAAACGGTCCACCAAGTTTCAGCGCGGCGACGGCGGCTTTCTGCGAGATCGAGCAGGGGTTTGACGTGCTTTGGCTCTGGATATTGGCCATGGCGGTGAGGAGCGGCTTAGGTCCGGCGGCATAGCCGATGCGCCATCCTGTCATGGCGTAGGCCTTGGAGACTCCATTGATGATGACGGTGCGTTCGGCCACTTCGGGCCCCAGAGTGGCAATGCTGATATGTTTGGCTCCGTCATACAGCACCTTTTCATAAATTTCATCGGAGATGATCAGGAGGTTGTGCTTCACCGCGATAGTCGCAATGGCCTCCAGGGTGCTTTTGTCGTAGGTGGCTCCGGTCGGATTGCAGGGGCTATTGACGATAATGGCTTTGGTGCGCGGTGTGACTAACTTCTGCAGTTCGTCAGGATTGATGGCATAGCCCTGGGCTTCCTTGGTCGGGAGCAGGACTGGGGTGGCATCGTTAAGGAGCGTCTGATCGGCGTACGAGACCCAGTAGGGCGTTGGAATAATAATCTCATCACCGGCCTCTAGGAGGGCTTCGGCCACGTTATAGAGCGAGTGCTTGGCTCCGCAGGAGACTAAGATCTGGGCCTTTTCATAGCGCAAGCCTTGCTCAGCGAGAAGTTTATCGGCAATGGCTTGACGAAGCTCGTCGATGCCAGACGAGGGGGTATATTTCGTAAAGCCTGCACGAATGGCTGCTTCGGCCGCGGCCTTGACGGGTTCCGGTGTATCGAAATCCGGTTCCCCCGATGAGAAATCGACGACATCGATCCCTTGTGCAGCCATGGCTTTGGCGGTCGCGGTCATGGCCAATGTCGGAGACGGAGTAATTCGACTGACGCGTGCGGCGAGTTTCATTGTTTGAGGCTCCGGATTCGTTCTTCAAGACGTCGAGCCACATCGGGATGCAGGAATTCCGTTAACGGACCTCCGTGCTGGGCCACATCTTTGATGATGGTGGACGAGAGATAGGAGTATTCTTCGCTGGGCATGAGGAACACCGTCTCGACGTTTTTGGCTAATTTCCGGTTGATAAGGGCCATCTGAAATTCGTGTTCAAAGTCTGAGATGGCTCGCAGCCCTCGAATAATGGCATGGGCTCCCGATCGCGCAACATAGTCAACCAGGAGGCCTTCGAAGACAGTCACGTCGACCTGGGTCAAGTCCTTCATGACCAGCTTCACCATCTCCAGCCGCTCAGTTAAATTAAAGAGCGGATGCTTGGCCGGATTCGGTGCGACGGCTACAACCACCTTGTCGAAGACGCGCAGGCTTCGTGTAACAATATCGGTATGCCCGTGCGTAATCGGATCAAAGGTACCGGGATATATACCGATTTTCATACTGTGGCCTCTGCGGGAAACGAATAGATCGACAGGGCCGTATCCCCGTATTGATAGTGCTTTCTAAACGTTGCCAAGCCGAGCCGGTCGGGAAGGGTGGATTTTGAAGCGTGTTCGACGACAAGCCAGGCATCGGGTGGCGTGAGTGTAGCATGGACGGTTTGGAAGATGTCTTCCAGTTTGTAGGCTAGGTCATAAGGAGGATCGGCAAACACAATATCATACGGGCCGCTCCACAGCTCTGGCCTGGTCAGAAATTGTTTGACCGTTCTTGCTTGAACCGTGACGAGGGTGTTCATTCCGCACTCCGCGACATTGTGCCGCAAGAGTTTCAATGATTCAGCCTGCGACTCAACGGCGGTCACGTGCGCTGCTCCACGGCTGAGTGCCTCAATGCCAATCGCTCCGGTTCCTGCAAAGAGATCCAACACGCGACTGTCCGGAAGCCGGTTACCCAGAATAGAAAACAATGCTTCCCTGACTCGGTCAGAGGTGGGACGGAGTGTGGTGCCGTGCGGTCCCTGAAGGCGTCGACCCCGGTGGGATCCAGCTATAACTCGCATGTCAGTAAATACGGGACATCGTTAAGAGAGAGGACTGTAACACAGCGTTTTTGCAGGGGTCAAGGGACGGCAGGGGAGTGAGGTGCTGGATGGAACTCAGGGGCGGGTGAGGATGTGAGTTTGCCTAGAAGAAGTCAGAGGGATGGATGGCTTTGACGGTCAATTAGGAACCCGTTATACTTTCCGCCGCATCCACTCCTGAGCGGATGCGGGAGCTATCTGATGGGGGGTGATTCGATAGCCGGAGTCGGATCGGACGAAAGCGACTACACGTCTGATCGGTTAGCTTGCTGATACCGGTTGGGTATCCCGGGCGGCCAGACTCTTTCTTCGATTGTTGGAAATCGTACGATCGATGATCGCACCGCAGTTGATGCATTTCCAGGCGTAGAAAATGAGAAAGAAGTCTGAAAACCGCTCTAACATCATCAACCCTTTACATTTCGGACATTCCATCGAAGCCTCCCAGGTGTCTGCGTGAACAGCTGTGTGCCGAATAAAGCAAAAGCTGCACCAAATTGTCGTGTGTCAATATTTCAATGGTTTATCGGTTACGTATTTATCTCCATGGGGTAAAACCTACCCCAGCGGTTCGTGCAAAATGGTGCGTGGCGTCAGATTTTTGTTCAAAGAGGGTGAATCATGACGACTGACACTCACAAAGGGATCGGGCGATGGCCTGCGACTGAACGCCCGCGAGAACGTCTTCTGGCCAAGGGGCCTGAGATCCTCTCGGATGCTCAATTATTGGCGATTTTGCTGAGGACTGGACGTCGGGATTCATCTGCAGTGCAGGTCGCGATGGAACTGCTCCATCGTGTCGGCGGGCTGGCATCGTTGGCCCGGAGTGGAATTGAAGAGCTTTGCACGATTCCGGGAATAGGCCCGGCAAAAGTTGCCCAGCTGAAAGCGGCGCTTGAATTGGGAAAGCGAGCCATGGCGATTCCCATCTCGACGGGGACAAAGATTTCATCCAGCTCGGATTTGTTTCGGCATTTCCACTCCCTGGTACGAGATCTCAAACACGAAATCTTTAAGGTCGTCTTGCTCGATGCGAAGAATATGGTCATGAAAGAGGCCACGGTGTCGGAAGGGAGTCTGACCTTGAGCATCGTCCATCCTCGCGAAGTGTTTGCCCTTGCGGTCCGTGAGTCCGCCGCGGGGGTGATTTTCCTGCACAATCATCCCAGCGGTGATCCGACTCCGAGTACTGAAGATCGACGATTGACGGATCGACTGGTAATGGCCGGCGAAGTGCTGGGGATTCGTGTATTGGACCACATGGTCATCGGAGACGGTCGATACGTAAGCTTTGCCGATGAAGGATGGATTAAGGTATAAGGGTGTACTCGATTAATCAGGGCGAGGGAGCAAACAGGCAGGGACGACAATGAGGAGGCAGATGGTCTAACAATATGTGTGTTTAGCTAGAAGGAGGGTCTGCCATGGGCGAGATTCGCGTAGAGTCCGTCAGGAATATCGCGTTGGTGTCCAACGTCGGCGCAGGCAAGACATCCCTCACTGAGGCCCTGCTTTACGCAAGCGGTGCCATCCCAATTCTCGGTTCCGTGCTTCAGGGCACGACCGTTTCTGATTTCGAACCGGAAGAACTCCACCATCACTGTTCCGCCAGCACCAGCCTTCTCCAGTTCACATGGAATCAGACGGCAATCACGCTCGTCGATTCTCCCGGCGCACTGAGTCTATCAGGTGAATCGCTGTCAGCTTTGCGGGCTGTTGATGCCGTCATCATCGTACTCAATCCAGGCGCCGGAGTCCGGACAGAATTGGCCCGCCTCTGGAATAGAGTGAAGGCGTTGGATTTGCCCTGTCTCGTGTTCATAAATGGATTGGATAAGGAAGGTGCCTCGTTCGCCGCCGCCTTGGATCTTTGCAGGACGCAGCTGGAGTGTGTGCCGATTCCTATGGTGCTGCCTGCTCGCTCCGGTTCCGGTTTCGATTCCGTGATCGATCTGCTGGATGAAACATTAATCCGCTCAGGGTGCTCCTCTCCAAAGGTTGAACGAGCCGCCGTTCCTCCTGAGATGGAACAGGCGGTCAAGCATGCGCGGAAACAATTAATCGAAGCGGTCGCCGAGCGCGATGAGGAGCTGTTGAATCGTTATCTGGAACAGGGAGACTTAAGCCGGGATCAATTAGTTGAAGGGCTCCGGAGCGATATCCTGACCCGGCAGTTTCTTCCGGTCTATGCCGGTTCGGCGCTGCGCAACGTCGGCGTATGGTCATTGCTCAACGCGTTTGCCACCCTGCTACCGTCGCCCGCGGAGCGAACGGCCATTCACTCTGTGCCAGGGCAGCATCCGGAAACCGGGCAGCCATGTGAACGGAAGGGGAGCCTGCAAGAGCCGTTTTCCGGTCTGATCTTCAAGACGATCATCGACCCCTTCGTCGGGAGGCTGTCCTATTGCCGGGTCTTGTCGGGCACGATCCACGCTGATTCGACGGTCCTCAATGGGACCAGGCACGTCCGTGAGAAGCTCGGCCATTTCTATACGATATCGGGCAAGAAGCATGTGGCCATCGGTTCGGCAAAGTCAGGAGACATTGTGGCGATCGGGAAACTCAAGGATACGCAGACCGGTGATACGCTCTGTCACGAGAGTGCGCCGATCTGTTATCCGGGCCTCGAGCTGCCTCGTCCGGTGCTGTCGTTTGCCATCGAGGCAAAGTCCAAGTCGGAAATCGACAAAGTGAGCCTCGGTTTGCATAAGTTGATTGAGGAAGATCCGACGTTGGAATTCGTCCGCAATCCGGAGACCAAGGATATGGTGCTCAGCGGAATGGGACAGCTCCATATCGATCTGGCGTTGGAAAAACTCCGCCGGAAATTCGGAGCGGATGTCACGCTTCACACACCCAAAGTGCCGTATCGGGAGACGATCAAAGCCACGTCGCAGGCGCAGGGGAAGTATAAGAAGCAAACAGGCGGCCACGGCCAGTATGGTGATTGCTGGTTGGAAATCACCCCGCTGGCGAGGGGAGAAGGATTTGTGTTCGAGAATCGTGTGGTCGGGGGCGCAATCCCGCGCAACTTCATTCCGGCGATTGAGAAGGGAGTGGTGGAGGCCATGCAGGAGGGCGGGCTGAGCGGGTTTCCCGTTGTGGATGTGCGCGTGACGGTCTATGACGGCTCCTTCCACGCCGTCGATTCCTCCGAGATGTCCTTCAAGATTGCCGGGTCGATGGCCTTCAAGAAGGCGATGGAGGCGGGACATCCCGTACTGCTTGAGCCGTTGATGCTGGTCGAGATCGAGGCCCCTACGGACACCGTCGGCGCCGTCATGGGGGACATCAATGCGCGTCGGGGACGTATTGTTTCGGTGCAGGCAAATGATCATGCCGAACAGATCAAAGCCCTCGTGCCCCTCGCGGAGTTGCTGAAGTATGCGCCGGCGCTGAACGCAATGACCGGTGGGCGGGGCAGTTACGCGATGGAGTTTGCCCGCTACGA
Source organism: Nitrospira sp. (assembly GCA_013140455.1). Classification (GTDB taxonomy): domain Bacteria; phylum Nitrospirota; class Nitrospiria; order Nitrospirales; family Nitrospiraceae; genus Nitrospira_D. The sequence goes on along the minus strand of JABFSU010000052.1, from coordinate 1,008 downwards.
GGAAATGCCGCGAGAGCTGGCGGGGAAGATCATTGAGGAGCACAAGGTTGAGCGGCACGCTGTCGCGGCACACTGAAGCCGCTCAGTCGGTGGATTTGAGGACGACGTAGAACGCACGATTTTCTCGAAGCACGCGGAGCAGCACCGTGTCGCCGCGCCGGACTTTTGCGATGGCTGAGGTGAATTCGCCGACCGTGGCCACATCGGCGCGGTTGACCTCCTTGATCAAATCGCCTTCACGCAGACCTTCCGCGTGCGCCAGGCTGCCCGGATCGACTTTGGTAATCAGGACGCCGCGCGTTTCGCGGAGTTTGAATTTCTCTGCCAGTCCGGCTGAAAGATCTTGAAGGTCGAGCCCCAGCTTCACCTCGGTTCGGGACTGCGGGAGAGAGGCAACGACCGCCGTATCCCGCCGTTCGCTCAAGGGAACGGTGAGTATGTGTCGCGTGAAATCGCGGACGACTTCAATTTTCGGGGCAGCGCCGGGAGGGAGCGCGCCGATCAAACGGGAGAGCTTGTTCGGGGAATCCACCACGCTGCCGTCGATCGTCAAAATAATGTCGCCGGGCTTGATGCCGGCTTCGGCGGCCGGGTCTTTCTCAAAGACCTCATTGACGAGGACCCCTTCGCCTTCAGTCACGCCGAACTTTTTCGCCAGCTCCGGCGTGAGCGGTTGGATGCCGACGCCCAGCCATCCGCGCACCACTTTGCCGCGTGCGATCAGTTGCTGAATGACCTGCTTGGTCATATTCGAGGGAATGGCAAATCCGATTCCTTGGGCAAAGTTGATGATCGCGGTATTGATCCCGATGACTTCCCCGCGCAGATTGAAGAGCGGTCCGCCGGAATTGCCGGGGTTAATTGAGGCGTCGGTCTGAATGAAGTTTTCGTAGCGGGACAGGTTAATGTTTTCCCGTCCGATCCCGCTCACCACGCCAAGGGTGACGGTACGGTCGAGGCCGAACGGGTTCCCCACTGCGAGCACCCACTGGCCGACGCGCACTGCGC
>JABFSU010000109.1 GCA_013140455.1 Nitrospira sp. | reverse complement strand
CATGAGCCCAGTTGAAAAAGTCAGCCGGGGCTGTGCCCTGGCCGCTCTGCGGAACGGACGGCGCGATCGTGCGGCGGTACTCATCCTCCAGCACGGCCACGCGCTCCCGTTGCCGGACAAAATCTACCGGCTGATCCTCCAAGGGAAAATCTGCCAGACGAAGGATCCCACCGCCCTGGCCGGGCATGGCATTGAGTGGACGATTCACCAGGACGGCAATGCCCTCCTGCCGGGCCAGATCGAGTACCGTATGAGCACCGCCGGCTCCGGTATTCGCCGTCAGCAGCGCACCGGACTCGAAGAGATTCATCGGACACTGCAACCAGCGGAAATGATGCGCCGATTGATTCACCTCGCGCGCCGCGGCCCGCGCCGCATCGAGCATGCGACTCAGCGAGGTGGCTTCGGGATGATCGGCAGGCGAGGTCACCGTATTCGACGAAACTCCGTAGTATTGCAACCGGCCGGCCGCGACTTGCGTTTCAAAATACACGAATGCGCGTTGCAATCGGTCATAGAACGCCTCGCGCAAGGCAACCAGATCACGTTCCTTCCGATGCGCGGCCTCCGACAAAAAATATTCCGGATTGTGCAGCAGACACACATCGAGCGTCGCAAGCCCCAATCGATCGAGCGACAGCGCAAGTTGATCGGCGAGAAATTCCGGATGGAGGCAGTGCCAAATCCCGTCTCCGTACTTGACCATGTCAGAGTAGGGCCGGCCGGATTTCTCCCGTGCCTCGGCGAGCTTTAAATTCTGACTCTGCACGTAGCCGATCTTGGAGACGACCACAACCTGCTCTCGCGCCAGCTGCCCCGCGGTCACGAGCTCGGACAGCACGGAGCCCACCAGACGTTCACTGTCCCCATCCATATAGTTGGTCGACGTATCGATGAGATTGCAGCCCGCAGCCAACGCCTGCTTGAAAGCCTGCCGATGCTCCGGATCTTTTGTATCGACCCGGTATGTGCCGAACCCCAATCGGGACACCGTGAGCCCGGTCGATCCCCCGGCAGTATATCCATGGGCGAGAGAACCGGACGGGGACAGCCCCACCATGTTTGCCGCATAGGCCGCCGTGCCTTGCACCGTCGCATGGCCGGACAACTGCGCCCCGCTCAGCAACGTCTCTGTTCGACCGGCTGCTGTGCCCGCGCCCGACCGATGGACGCGAAGCGCCTCCGCTAGGGCTTTCGCATCAGTGACGGGACGCTGACAGCTGAAGTTCCGACAGATATACAGAGCGGGCTGCCCGGCAACGACCGACTTTCCCCGCAGTAAGGGGAGGGTGGAGCCGGCGCTCGACCCGGTCGACGCGATGATCCGATTGGGAAGATATTCTTCCGCTACCGCCCGATACAGCGCCTGCGCAGCTGCTTGCTGATCGCCTCCGACAAAGGCCAATTCCACCGGACCTTCCGTCAGGAAATCGACCACCGCCAGACTCTTGGCAAAGGCGCGGGGATAGCGCGTGATCTGTCTCCCGTAGGCCCGGATCGCGCCGACCGCTGCATCCCGCCAATCCTGCCGGTCGAAATGGCAGGCCAACCGCGCCAGCGCCGATGCCGCCACGGCATTGCCGCTGGGTGTGGCCCCGTCGGCTCCTTCACGGCCGCGAAGAATGAGCGCCTCGTGAGGCGTGGCCGTGGTGAAAAATCCGCCCTGCTCTCCATCCATGAAATCGGACAGCATCCGGTCAGCCAATCCGACAGCCGCCTGGAGATACCGCTCAGGAGCCCCCGCCTCGTAGAGATCGATGAGTCCTTCCGCCAGATAGGCGTAATCTTCTAAATAGGCATCAAGGTGGGCGCGTCCCGCGCGCGAGGTGCGCAGGAGCCGTCCATCGGATTGCACATGCGTCTTCAAGAGGAAATCAGCCGTTTGTATCGCTGCGTCGCGATAACGGGTTTCGCCGAACACCCGGGCTGCTTCCGCCATCGCGGACAACATCATGCCGTTCCACGCGGTGAGAATTTTATCGTCGAGGCCGGGAGCCACACGTTGTTGACGCACGCGATAGAGCAGGGGCTTCACGCGGGCAGCGGCTTCCAATAACTCATCGCCGGTCAGATTGAGTTCCTTCGCGACATCGGACAAGGGCCGCAGGCGATTGGGAATGCTGGCATGCTCCCAATTACCTTTCTTCGTAATGTCGTAGAGCGCGCAATACCGCCGGGCATCTTCTGCATTCCCCGCCGCGGCTTGCACCTCAGCCGGTTGCCAGACAAAGAATTTCCCTTCGACGCCTTCGGAATCTGCGTCGGTCGCGGAATAGAACCCGCCGGCCGGCCCGGTCATTTCTCTCAACACATAGTCCAACACCTCACAGGCCACGCGGCGATAGTCCGGGTTCTTGGTGACCTGATAGGCCTCGACATAGACCCGGGCCAACAGCGCATTGTCGTAGAGCATCTTCTCGAAATGCGGCACGAGCCAGCGGGCATCGGTGGAATAGCGGGCAACCCCTCCGCCGATGTGGTAGTAGATACCTCCAGCGGCCATCATCTCGAGCGTTTTGGTCGCCATCGCCAGCGTGTGCGCATCTCCGGATCGCCGATAACGCCGCAACAACGGCGACAGTCCGGCCGCCGGAGAAAATTTTGGGGCCCCGCCGAACCCGCCATAAATCTTATCGAAATCTTCTTTGAATTGAGTGACGGCATCGTCCAACACCGACTCACTCACAGATATCGGGGAGGGGATCCGGCCTTCGCCTTTCAACCGCTCCGTCATCTCTCTCGCCTGAGTCCGGACACCCGCCGCATCTTTCTCCCAATAGTCGGCAATCTTCTTCAGCAACGTGCCGAAACCGGGACGGCCCCACCGGTCTTCCGGAGGGAAATAGGTCCCTGCGAAAAACGGCTCCTGATCCGGCGTGAGAAATACCGTCATCGGCCAGCCACCCTGACCGTTGTTCATCGCCACCGTCGCCGCCATATAGATCTCGTCGAGATCCGGCCGTTCCTCCCGGTCCACTTTGATGCAGATAAAATGGCGATTCATGATGGCGGCAATGGCCTCGTTCTCAAACGACTCCCGCTCCATCACATGGCACCAGTGACAGGCCGAGTAGCCGATCGACAACAGGATCGGTTTGTTCGATGACCTGGCGGCAGTCAGCGCCTCCGGGCCCCAGGGATACCAATCAACCGGGTTGAAGGCATGCTGAAGGAGATAGGGACTCGTCTCGGTATGCAGGCGATTCGGCTTGCGATCAGATCTGGATGTCATGATCGCACCGTAGCATCGCCGCTTGAGGAGGGTCAACGTCGCAGGAAAGAAAAAAGGCCTACGATCATGAGGATCGTAGGCCTTTTAAAAGATTCAGTCAGACGACACCTCGGCGGTGTCTGTCGATCAGTGACCCTTCTTCTCTTCCTTCTTCTTCTCTTCGCCGAACACCACGTGACCGCCCTTCTTCTCTTCCTTCGGCTTCTTCTCTTCGCCGAACACGACCACGTGGCCGCCCTTCTTCTCTTCCTTCGGCTTCTTCTCTTCGCCGGCGAAAGAAGGTGCGCTGAACGTCACGGCCACTGCCACTGCCATAATTGCCATCAACATGCTCTTCATAACTGTTCTCCCCCTGAAAGGTTTTGAAAGTTTGGAATGAGTGCCTGTCACGAGCAGGCAAATTTCCGTGCACGGTATGCCAAAGATATGTAGAAAGTCAACTCCTTCAGTCGTAAAAGTGAGATCTTCATCCCCCTTCCACTACGGCCGGATCCGCCTTCTTCTCAGGTACGTCGCGATTATGTGATAGGCTTATTAGTGAGATTTCACGGAGCCTCCACAATGGTCGATCTCGGCCCTTATTCCAACTATCGCCTCACCGTCAGACTTGAACTAGCCAACACGCCCGGCATCTTCGCCCGCGTGGCAGCTTTGCTGGCCGATGAGGGAGCCAATCTCGGCGCGGTGGATATTGTCTCGGCGACCAAGACCCAAATGGTTCGAGACGTCACCTTCGATGTGCACAATGAAACCCATGGCGAGAAGGTGTTGGCCCGGCTGAGCGCCCTTCCTGACGTGACCGTGCTGTCGGCCTCCGACCGGATATTTCTCTTGCACCTCGGCGGCAAGATTCGCGTCGAAGGCAAGATCCCGATCAATACCAGAAACGTCCTCTCGATGGTCTACACCCCGGGAGTCGGACGAGTCTCCCAGGCCATCGCACGAGATAAATCCAAGGTCTATGCGTTCACGAGCAAGAGTAATAGCGTCGCGGTGGTGACGGACGGGTCTGCCGTGTTAGGACTCGGCAACCTCGGCCCTGAAGCGGCCCTGCCTGTGATGGAAGGCAAGGTGATGCTGTTCAAGGAACTCGCCGGGATCGACGCCTGGCCGTTGTGCCTGAACACGCAGGACCCGGATGAGATCGTCCGCATTGTCCAAGGCATTGCGCCGGGATTCGGCGCGATCAATCTGGAAGACATCAGTGCGCCCCGCTGTTTTGACATCGAGCGACGGCTGAAAGCGTCGCTCGATGTCCCGGTGATGCATGACGATCAACACGGCACGGCGGTGGTGATTCTCGCCGCCCTGACCAACGCGCTGCTCGTCACAGGAAAACGGATCGGGGACATCCGCGTGGTCATCAACGGCCTTGGCGCCGCCGGCACGGCCTGTTGCCGGATGTTGCTGGCCGCCGGGGTCTCGCATCTGCTGGGGTGCGATAAAGAAGGCATCATCCTGTCCGGCAACCCGGAACAGCTCCGTGCCTGTCGAACCGACCTGGCGGCCTGCCTGACCCCTGAGAGGCCGACGGGAACCTTGCGCGATGCCTTGAAGGGAGCCGATGTCTTGATCGGCCTGTCGGTCGGTAACATTCTCACCGCCGAAGACCTTGAACTGATGGCTCCCGAGCGCATTGTCTTTGCCATGGCGAACCCGGATCCGGAAGTGTCGCCGGAACTCGCCGCCTCCCATTGTCATATCTTTGCCACCGGGCGATCCGATTATCCCAATCAGATCAACAACGCTCTCGCGTTCCCCGGCATCTTCCGCGGCGCGCTCGACGTTCAAGCCAGCCAGATTAATGAGGCCATGAAGCTGGCTGCCGCCAAGGCCATTGCTGACGTCATTCCCAAAAGCGCGCTCAGCGAGGACTACATCATTCCGAGCCTCTTCGACAAAACCGTCGTCCCACAGGTCGCCCGGGCGGTGGCAGCAGCCGCGCGCGACAGTGGCGTGGCGCGCAGACGGATACCGGGGATGTCTTCCTCATCCACAGAATAACCCGTGACATCGTTCTTCCCGTTCTGTGGGCCGAGACACGAGCCCACGCGCGGACATTAGCCCTCTACTGACCGGGAATCACACTGTGCTACAATGCCGCGGCCGGTAGACCGGCCGACCATGCCTTTTACACAAAGCAAATTCATCAAGTTTCAGCGGGGGATGCGCCAGCGGATCGATTCGCTGCGTCTCAAGACCGAGACCAGTCTCGAACTTGCCGTCGATACAATGATGGAATCACGCGTCGATAGCTTCTTCCGGGTCGAACAGGGGTTGGAAGAAGTGATTCGGTCGCTGATTGAGATCGACGACGAGCTGGGGGTCGTCCGCGATCTCTCCGGCGCCATGCGTCTGGAATCGCGCCTGGAGTTTGTCGAAGACCGCTGGGATGAGTTCGACAGTGAAATCCGAGAACGGCCGAGGCGGCGGCGCAAGAAGGTCAGCCTCGCCGACATGCTGAAAGCCGCCAGCGGGAGCGGGGATCTTTCCCAAGGCGGCACCGGCATCAACAACGCGGTGGACGCTTATGCGATCATGGGCGTCGAGTTCGGCAGTTCGCTCGCGGATGTGACCGCTGCGTTCAGACAGAAAGCGAAGCAACTCCATCCCGATTCGAACCATGGCGATCGGAGTTCCGAGCCGGCGTTACGGCGGATGCTGGAGGCCTATCAGTTTTTGAAGGAATATTTGAGCTTGAGCAACGTCGAACCGATGCCCCAAGCCGACCACCCCTATCGTCCAACCGAGTAGGAGACTGAATCTTCGTGGACTCCACACAATACATCACGACTACAGACGGCCTTGAACGCTTGTGCGATCACCTGGCCACCGCGTCACGCCTGGCCCTCGATACCGAGTTTGTCGGAGAAGAAAGTTTTGTCCCACGGCTTGAACTCATTCAGGTCGCCACCGAAACTCAGTCCGCCATCATTGATTTTCCGGCGGTTCAGCAGTCATCCGCCCTGCAACCATTCTGGGACATTGTCCGCAATCCGGACGTGGAAAAGATTGTGCATGCCGGCCGGCAAGACCTCGATCTCTTTGCCACCCATGCGGGGACGATTCCCAAGCCGTTTTTCGACACTCAAATAGCCGCCGCGATGGTGGGATACGGCGCACAAGTCGCCTATGCCAATCTGGTCTTGCGCGTCCACGGAAAAAAGCTCGCGAAGGCCCACACCTTCACCAATTGGAGCGCGCGACCACTGTCAACCGATCAACTGGCCTATGCCCTGGAAGATGTCGAATTCCTGCTGGCCATTCATGACCATCTGCGCACGCGCCTCACCAAGCTCGGGAGGAGCGAGTGGGCACACGAAGAATTCTCCAGACTGGAAACGATCGTCGGCGACACACGCCGCGAACCGCAGGAGCGCTACCAACGCATTCGCGGGTGGGACAGCTTGAAACCGAAGTCCGCCGCCGTCCTGCGAGAGCTGGCAGCCTGGCGCGAGAGCGAAGCCAAACGCCGCAATGTGCCCCGCGGCCGCGTGATGCGAGACGAAGTCCTCCTTCAGCTCGCCCGCCATCCACCGCGATCGGTCGATGAATTGCGCGCCGTACGCGGCCTCCATGGATCGGAAGCAGACCGGCACGGCGAGACGATCCTGAAAACGATTCACGCCGCCAACGCGCTTCCCGCTTCCGCCTGGCCGGAGGTCCCCAAAGACCGTAAGCCTGAACCGGAATCAACCGGTTTGGTGGAATTGCTTCAGGCCGTCATGAAGGCCCAATCCGCCGATCAGGAAATCGCCCCCACCTTGCTCGCGACGACTGCCGATATCCAGGCGCTGGTCGATGCGCGGGCTCAGGGCACCACGCCCGATCTTCCTCTGTTACGAGGCTGGCGGAGAACCCTGCTCGGGAATCTGCTGCTTCAAGTGTTGAACGGGGAGGTCGCCGTGAAAATCGATCCGACCTCGGGAAGGCTCACCTGGTCTTAGACACCTGCTAAGACGTCCAATTCAGAACAGCCTGACGGCTATCCCCAGCTGAGAAAGAGGATGACGGCGGCCAGCCAATCTTTGCGCTTGTAAAACCTCAGAAGTACACACGTTTTTCAGAGCACCTCCATCAAATATCAGCCTCCGCTGGTACGATTCTCGCTCACTCCTGTTCGGGTTCATGATGTGAGAACACCCGAATGGCCGCCTCAATGCTCAAACGTACCTGGCAATTGCTCGCTCCAGGAGGACTCATTCTGCTCTTGGCGATCGGCTTCCTTCGGCCGCACGGCCTCCCTGCATGGGCCCAGGGACCGGTCTCTACGCTTCCTGTCATCGTGCTGGGATTCGGCATCGTCTTCGGCTGGTACCTCTCCAGCAGCCGTCTGATTCTTTCGCTCTTGGTCCTCGTCTGTCTCGACCGTGTCATCTTCTGGTTTCCTCCAGCCGATTCGAGTCCGGAAGCGCTAGGCCCGGTTCTATTTGCGATCGCCACATTCCTGGCCCCAGTGAATCTGCTCGCGCTCTCGCTGGTCAAAGAAGGCGATGTCTCGAGCTGGAGAGGACTCGTGAGCCTGCTCCTCATCTTGTGTCAGCCCCTGCTTATCTTGTGGCTCTGCCTGTCCGGGGAGACCGATCTGACCAGCCTGCTGACCATCCCGTTTCAACTTCCGCTCATACCTCTCTCGACCTCCGAATGGACGCCGCTGTCACAACCGGCCGTGCTGGCATTCGGCAGTGCCCTGTTGTTATTGACTGCCAAGTTCCTGCTCTATCACGACCCACTCGACGGCGGGGCAGGCTGGGCGATCCTGACGACCATCCTTGCCGTTCACGGCATCCAGTATGGGTGGAACCCCACGAATTTCCTGTCTGCCGCCGGCCTCACGCTCTTCCTCTCCCTCGTGCAGGCGTCGCACCAACGCACCTATCGCGATGAACTGACCGGCGTGCTTGGTCGCCTGGCCTACGACGAAACTATTGCAAGGCTGGGAGAGAAATACGTGGTGGCAATCGTCGGGGTGGATCAACTGAAACAGTATCAGAACCAATACGGGAAGACTGTTGCGGAACAAGTGCTGCGCCTCGTGGCGCCGAAGATCATGGCAACGGCAGGGAATGGGAAAGTCTTCCGGCTTACCGGCGACGAGTTTACCCTGGTGTTTTATTCCAGAACGACAACGGACACCCTCGCCACACTCGAACAGATTCGCAAAGCCGTTGAACAGACCACGCTGCGACTTCGCAAACACACTCGTGTCTGGGAAGGGAATCGCTCGACTAGACCCGGATCGACGGACATCGACCTTCCTCTCACGCTCAGTATTGGAGTCGTAGAGCCGACCGCATCACACCGCTCACTCACTGTTGTGACTAAAGCGGCCTATCGCGCGCTCTACGAGGCGAAAGGGGAAGGTGGCAACATGGTCAAACGCGGGACCATTCAAATCGCGCCGGCTCACACAGCTCCAAGCCACACCGGCCACATTGTCTCCTACAGTGAATTCGAGCCCTGACCCTCACAGAAGCGTTTTCACCGTCTCCGCCGGTCTGGCCAACAACGCCTTGTCATCCTTGACCACAAGAGGACGCTGAATCAGATCAGGATACTTCACCATCAAATCCAGCAACGCGTCATCCGACAACTCCTTCTTAGCCAGCCCCAGTTCCTTGTAGATATCCTCCTTAGTCCTGAGCACGTCCTTCGGAAAAAGCCCGGCCTTTTTCAAAATTTTCTTCAACTGATCTTTTGTAAACGTCTGCTCGTAGTAATTCACCGCGGTGAACGGCGTCCCGCTGTCCTTCAGCATCTGCACCGCTTGTCGGCATGTGGTACAGGTCGGCTTATGATAAATCGTGATGTCGGCCATTTGTACTCCTTATGAAGAAACCTGCCTTGACGCCATTTTTTCTGCTATGGTAGATCATTCTACGTTGTTACACGTTCACCGCGCCCTACGATACTATGCCACTCGTCGGAACAAGTTCTTCTGGTCAATTCTCCTGCACCGCGACCACACTGCATACACTCCGTGAGCTCCGCACCAAACGCAAGGGCCAGCCGGTCTTCGTCTTAGGCCACCTGCTGGATCGAAAAGGCCAGGAAGCCACCTTCGAGGTCTTCAATGACCGGATCGCCCTGGTCAAATTCCCGGATGGCGCCGTCATCGGCTACGATCCGCTGGAACTTCTCCTGCCGACGGAAATCGACGACAAGGGTGTGGC
>JABFSU010000031.1 GCA_013140455.1 Nitrospira sp. | reverse complement strand
TGCGGAAGACGAAGGCGAGGATCGTGATCGTGAGCAACGAGTTGGGGCTGGGGCTCGTGCCGGCGGAACCAACTGTTCGGGCCTTTCGGGATCTGGCCGGGCGGGTGAATCAATTGCTCGCTGCAGGTGCCGATGAGGCGCACCTGGCCGTGAGCGGGATTCCGCTTCGATTGAAATGAAGAGGGAGAATGGGAATGTCATTACAAGCTGTGTGTGACCGGATTCAATCACCCGATCCCCAGTTACTGGCAAAAGCCCAGGCACGGCTGGATCGCCTCACGAAGCCTCAAGGCAGTTTAGGGCGATTGGAGGAAGTCGCGGCGCGTTATGTAATGATGGTCGGGGAATTGAAGCCGGCGATCCCTCGCGGCGTGGTTTTTACGTTCGCGGCGGATCATGGGGTTACCAAGGAAGGTGTGAGTGCCTATCCCAGAGAAGTCACGCCACAGATGGTGTTGAACTTCTTGCGCGGCGGAGCGGGTGTGAATGTGTTGGCTCGTCATGCCGGCGTGGGCGTGCGCGTGGTGGACATCGGCGTCGATCATGATTTCGGAACGATGCCAGATCTGATCTCGAAGAAAGTGATGCGGGGGACGCGCAATTTGTTTGTCGAGCCGGCGATGACTCGCGCTGAAGCGGAGCAGTCCGTCTTGATTGGAGTGGAGCTTGCGACGCAGGCGACACAGGAAGGCGTCGGCCTCATCGGTACCGGCGATATGGGAATCGGAAACACGACGTCGAGCGCGGCGATCACGGCGGTGATGACTAGTCGGCCGGTTTCTGAAGTGACCGGGCGTGGGACCGGAATCGACGATGCGGGGCATGCGAGAAAGGTGGCGGTGATCCAGCAGGCGCTCGATCTGCATCGCCCCGATCGAGCCGATGCACTTGACGTGTTGGCCAAAGTGGGCGGATTGGAAATCGGCGGGCTGGCCGGTTTGATCCTCGGTGCCGCGGCCGAGCGTGTACCGGTGGTGCTGGATGGGTTCATTGCCGGAGCGGCGGCATTGATTGCCGTCGGTCTCCAGCCGCGTTGCCGCGAGTATCTCATCGCGTCACATCGCTCCGTCGAACGGGGGCATGCGGCGATCTTCGATCATCTCGGCCTGAAGCCTCTGCTCGACCTCGATCTGCGTCTCGGTGAAGGCACCGGCGCCTGTTTGGGCATGAGCTTGGTCTGTGCGGCGCTCAAGATCTACACCGAAATGGCAACATTCGGTGAAGCCGGCGTGTCGGAGAAAGCCTAAGTCCCATGGGGCCGCTCGTTCGACCATTCGTATTCGCCTGGCATTTCCTGACCGGGATTCCGTTGAGCCAGGCCTTGCATGAACCGACGGCTGTCGAGTTGGCGAGGTCTATGGCCTGGTACCCCGTGGTTGGTTTGCTGATCGGTGGTGGGTTGGTTCTTGCCGACATGGGGTTGTCGAGGGTCTTCATCCCTGCGGTCGGGAATGTCCTGCTGATGGTCCTGTTGGTATTGCTGACCCGCGGATTACACCAGGATGGATTGGCTGACACATTGGATGGGTTGGCGGGAGGGAAGACGCCGGCCGCACGACTGCCCATCATGAGGGATCCGCGTATCGGCGCCATCGGCGCGACGGGCCTCTTTCTCTCATTGCTTCTGCGCTATGGAGGACTCATGGCACTGCCTCAGGCGATGCGAGTTCCTGCGCTCCTCTGCATGCCGGTCATTGGGCGGTGGGCGATGGTGACCGTAGCCTGGGCCTCTCCCTATGCGCGGGCTGAAGGGGGATTGGCCTTCTCGTTTCTGACGCATCTATCCTGGCACCATGTTGTGGTTGCGACAGGAATGCTTGCAACAGGACTGGGATGGGGGTTCGGGCTGTTGGGTATGTTCGTGATTCTGCTGGCGGGATCGATGGTGGTCCTTGCGTTGTGGGCTGGTTGCCGCTCATGGTTCGGCGGAATTACCGGTGATACGCTCGGAGCGACCAATGAGGTGATTGAAATCCTGTTCCTGCTTCTTGTCCCGTCACTACTGTTATTCGCATGATAGGGAGTGAATTGCTGCTCGCGGCAGGTCTCGATCTGATGATAGGAGATCCTCACTGGATTCCTCATCCTGTTCGTGCGATGGGGCTGATCATTGAATGGTACGACAACCACGTGAGAAGGATCTGCCGGAGTCCCATTGCGTTGCGTCTCGCAGGGTCCGTCCTCGCGTTGGGGCTGCCGACGGTGGTGTATGTGGTGGTGTGCTGGATGGTGGCGGAAGCTGGAGCCGTGGCGGATTGGCTTGGAGTTGTTGTGACGATCGGCCTGGCAGCAACGGCGCTTGCCGGACGTGATCTGTGGGATCATGTGCAGGCCGTGAAGCATCCGTTGCAGCAGGGAGATATGATTGCCGCGCGTCAGGCTCTGGCGATGATAGTCGGTCGGGACACGCACCAGCTGTCTGAATCAGAAGTCGTTCGCGCGACTGTTGAAACGGTGGCCGAGAGTACGGCCGACGGGGTGATCGCGCCGCTGTTCTATCTTGTGCTCGGCGGTCCGCCGCTGGCGTTAGCGTATAAGGCGGTGAATACCCTGGACTCCATGGTCGGCCATCGCGATGAACGGCATATCGATTTGGGCTGGGCCTCAGCCCGACTCGATGATCTGGCCAATTGGATTCCTGCTCGGTTAGCCGCTGGGTTGCTGCTGTTGGCCTCCGGTCTGGTGACGCTTAAGCTGAATTGTATGATGAGCGGCTGGCGCGCGTTGCTGAGAGATGGGGGAAAGCATCCGAGCCCGAATAGCGGGCGGCCGGAGGCGGCGATGGCCGGTGCGTTGGGCGTGCAACTGGGCGGAACCAACTATTATGAAGGCATGGCGAATGAACGTCCGATCCTTGGCGATGGGCGGCAAGAATTGGTGGTAGGGGACATCACGTTCGCGGCTCAATTGATGGCGGTGGCGAGTCTGTTGGGCGCGATGATCGGAGCGGGAATGTTGTGGCTCCAGTAAAAAAACCCGTTCACGGCGGTGATGTGTATGCGGCGTCGCGCGAACTAAGTTGTCCGCTATCAACCCTCATTGATTTTAGCGCCAGCATCAATCCATTAGGGCCCTCTCCGAAAGTCTGGCGCGCCATCACCGAGGCTCATCATCTCCTCCCGCATTATCCCGACCCTGCGTCCTGGGATCTTCGTCAGGCATTAGCCGCCCGCTGGCACTGTGTACCTGAACAGGTCCTGGTGGGGAACGGCTCGATGGAATTAATTTATGCCTTTCCGCAAGCACTCAAGATTCATCACCTGGTGCTGGTCCAACCGACATTCTCCGAGTATGCCGCGTCGATGGCGCGGGCCGGCGGGCGCGTCACGTCGGTGTGTGCGGATCGAGATGAACAGTATGCGTTGCCCATCGATCGCCTATTCCGGTTGCTGGAACGGCCGCCAAAGGGAGCTCGGACGATCGATGCGATCTTGTTGTGCAATCCCAATAGTCCGACAGGGCAGGCCTGTGGGGCTGATGATGTGATGAGGCTGGCGCGCGCCGCGCAGCGACGGGGCGTCTGGTTGATCGTCGATGAAACGTTCGCAGACTATTGCCCGGAACGGTCTATCCTCCCGCTGGCGTCGGCATTCTCCAGAGTAGTGGTGTTGCGAAGCCTGACAAAATTCTATGGATTGCCGGGATTGCGGGTCGGATACGCAGTCGCGGCTCCGACGGTCGTCCAACTATTGCGCCGCGAATTACCGCCCTGGTCCGTCAATGCCATGGGACAGGTGGCTGCATTGGCTGCTCTGCACGATACGGCGCATGCGAAGAAGAGCCTCCAGTTCGTCTTGAAAGAGCGGGCTCGAATGGCCAAAGAACTTGCCGGATTGCCGGGATGCGCCCTGTTTCCGGCACACGCAAATTTCCTCTTTATGGAATTGCCGCACGGATGGCATGGGGGAAAGCTGACTGAACAGTTGAGGCGTGAGGGATTACTCATTCGAGATTGTTCGTCTGTTCCAGGAGCGAATCGTCGCTCGATCAGAATTGCGGTCAGGTCTCGAGAGAATAACGATCGGTTGTTGAAGTCCCTCTCTCGTGTGTTGAGTGAGAGCCGGTCATGACGCAAGCACAATCCTCACGCATGCAGGCTCGGTATCGAGTGACGGGGCAGACGCTGATCATTGATCTCGGAGGCAAGAGGCGAGTGCTCTCTTCTGCACCACAAGGCGGCGGGCTCACCTCTGCGTCGTATATTCTGAATCACCAGGTGGAGTCGAATCCGATCTCGAATACGCATCCTCGATCTCACAGTGACCCTGCTCGGGCACTCCGGCGGTTGGCTGTCAGGCTGGGAGTAACGCAGAGAACAGTTGGGCTCATGACGGCCGTTCCGATGAAACAGTTAGTCACGGCCAGGGTCTCGTCTGGGGCTGTTTGGGTTGAGTGCTTTGCTACTGTCGGCGTGACGAATGCGATGCGAGCGGGAGAGCGGCCGGAGCCCGACGGTCGTCGAAGCAAGTCCGCCGGACCGGGAACGATCAATCTTATCGTTGTGACGAATGCATGCCTGTCGAGTGCGGCGATGGTTGGGGCGGTGCAAGTTGTGACGGAGAGTAAGACCGGTGTCTTGAGAGATCATGCCGTCCCGAGTTGGACTGGCCAGCCTGGTGCCACCGGGACCGGGACTGACGCGGTGGTGATTGCCTGCCGGCTACGTGGAGAGGGCCCGTGGCATGCCTATAGTGGTACTCATACCATGATCGGCGCGTTGATCGGGCAGGTCGTCACACAGTGTGTGGCTCGCGGGTTAGCAAAGGCGAAGCAATGGCAGGAACGGCACGCATGAACGCGCGCGCACTTGCTGTGCTTGGAACGGGATCGGATGTCGGGAAGAGTCTGATCACGGCGGGGCTATGCCGGCTTTTTCACCGAGCCGGGATCAAGGTGGCACCATTTAAAGCGCAGAACATGTCGAATAATTCATTCGTGACGCCGGACGGGAAAGAAATCGGGCGTGCTCAGGCGTTGCAGGCGCAGGCCTGTGGTCTTGATCCTGATGCCGATATGAACCCGATATTAATGAAGCCGGAATCGGATCGCTGCGCGCAGATTGTTGTGCAAGGAAAGGTGTGGGGCAAGGCGGAAGCCAGAACCTATTTTGAGCAGCGGGCGGAACTGGCTGAGCGCGTGCGGGAGAGTTACGAGCGACTGGCCGGTCAGTATGATGTGATGATCATTGAGGGCGCCGGGAGCGCCGCCGAAATGAATTTGAGGGATCGCGATCTGGCAAATTGGTCGGCTGTCGAACTGGCCGATGCGCGAGTCGTCCTGGTGGCGGACATTGATCGAGGCGGTGTATTCGCGCAGGTCATTGGGACATTGGATCTGCTCGCTTCCCACGAGCGCGCGCGGGTGATCGGCGTCATTATTAATAAGTTTCGTGGCGATGCGACTTTATTTGACGATGGCGTGCAGTTTATCGAGCAACGTACCGGCCTTCCCGTTCTAGGGGTCGTGCCCATGTTGCGTGGTCTGATGCTGGATCAGGAAGATGCTGTTGACATCGAGCGCCATCGCCATGCCGTATTTGTCAAGGATCGAGTCAATATCGCAGTGGTGTTGTTACCTCGTATGAGCAACTTTACCGATTTCAATCCGCTGATCGCAGAGCCTGATGTGGTGATTCGCTATGCCACGACGTCCGCAGATCTTATTGGTGCGGATGTGATTGTCATTCCCGGGAGTAAGAACACGATCGACGATCTTGCGTACATCCGTCAGTCCGGGATGGCGGAGTCTATTGATCGCCATGCGAGTGACGGGGCTGAGGTCGTTGGCATCTGTGGCGGGTATCAGATGCTGGGTCGGAGCATTGCGGATCCTGATGGAGTGGAAGCTGGGGGTGAGGTTGAAGGGTTTGGGTTGCTGGCTGTCACGACACGGCTTGCGACAATCAAGAGGACACAATGGGTCGAGGGGGAGGCCCTAGCCATCGACCCTCAGCGTGGTCTGCCCATTCGGGGGTATTGGATTCATATGGGGCAGACGACTCCATGTGGCGCACGATGCTGCTTTCATGTCCGCCCGATCAGCGGTGAGGCCGGGCAGTCTGGGGTAGAGAAAAATGAGGAGTTCGATGGAGCCGTGAACGAAACCGGCTTGATTTGGGGCACCTACCTTCATGGCGTATTCGACCTTCCTGAATTCCGGCGGGCATGGATTAACCGAATCCGTGCCCGAAAGGCTCTCCCGCCTTTGTCTGATGCAGTCTCGCAGAGTATTTCTCAATCGCTCGGCAGTCAGTTGGATGCGTGGGCGGATCATCTGCAGCTGCATCTCAAAGGTATGCCGCTTATCCAGGCGGCCTCCACTCGTCTCTAACGCGCACGTCTGTTATCTCCAGCCGTTCGCGATATCCATGACATGTAGTAACAAGAATTGTCACTTGATGCACAACCGTGCGCGGACATCAGCAATCTTCGGCGAGGGTACCCTTCTGTCTGCGTCGCTCACAATTCGTGCAGATATGGCAGCATTTGAGCACATTCTCCTTTCCAACGTCTTTCCTGATCGTCTCTCGCTCATCCCGGCACAATAGTTGCCATTCCTCTGATGTTGTTCTCGGTTGCGGTCTCCGCGCGTCCGTGTCGTCCAGCTTGTGCGAAGCCGCAGTGAATGAAGGGGTTGCCGATTTTCATCGAATTCTTGCGAATGGAGAGCAAGCGACTACACTTGGGCGTGAACCACTAGACGAGCCAGTCTTGAAGGAGGAGGGGACCCTATGAAGGCACAGTTAACATCACTCATTCTTGGTGTGACGGTGTGTGCGACAGTGATGGGGGTGCCATCGCTTGTTCGCGCCGGCGATGAGAGCGAAACGGCAGAATTGCTGATTGCATTACTGAAATCAGGCCGCGCAGTGGTGTCGGAACATCAAGCCCTGATTAACGATCCCAGCAAAGGTAATAAGGGATTCACGGATGAATTCGTGGCGCATCAGGTCATTGAGAAATTCAAAGCGAAGACGCGTGTCGATCTGAGTCGTCCGAATGGAGTCCCGCAAAGCGGCGTCCTTCTGGCGTTGCTCGAAGCGGAACGTGAAGTGGTGTTGGAGGGGCAGCCGGTAATCAACAAGCAGGGCGTCGCCTTCAAAGGATTTATTCCTGCTGTATTCGCTCGAAAGTCCGGTGAAAAGTTTTACAAGAAAACAGGCATTCGATTGAAGTTGACGGGAACGGATTATCGCTTCCCTGGCAACAAGCCCGATGATTTTGAATCGGAAGTGTTGCGCATGTTTGCCGATTCCCGCCATCCGAAGGGACAGCAATATGCGAAGGCAACGATGGTTGGAGGCAAGCCGGTCATGCGTGTCATGGATCCGGAATATGCCGGTCCGACGTGTCTCACCTGCCATGGGGGACCGAAAGGGGAACGGGATATTACCGGAACGAAAAAAGAAGGATGGAAAGAGGGAGACCTGGCCGGCGCAATCAGCGTCGTTGTGCCGATGCGATAGGTGTCATGATTCAACTATTCGAGCTGGAGGACGAGCATTATGAGCAAGATCGTAGTCGTCGATGATTCGTACGCTGAGTTGCAGATGATCGAGGGGTATCTCAAGGCGGCCAGCCACACCGTGGTGTCATTCCCGAATACGGACAAGCTGGAAGATAAGATCGTCTCTGAAAAGCCTGATCTCATTGTGATGGACGTGGTTATGCCGGGACGGAATGGCTTCCAGGCCTGTCGCGATTTGAAAGCCGATGATCGCTTTAAGAACATTCCCGTCGTGCTCTGTACCTCAAAGGGGCAGGAGAGCGACAAGTTCTGGGGACAACAGCAGGGCGCCAATGGATATGTGGTGAAGCCGTTTAAGGCGGAGGATCTCTTAGCTGCCGTGAAGCGAGCGTTGAACTAGGCTTCCATAAGACACCGAACCTGGTTGTTGAAGGGAGATCATGGAACCAGCTCTCAGCACATCTCAATCTGTCGGGGTTGCCCTGGCGGAAGGTGTCAAAACACCCATTCCGTCGCGTATCTGCCTCGTGACTCTCGGGGGAGAACTGTTTGCGATCGATCTTCGTCATGTTCGGGAAGTCTTCGAGCTGGAATCCGTGACACCCGTTCCTGGGATGTCGTCCACATTAGTGGGGGTGGCCAATCTTCGGGGAACGGTCATGCCGTTAGCGGACTTACGTCCGTCGCTCGGGATTCCGTCGGCCACATCACTGCCTTTCGTAGTGGTCGTTCGTCATGGTCAGCAGCAGGTCGGCATTCTGATCGACGCGGTGCCGGAAATCCGCACGATCCATCCCGATGATCTGCTGAACGCGACGTCGAGAGGATTATCGGAGTCACGGCCATTCCTTTCAGGACTGGCCAAGATTGAAGAACGCATGAGCGGCATGATGGACGTGCAGAAGCTCTTGGCCTGTGTGGAAGGTGTGTTGAATTAAATGACCGACACGTGAGTCTGTCCGCTGAGTTGGCTGACCGCCGCTCAGGGAAGCGGCGCGACGACGATAGGAACCGATTATCCTAAGGGTTGAGGAGGAGGAAGTTATGGCGAGGCACAGCAAGTCAGCGTGGACGATTCAGACGTGGTTCCATAATCTCAAAACACTGCCGAAGTTGATTCTCGGATTCTCTGCCGTCGGCGTCATCATGATCATGGTCGGTCTCGTAGGTCTTATCGGTTTGAGCCGGTTAAAGACTGAGTTGCAGAATATTTATGACGGATCAACGGTCGCGTTGTCTAACACCGGAGTCAGCAGTACGAACCTTGGGCTGTACCACGACGCGCTGTTGAATGCCGGTCGTCAGACTCGAAAGAGTGACTTTGACGATGCCATCGCACCGCTGGCGGCCCTCAAAAATCAGACATTGGAACCATTGCAGGCCTATCAGGGGTCGGAATTGCGAGAATCGGGGACGGGACGAAACGAAGCAAAGGATATCGCTGCGCTGAAAACCGCGTTGGCCGAATATTTTGTGTCGACTGACGGTGCGGTCAGTGCGTTTGCTGATAGTTACTCCGCGTCACTTTCCGAAGATCAGAAGCAGAGCATGCGAGATCTAGGTAACTTGTCTCTCTCAGTCGAAGTTGCAAACAAGTACAGCACGGCAACTCTGCGTGTACGAGAGTTGATGACCACGATTCGAGAATTGGCCAAAGAATTGAACGAAAGCGGGCAGGCCGAAGCGTCGCGTAGTACGAACTGGGTGCTGTTCGGAGGCCTCATCGCACTCATCTTCGGAGGCGCCATCGGATACTACCTGGCTCGGTATATTGCTCGGAACATTGTGCATGTGGCCGATGTCGCCGAACAAGCCGCTGCGGGTAACCTCCAGGCTCGCGCGAAGCTTGAGAGCGACGACGAGGTGGGCCACATGGCGAAAGCGTTCAACTCAATGTTGGATCGTATTACGGCTCTTGTGTCCACCGAAGAAGAGCGAGACGTCATGCAAAAACGCTTGATGCAATTTCTCGTCTTGGTATCTGACGTCGGTAAAGGAGATTTGACGAAGCGCGGAGAAGTCACAGCGGATATGTTCGGAAACTTGGCCGACGGATTCAATCTCATGATTCAGCGGTTTGCCCAGCTGATGCGTCAAGTGCGTGAAGCGGCTGAACGCGTGAATAAGTCAGCCGGGACGTTGAGAGACAACGCCGGTCAGATGTCTGGTACGGCAAAGCATCAAGCCGACGAATCTGTCAAGACGCTGGGCGCGGTTGAACAGTTGGCGGCGTCAATGCGTCAGGTGGCTGAAACAGCCGGTGCATCTTCTGAATCCGCCCGCCAAGTGTTGCAAGCGACCGAGCGCGGTCGTGTGGCGGTCCAAGAAACCGTGCAGGACATGCAGAGTATCCGTGCTGCGGTGCAACGTATGTCGAAGCAGGTGAAAGCCCTTGGTGATCGGTCCTTGGAAATATCTCAAATCGTTTCGACGATTCGAGATATTGCCAATCAGACCAACCTGTTGGCCTTGAACGCGGCCATCGAAGCCGCCGGCGCCGGAGAGGCGGGCGCCCGATTCGCGGTCGTCGCCGATCAGGTGAGAAAGCTCGCGGAAAGCTCCACGCAGGCAACACGAGAAATTGCGGACCTCGTGAAAGTAATCCAAAGCGAAACGCAGGATGCGGTGGTCGCGATGGAACATGAAACCCAGGCCGTGGAAGCGGGCTCGGCTTCTGCGTTGCGTACGGGTGATGTGTTCAAAGAAATTTCTACGATCGCCCAGCGTTCATCTGAGCTGGCGCAAAGCATCGCGTCATCTGCGGTTGAACAGACCGCTTCGACCGACAAGGTGGGACGTTCGATTAAGGACTTCACCGGCGGCGCGGTGGCCACGCAGAAAGCCACCGATTCCGCACGTGTTACCGTAGAAGATATGGCGAAGCTCGCTGAAACGCTGACGGCCTCTGTGTCGCAATTCAAACTGGTGTAATGAGATTACCCGGGGGATGTCTGTCATCTTCCGGGTGAGAAGGGACCAGGATGAGCGCCGAATTCGATCCGGACAATCTTATGGCTATTTTTGTGGCCGAGGCCGTCGATGGCATGGCCGAGCTCAAACTCGCCTTACATCCCGCCGATGGGTCCGTTCCAAGTCCGCAGCAATTGCATGAGCAATTTATTGTGGCACACCGGGTTCGGGGAGCTGCGGCACTCTATGGATTTGCCGGCATTGCACAATTGAGCGAACGGCTGGAGTCCTTGTTTGAGCAGAGTCATATGATCCCGGAGGCGGACTGGCTTCGCGCTGTTGGTGCGATGCGGGAAATTGTGCAGGGAGTCCAGCTTCAGCTAGATGTGATTGGACAAGGTGGAGGTGAAGATCAGGTGACGATCGATCGATGCCTGGCCGTTTCTGATGGGTTTCTCCCCGCTGAAACAACAGGTCCGGCGGCCTCTGTAGATGATGAAGGTGTACCGGGTGTTGGAGCTGGCACACAATTGAGTCAGGATTATCTTGTCCCAAATGTGGATGCGGAAGTGTTGTCGTACTTTGTTCCTGAGGCATTGGAATACCTGGATACGATTGATAGTCTGATTCGGAGTTTGCAGGCTCACCCACACGACGATGATGCGATCCATCGACTCTTTCGGACGGCTCATACGCTGAAAGGCTCCGGCCATACTGTTGGCTTTACCGTCATCGGCGATATTGCCTACCCTATGGAAGAATGTATGGGGAAAGTTCGTGAGTGCCGGGTTGAACTGAGTGATGCCCTCTTCGAGGGGTTGACTCGAGCGGTTGGTATTATTCGGCTCGCGTTGCGTCGAGATCCTACCCATGTGCCGCAATTACAGCATGATGTGCCGGCTGTGATTGGTTTCCTAAAACAGTTGCGGGATGGTGAGGCGATTGCGGCTGCTGCGTCATCTATTCCTATAGCTCATGTAGAGATACAGCCTTCAGTTGCGTCAACAGTCGATGGTGATGTGGCGGTGAGTCCCGTGCTATCGGCTGAGTATTTGATTCCACAACTGGATCCCGAGGTGCTGTCTTATTTTGCCCCGGAGGCCCAGGAGTATTTGGAGACTCTGGAGGCCAATCTCCTGCGGTTGGATAAGAATGTTCAGGACGACGAATTGATCAATCAATTGTTCCGGACTGCCCATACGCTCAAGGGGTCTGCGTATACCGTCGGGTTTCAATCCATCGGCGATCTGGTTCATCACATTGAAGACTTCATGGGAGCCGTGCGTGACGGGCACTTGGCCGTGCAGCCGGGTCAGACAGATTTGTTGCTTCGATCCGTCGATGTCGTTCGCGTGCTCATGCGTCGTGACCCCGCGACCCTGGCGACGACTCAGCAACGATTTACCTCCGCCATGGTTGAGTTGAAGATCCTGCATGAAGGTGGTGTCCCAAGTGTGGAGACAGTTGTCGCAGCCGATGTAGCGGCACCTCTCATGCGCTCGTCGGCTGAACCCAAGGAAGAAGCGGCGCAAACCAAGATTGCCGATGGCCGGTCTGCAGAAGATCGTGAAGTAATTCGAGTCAGCCGGGATCGATTAGAACGATTGCTCAACCTGGTCGGTGAATTGGTCATTGGACGAGGCCGGTTAGAACAGCGTCTCCGTGTGTTAGAACAACTGTCTCAACAGGTCTTGGCCTGCAAGTCCCGGTTGGTCGATGCCGTGCAATCGTTTGAAGAGAAACACACCTTCACATTTCCGAATGCTCCTTCGACTTCCACGGATACGGCAACAGCCGGTGTGGTGGGGCTGAGCGATTTCGGCAGTCTGGAGTTTGATAAGTATGACGATTTCAATATTTTGGCGAGACGTATCAGTGAAGTGACCGCTGATATTACTGAATCTATGTCTCAACTGAGCGGATCAATTCGCCGGTCACATGATGATATGAGCCAATTACAGCAGCTCACCCTCGGCATGCGGGATGAAATTGCGCGGGCCCGCATGGTTCCCATCGGGACTCCGTTTACACGGTTCCGCCGAGCGATTCGAGAGATTGCCCGCGCCTCAGGGAAAGAAGTGTCGTTGGTGACGTCCGGTGAACATACCGAGGTGGATACTGGAATCGTAGAGCGCTTGGTGGATCCGCTGGTCCATCTCGTGCGCAATGCCGTGTATCACGGCATTGAACCGGCTGGGGCTCGTGTGGCGAAAGGGAAGCCCGCGGGCGGCACTGTCTACTTGCATGCCGCTCATCGAGGCAACTCGATCATCATCGAGGTGGAAGACGACGGGGCGGGTCTCGACCTCAAGCGGATTCGGACAAAAGCCGTCAATCTTGGGCTGGCTCGGCCAGAGCAGATTCAGGCAATGCCGGATGCTGAAGCGCTGAAATACATTTTTGCTCCAGGATTTTCTACCGCAGAGAAGGTGGGCGACCAGGCTGGGAGAGGCGTCGGACTCGATGTGGTCAAGCGGGTGATTGAAGGAATGAACGGTCATATCGATGTTGAGTCGCTTCCCGGCGTGGGCACCAAATTTACGTTGGATTTGCCTCTGACGCTGCTTATTGCCACCGCGTTGATGGTGCGAGTGGGATCGGAACGGTACGCAATTCCACTACCCAATGTGCGCGAGGTCACCATGCCGACAGTGGGCTCGTTGCAGCACATGGGGGAGCGGGCCATCTTACAGATGGGCGAAGAGGCGATCGATCTCTACTCGCTTCGTCATTTGCTCAGGCGTGAAAGTGGGATGGTGGATATCTCGATGCCGGTAGTCGTGGTGCGCACTGTCTCTGGGCCGATCGGATTGGCTGTCGATGAGTTATTGGGGCGTCAAGAAATCGTCATCAAATCATTGGGTACGTTACGCTCAATGGAGCAGTCCTGTTTCGGCGGCGCCACGATCGATCCTGAGGGGCATGTGGTGCTTGTGGTGGATACGGGACGATTGCTTGCGCGGGAGTCTCGGGAGTCGGCCGCGATGTTGGCGGCCCCTGAAATAGCATTGGCGCCTCATCAGGACTCGGGGCATGGTATGGATGCTCAAGCATCTACGATGGCGTCAATTCTCTTGATCGACGACTCGCTGAGCATTCGGAAATTTGTCGGGCGCATGTTGGAGAACGCAGGTTATCAAGTCGACACAGCAGTGGATGGCGAGGATGGATTGCGGAAAGCTTCGGCGCATTCCTACCGGCTGATTTTCACGGACCTGGAAATGCCGAAGTTGAATGGATTGGAAGTCATCCAAGCATTGCGCAGTCGCCCGCAGACACAGCAAACCCCTGTTGTCGTGATGACGACACGGGCAGGGGATAAGCATCGTCAGATGGCTCTGAACATCGGGGCTAGTTCATATATCGCTAAGCCCGTGGAAGAACGCGCATTGCTTCAAGAGGTCGAACGATGGGTCGGGCAGGTGTCAGGGGCTCGGAAGTAAAGCCATCGGCACAGGTCCGCGATAGGATGACATGCAGAACCGAAGGCACATGATCGATGAGGCGCTGGTATGAGTTTGCGAGGCCATCGGATCGGGTCGGCCCCTCATGTGCCGATTGAACGCTTTCTGATTATAGGAATAGATTCCCAGCAATTCGCTTTGTCAGCAGACTTAGTGCAAGGCTTGCTGACGATGGAAGAGGGTGGCTTCGTCAATACCCTCATGGTTCAAGGTCTGGAGTATCCTTCCCTGGATCTTAGGGATCGGCTTGGGCTTGCTCAAGTTGGCGACGGGCCGGAAACACGCATGGTGCTCTTGGCGCAGGCAGGGATTCGTGCCTGCATCCGGGTGGATCAGATTCATGGCCTGGTCGAAGTCGAACGGACGAGCGTATTGCCGTTGCCACGTCAATTCCGCAGTGAAGAACGGAACTGGTACGTAGGCCTTATTTTATATGGAGAAGGAGTAGCGGTGGGCCTTCACTCAATGTGGTTACTGAGCCTAAACAGACGGTTGCCACTGAGCCTTTCAGACAGGTCCGATAGAATGAGAAAGAGCATTGCATGCTAAGGGGTGCGGTTGGCCGGCAACGGCAGGTCACTTCTCAGCTATGTCATCTGTTAGTCTTCTCGGTAGGGGGACGCCGACTCGCGGTGAAGACTGAAGAGATCGGCGGGATTTCTGCCTGGGTTGGCAGTATTCCGATTCCCAGCTGTACGCCGTTCATCTCGTCGGTTATCCGTCGTGATCAAGCGGTGTTTCCCGTTTTTGATCTCGCCGGGATGCTGAAGGTTCGGGTGAAGGGGGAGCAGCGTCTCTGTTTGATGGCCAAACAAGCCGAGGATACGATAGCGATTTGCATCGATGAGGAAATGCCCGTGTTGCGTTCGCTCGATCCCAGGAAGATTCAGGCCTATCGCGACAACGATATCGACACGGTGGGATGTTTTACCGATGAGTTTGAAGACGTCCCCATTATTTCAACTGCACGATTAGGGGCTGCCTAAGATTGACGGTTACGAACAGAGGTGAAGGGAGTCAGTATGCCGAAGATTCTTGTAGCAGATGACAGTATTGCGGTCAGAAAAGTGGCGGAGCGGTTGTTAACGGAAGCCGGATTGGGCGTCACCTTAGCTGCCAATGGAGAAGAGGCCCTCGCCTATTTGTCGAAGGAACGGCCGGACGTCATTGTGTCGGATGTGATTATGCCGGACAAGAGCGGATATGAAGTCTGCGCCTTTGTGCGGGGGCATGCTTCGCTGGCCACAACGCCGGTGTTGTTGATTTCAGGAATTGTGAATGACGAGGTGACGAAACAGGCAGAGTCTTGTCATGCTGACGGGGTCCTTAAGAAACCGTTTCAAGGAACCTCGCTCAAGGACCGGGTTCTGGAGTTGCTTGCAAAGCGCCAAGAACCGGCAGTCGTTCCCTCCCCTGCGGCGTTGGCTCCAAAGCCGGTTGCCACCGGTGACGTATGGAACGGTCCTCGAATCACTGCCGAGCAGCTTGCGACTTATAAGCAGGCAGCAGCCCAAGCCGATGAGCTCGATGCACAGCTGCAAGCCGAGAGGGGCAAGGCTGAAGGGCTCAAGAAGCGAGTAGGAGAGCTGGAGGTGCTGGCGGCACAGGCGAAGGAATTGGAAGATCAACTTGCTGCCGAACGTCACCGTGTTGAGGAAATCAGCAATCAGTCGAGTCGGGCGCAGGGAATTGAAGCTGAGTTGGCTCAAGAACGGCAGCAGATTGTGTCGTTGAAAGTGCAGATTGCCAGCAGTGAGGATTTGCTGTCCGATGCACAGTCGAAGGCATCGGTTCTCGAATCTGCTTTGAAGTCTGAACAGGATTCCAATCAGGGCCTTCGACAGCAGATTGCCGATCTCCAACAAGCGGTAAGCGCGATGCCTCAGCTGGAATCTACCCTGATGACCGAGCGGGCAGCCACGGCAAAATTGGTAGAACAATTGACCGTCTTGGAGGCCGCCGCGGTGCGGACGAAAGACCTGGAAGCGCGGCTGGCCCGTGAAGAGCATCGCGCTACGGATTTTGAACAACAAGTGAAGCAGTTGGACGACGCGATGACGGCGGAACGGGCTCGTGTAGGGGAATTGAGCGGACGTCTTGCCGAGGCTGAACGGGGAGTACAGCGGTTGAGTGACCTGGAAAGCCAATTAGCCGCGGCGACTCAGGCTGGGAGCGCTAAAGAGAGCCGTATCCAAGCCTTGGAAAAGATGGTAACTGCGGCTCAGGAGTTCGAACAGCTCTTGGCGGCCGAGCGGGATCGGAACGCCGTGCTGGCACGGCGTGTGTCGGAATCCGAACAGTCTGCTGAGCAATCTATGAGACGGTTTGAAGATATGGCGCGCAAGCTCGGAGAAATAGCTGGGCTGGCATCTCAACTCGGTAGTGGCAAGGGGCGGGTCTGAACAGATCGATCTCAAGGCGTAGACCTGTGCTGATACGAAGGAATGACGTGGCATGGCAGTCGATACAGACGATGAGTTTCAAAAAGAGTTGATTGCCCTGTTTGCTCAAGAAGCGCAGGAGTGGTTGCAACAGATTCATGTGGCGCTCGATGAATTGCAGCAAGGTCCTCCGGCTGATCGACATTTCAAGTTAGCCCACACGATCAAAGCCGGATTAACGAATCTTGGCGGGTCAGCCGCGACGATCACTCTGCACGAAGTCGAGCAGGCGAGTTTTTCTGGCCTTCCCTTGGTTGAGGCGGTAGAGGATCCGTCCGTTCCCCTCTCGGCCGCTGCTTTCTTGGCGCTCTGCAAACAGCTGGGCCAGATTCACGATGCGCTGACTCGGGCGACCGGTGTGGCGTTTGATGCTGAGTCTGCAATAGCAGAGGTGGCAGCCGTCACGGTGCCGGTGCCGGAGTTCGTGGCCGCGCTCTCCGATCTGATTAGTCGCCTGGCTGGCAGTACGACCGTATCAGGCCACGTGACGAAGACCATTATTGCTCAGATTGATGGGATGACGAGAAATGGAGTGACACATTGTGATGCCGCATCGTTGCGTGAGGTTCTAGCGCGAGGTGCCGAGGTCGAGCGTGCGTATGCGCAGACGGTGGAGCGGCTGGGACTGCTCGTGGCCGACGGCATTGGAAAGATGGCACAGGCCTCTATAGGCCAATGGCAAGAGTCCACCGTCGAGTGGAGCGCAATGGTGGACCACACCGCTGAACTCTGGTCGGCTTCTCGACAGGTGAATGCGGTTGAAGCCACGACGTTTTTCACAGGGCTGCAGAGCTTTCTCACGATTGTGATGGAACAGCGGGTGACCCCCCAGGCTTCTCAGTTAAAGAAGATAGAGAGCAGACTGCGCACAATGCCCACGATCATTCACGAATGGGCAGAGGCTGGCCGACGTGAGCGAGGAGCCATCGAAGCTTTGTTGCCCGTTGCATAGCGGTGGCCCGCAGTACCGCTCGGTTGGGTCACTCCCTGAGTATCCTTGAAACCGATTTCTTCGTAAGGCGGAAATGGAATGGAGACAGATGTGCTAATTGCTGAGCCGGTGCCTTTCGCGTACGAACAGCATTGGGGGCTAGAGGCCCAGCCGTTTGAAAATGTTCCTGACCCACGTTTTTATGTTCCCTCAGTCAAGCATGAGGAGGCCCGGCAGCGGATTTTATATGGGATTCAGGCTCGCAAGGGCGCCGTCATGCTGACCGGCGAGATTGGAAGCGGGAAGACTCTTCTGAGCCGTGCGCTGATTCTCAATCTGCCGAGGGCGAAGTATGATGTGGCCTTGCTGGCAAACCCCTCGCTTCCTGAAAATCAATTTCTGGGGGAGATTCTCTATCAATTCGGTTTGCCGGTCGGTGGCTCAAAGGCGGTACAGCTGAGGCGTCTGAATGAGCACTTGCTGTCGAACGCCAGGCAGGGAGTCGATACGGTCCTTGTCATTGACGAGGCTCAAACGATTCTTGAGGATCGGATCTTTGACGAGGTCCGGCTCTTGATGAATTATCAGATGAATAATCGGTTTCTGTTGACGCTCGTGTTGCTTGGCCAGCCGGAACTTCGAGAACGGATCGCGCGTATTCCACAGCTGATGCAACGGATTGCCGTGCGATATCATCTGGAACGGTTTGATGTAGAAGAAACGCAGGCCTACATTCAAGGCCGATTGGCAGCGGCGGGGCGTACGCGAAGGCTCTTTACGATGGATGCAGCGGAAGTGATTTATCGACACACAGGCGGCGTCTGTCGCTTAATTAATGCGCTCTGCGATCTCTGCTTGTTCAGCGGAGCGCAAGAGAAAGTTGATCACATCGACTCGACGCTGGTTATGCGCCTCGTGGATTCACGTTAGGCTGGTCGGATCAGGTTGGGAAGAAGGGGAGAATGAGTTTCCATGACATGGTATAGGGACGCAGAAGCCGAGCTGACTCTTGTCGCTTCGGCCATACAAAGTCAACGGAGCATTCAACTCGATCGACTCGAGATCTTAGCGGCGTCGCTGGTCGCGTCGTTGAAGCGCAGCAGTGAATTGATCGTTATGGCGCTCTCCAGTCCATCAGGATCGCCGCTCTTGACGAATCTCGTGAATGTGGCCGTCGTGGCGACGAAGGTGGGGATGGGATTGGGATACTATGGGCGCGAATTAGAACGGCTCGCGCTGGCCGGGTTGGTACACGATATCGGATTATTTGCCGTTCCTCAATCGCTGCTCACGAAAGCCGGACGGCTGACAGCCGACGAACGAACGCTGATCGAACAACATCCAGAACTGGGGTACGAGGCGATCAAGCGGTCGGGGCCCGACTACACCTGGCTGGCGGAATTGATTCGCCAGGCTCATGAGCGCACCAATGGGTTGGGCTATCCGAATCGATTGAAAGGGCGGCAAATCAGCGAGATGGCACTGATCATCGGTGTCTCCGATGTGTTTGATGCCTTGATCAGCGAACGTCCCTATCGCCCAAGACTATTTCCGCATGAGGCGATCAAAGAGTTGCTGGTGGCAGAGCGGGCAACATTTCCACGGGAAATGACCAAAGCGCTGGTCGAGCAGCTGTCGGTGTATCCTCTTGGGACGACCGTTCGCCTGACAACTGGAGAAACCGGGACAGTCGTGGGAGTCAATGTGCAGTACCCGCTACGGCCGATCGTGGAGATAGATGAACATGGAGACGCGGGGCACGTCGAGAGTCGGCATATCGATCTCAGTCTGACGCCGCTGGTAAGTATTATCGAAGCACTCAAAGCTCCCGTGGTCGGGCGTCTCACGTTTGCGCCGGAGGTTCCAAACGTGGCGGTGCCGATGGGGGCGGCATCGGATCAGTTTACGTCGCTCCTGGAGAGTCTGGATGCTATTGCGACTGCCATTCAAGGTGTCGTGGAGCATGCGCGGCACTCTGGTGCGGTAGATGGGGGGAAGTCTGAAGTTGTCCTTGATCAAGAGTCTGCAGTAGAGACGCTGAGCCTGGACGATGCCGGGTTTGACAAGGAAGTCGTGGGTTTATTTGCGCTGGAGGCACACGAGTGGCTCGCACAAATTCAATCTGCCCTCGCACGGCTCAGTGCCGACAAAGAGGGGCCGGTTCGCTCGCATGTCTACGGGATTGTCCTCAACGGGATCACGAATCTGGCAAAGTCTGCCGCCACGGTGCATCTCGATGAGATTGAGGCCATGGCGACGAACTTGCTGCCTACCCTTCGTGATGTCGGCGGGGCAGAAACTGCCGTTGCTTCCGAGTCTCTGCGGCATTTGCATCAGGGTTTGAGTCGAGTTATTGCCGCTGTTCGGCAGTTGGCATCCATTCCTTCCCAGAGCGCAGCGGGAGATGAGCGAACGCTCATTGATGGAGAAGTGTCTGTGGTCCGTGAGGAGGAGGTGGGTGCTGTCGAACGCGAGGAGACGGCCACACATAACATCCATCCCGAAATCGTTCCGAACCGCGAGTTTTCCTCGCTCCCATTATTAAGTGCGTTGCGTGAGCTGCAGAAGGCTCGATCGAGATCGATGCAACCGGCACGGGACATGTTGGAGGCGGTGATTCATTGTGCCGAAGAAGTGGGTGAGCCGGTCGATGTGTCTATGATCGAGCGAATTCTTCGTGATTTGGATCGGCAGGATAATGACTTTCTTCAGGCCGTGCATTCGCGTGTCCCGCAAATGACGGAGGCGCTTGCATCGCTTCGGGCGCAGGCCGCCAGCTTTGTCACGGCCTCTCAGCTTGATCCTATTCTTGGCCATGTCGAGTTTTTGCATGATCAGGCTAAGTTGGTTCAGGCGATGACCATCATGATGTTTCTCCAAGGGTTGAAGTCGTTCTTGACGGTCACGGCTTACCGAAAGGTGACGTCTTTACCCGTTCGCCTCGAAGCTCTTGAACTGCGCCTGAAGACGCTGGTTCCCATGGCTGAACAATGGGTGAATCTCGGACGTCTTGAGCGAGCGACCATTGAAGAAATTCTTCCTGCCTGATTCCTCCTCTCCACACGTGGGTGCTGCACTCATAACGCATTGATATCACACACTAGCTCTATGGCTAGTGGTGGGATATTGTCACAAGCGGATGCAGTCTATCCAATTGATATAAAAGATGAAGTCATGCCTAAACAATAGGCACAGAGGTGGCGATGGCACCTGTGATGCTGGTTGGGCCATCATCCACATGGATACCCACAGGCCATACACAGATTTTGTGGACATGAGAATATCGCGTTTCGCGGGTCGGCTTCTGAATGCTGCTGTAGGCTGGAAGATACCGCAATGAAGGGCGAATCTTGTGATAGAGCAAGGGGAAACGGATCGCTCAGTGTTGTTCGCTATACGGGCATGGGCGTTTGGTGGTTAGGGCGTGAGAAGGGAACATTGATCCTGGTGATCATGAATGTTAGAAGATGAACGACAAGCCTGTCGTGACGAATGAGGCATTGCCAGTCAGGTGATCCAGTCTTGTGCGGCTGCGAGACTTTGGGATGGCAGTTGTCGTGGCGGGGTTTCAGGAAGGTTGGTGATAGTCTCGATTATGTGTCTAGTCAAATGAGGTGATTGTGCCCAAACTGATTACCGTACAACGGCCGGAACAGATTACGAAACACGCGCACGACTACGTTAAGACATACATCCTCATTCCTTCAGGGCTGGTCGGCTTGGTCAGTATGCTCGGTGGAGTTGCTGGACTGGGGTACCAGCTTTTTGCAACCGATCAGTACACGTGGGGGACATTCCTTCAGAGCACGGGGTTAATTGCCTTGGGCGCGGCGTTGGGGTTTGCGCAGTCTCGCTATCACTTCTATCTTCTACAATCGTTTCCAGAGGTTCTGGCAGCCCGCATACGAGTGGCCACGGCCAAGCAGGGCAGGAAGGGAGGGAAAATTCCTGAACCGTCTCCCTTGGCACATCCGGGGCGTTCGTTAATTCCTATGGCGTATATGCTAGGTGTAGGGGTAATGCTTGGCGGATCCTGGCTGGCGATTTCGACCGGACAAGTCTCAATGGTTCCAGCCATTCTCTTGCCATGGGCCGGATTCTATTGGGCGCGGTTGTTTTTCTGGCGGGGTCGCGTCTAGCAGGATGCTGAAAAGGCCGCCAGCGGCGTTCTCGCTTCACAAAGAGACTCAACGAAAAAAAGAGCTACTTGAGGCAAAGTACCTATCCGCTCGCATATGATCGAAGCGAGCGGATCAAGCGTAGCTTGGTATGTACCTCCTCGCCTCTTTGCTTGCTGTGGCCTTGCCCGCGGAACGGCGCGTCTCGGCGCGACGGGGTTGGGCGGGTGAGAACCATGACCTTTTTGAGCATCCTGAGGTAATGAGACCGGCCTGAATCAGACGAGGCTACTTGCGGGTACGTGCCGGCGGTTTCTTTGACGCGCTGGGTGTCTGGGCAAGCTGGTTTTCCAGTGTCGCCACGCGCTGTTCAAGACTTCTCACCAGTTGGCGTAGCTCCGGAAGTCTGGGGATGACGGCTTGTGCTTTCATCCAGGTTTCGTGCGGCATGACCGGCGCTCCGGAGACGATCTGATTGGGTTCGAGACTCCGATTGACTCCGGCCCGTGCAGCAATCATGACCTGATCTCCAATGGAAATGTGGTCCGCCAGCCCGGCCTGCCCTCCAATCATCACATGCTGCCCGATGGTCGTACTCCCGGCAATACCGACCTGTGCAACGACAATGGAATAGGCGCCGATAGTAACGTTGTGCGCGATCTGGACGAGGTTATCCACCTTGGTGCCGGTCTTGATCAGCGTCTGTCCCAGCGTGGCGCGATCGATCGTGACGTTGGCTCCAACTTCCACATCGTCTTCAATCGTGACTCCTCCTAGTTGAGGAATCTTCACATGCTTGCCTTGGTGTTGCACATATCCAAAGCCGTCTGACCCGACCACGGTTCCACTGTGAATGGTCACGCGTGCGCCGATCCAGCAGCCTTCGCGCACGACGACATTGGGATACAGGATGGAATCATCTCCGATCACCGAGTCGGATCCCACGAAGACACCGGGGTAGAGGGTCGCACGCGCACCGATGGTGACGCGATCGCCAAGAGTGACAAATGGCCACACGGAGACGTCCGCTCCGATGGCGACCTGCTCGCCTCTGGTTATGTCTGTCGCAATTCCTCGCGGACCAACGGTGGGAACAAAGAAGCGTTGCGCAACTTGTGCAAAGGCGAGCTGGGGATTCGGAACAACGATGTGCGGGATTGTCAGCTCCGACAAGTGCCGATGGGCAAGGAGTGCGCCGGCTGTGATGCCGGTTTTGACCTGCAAGACCTTGTCATTAGCCACGAAGGCCAAAGCTTGAGCGGTGGCGTCCGAGAGGCTTGCCAAGGTTGTGAGGGCGGTCGCGCCATCTCCATGGAGTTCCCCGCCGACGAGTTGATGGACTTGAGTGAGTGTCAGCGGTGCTGAGGGGGAGGGCGCTCTCATCATTTCGCCTTCCGCTTCGTGGGGGCCTTGGTCGTTGTAGGCTTCGGCGCTTTCTTTGCGGCCGGCTTGGCCGGTGACAGGCGTCCTTCGACGTATGAGGCGACGGAGCCAACGGTAGCCAAGCCGACCAGGTCCTGATCAGGAATTTGGAGGTCGAAGGTTTCTTCGATCTTGTACAGCAATTCAATCACGGCCATGGAGTCCAGGCCGAGGTCATCGCGGAGATGGTGCGCTGCTTTGATGGTGCCGGCATCCCGTTTCAGATATTCCGCGAGCGCCTGGATAATCTTGTCGACGATTACTCGGTCAGCCATGGTGGTCATTCCTCTTGGGTCGGGAGTCGCTTAGGCACGAAATCGTTTCAACACGACCGCGGCATTGTTGCTGCCGAATCCGAAGGCGTTCAGCAGCGCGGCGCGAATCTTTTTTTCTTGCGGGTCACGGCTGATCCCGTTCAACCGGCAGTCGGGATCAGGGTCATCGTAATTGGCCGTGGGATGGATCTGTCCTGTATGGATCGCTAAGGTGGTGGCGATGGCCCCGATGGCACCGGCGGCTCCCAGGGTATGGCCGACCAGTGATTTGGTGGCGCTGATGGCGATCTTATCCGCGCGATTCTTAAACAGTGCTCGGATCGCTTTTGACTCGACGGCATCGCCGATGTTGGTCGACGTGGCATGGGCGTTGATGTAGTCCACTTCTGACGAGCTGACATCAGCGGCCTTCAACGCGAGCCTCATGGTGGTCGCGACTTCCTCGCCGTCTTCGCGGGGGATGACCATATGATAGGCTTCGCTGGTTGCCGCATAGCCGGCGAGCTCCGCGTAGATGCGCGCTTTGCGTCTTCTGGCATGGGCAAGGGATTCCACAATCAAGGACCCCGCGCCTTCTCCCATCACAAATCCGTCCCGGTTCCGGTCGAACGGGCGGGACGCCCGTTCTGGTTGTTCGTTGAATTTGCTGGAGAGGGCGCGCAGCGAACAGAATCCTGCGAAGACGAGCGGCGTAATGCTCGCGTCGGCGCCGACGACGATGACGGCATCGGCTTGTCCGGTTCGAATGCAGTACCAGGCTTGGCCGAGCGCATGGGCGCTGGATGAGCAGGCCGTTGAAATCGTAAAGTTGGGCCCTTTGGCGCCGGTGGCCATGGCCACAATTCCGGATGCCGAATTCAGCGTGATAACCGGGATAAAGTTGGGATGGACGCGGTGTGGCTTCTGATGCAGATAGAGTTGCGTAATTTCCCGTTCGCCCATCACCATGCCGCCCATACCGGCTCCCACAATGACACCCACGCGATGGGGCGATTCTTTC
This sequence comes from Nitrospira sp., assembly GCA_013140455.1. Taxonomy (GTDB): domain Bacteria; phylum Nitrospirota; class Nitrospiria; order Nitrospirales; family Nitrospiraceae; genus Nitrospira_D. Next base: position 17,456 of record JABFSU010000031.1, on the reverse strand, counting down.
TCCATCTGCATGCCCGAATCAGACAGCGCTTCACGGCTTGCCGCAAGGGCAAACTGCGCGTACCGGTCGACACGGTCGCCGTGCGAGGAGCCGATATGTTGTTCGGCGGAGAAGTTCCGGATTTGGCCGGCGATCTTCGAGCGGTAGCCGTCCATGGGAAACGGGTCGAACGAGGTAATCGTCGAAATGCCAGACTGCCCGGCCATGGCCGATTTCCAGAAGGTGCTGACACCGATACCGATCGGCGAGACCACTCCGAGCCCTGTGATTACTACCCGACTAGCCACGCGTCATACTCCTCATTCGCAGATGCGTTCCCACTACTTACCGGAAGGTCTGCATGCAGTCAACCTGTGGTCAGTAGCGCACTTTGAGTAGAAGGTAGAGTCCAAAGCTTGCAAAGAGCAGATTGGCGATCCAGCCGGCCAGCATCGGGGCCAGCAGCCCGCCTCGTCCTAAGGCAATCGCGATGGAGTGCGTGGTCCAGTAACAGAACCCCACCACAAAGGCCTGGCCGATCCCCACCGCCATCGTGCCGCCGCGCACACCGCTTCGACGGAGACTGAGGGCAATGCCGACGATCACCATGATGACCGCGACGAAGGGAAAAGCGAGGCGCCCGTAATAGTCGGTCAGAAGACGGGCAAACGAACTCCCTTCATTCTTAAAGCGGCTCATGTATCCGCGAATATCTCTGATGGTCATCGTTTCGGAGTCTCCGGCCAGCCAGGTCGAAAAGTCATCGGGGATCAGTGACAACTCGACCGGTTGCTGTCCGAATTGGACGAGCGCCACCGATCCGTCGGGGTGGAACCGCCGCTGGTTTCCGTTCTGGAGCATCCATCCGTCAGGGGTATAGGTCGCGGTCGCGGCTTCGGTCATCCGGTCTAATCGAAACCCGTTGTGAAAGTGATAGAGATGAACTCGATGGAGAACCATTCCGCCGATCTCGACTTCTGCAACGTGCATGAGGCTGTCCGACCCCATGCGGATCCAGGGGCGAGGCGCTTTGACGGCCATGGGGGCCGGCTTCTTTTCAATGCGGATGAGCCTGATCTCCTCGGCTTTTTCTAAGGCCAGCGGAATCACCGTTGAGCTGAAGCTCAACAGGATCAAGGAAATGCAAGCGGCGAAGATGAGGAAGGGGGAGGCAATCCAGGTCAAACTGATCCCGCAACTTCGCATGGCGGTGATTTCATTATTGCGCGCGAGGAGCCCCAGGGTCAGGAGCGTCGCCATGAGAATCGCCAGCGGGGTAATTTGAAACGATATCGCCGGAGTCTTCAGCACAAAATAGGTGAGGACGTCGACCATGTTGGCGTCGAATTTGAGAAAGCGGCGGACTTTTTCGAAAAAGTCGATGACGAGGTAGATGGTCATCAGTCCTGAAAAGCACATCAGGAAGATCTTGGCGTACTCGCGAAGAATGTAGCGAAAGAGAATCGTCATCGTGGTTATTCGTAACTCATCTTCCAGAACAGCCAGACGGTGAGGAGCGCGAACAATCCGTTCGGCATCCAGGCGCCGGCAAACGGAGAGATCCAGAGCGTGGTGACGAGGAATTCGCAGGCGATATTCAAAATGTAGTATGCGACGACGATCAGTACACCGACCGCGAAGCCGCCCATCCGTCCCGATCGCTTGGAGACAATGCCGACCGGAACCCCCAGTAAGCAGAACACCAGAGAGGCGGTCGGAAAGGCCAAGTCTTTGTAGTATTCCATCAGGCGACGCAGGGCCTGTGTGTCCTTCCCTTGGCTGGCCGTCAGTTGGGCCTGAATCGAAGCGTAGGTCGGACGCTCTTCAGTCGTGGCATAGCCGCTTTGGGTAAGACTCATCTTCAGGTCATAACTGGCAAACGAGACCTGTTGATATTGATCGACGACATCCGGCTGGCTATGAATGACGCCGTTCACGAGCCGAAGGGCGACCTGCTCATGCTCGGGATCCATGAGGACCTGAAAGTCATCGGCCACGATAATCCGAGGTTCATCAGCGCTGCGCTCGTCCGAGACGAAGATGCCGGGCGTCGCCTGCCCGGATCCGCTATCGGGAATATAGATCACCAATTTGGGAACGGGTTCATTGAAGGTGCCTCGTTCCAGGGCTAAGACCAGCTGATCGCGAAGGAGGTTGAGCGCGACTTTCTTTAGATTGACCGAGCTCCAGGGTTGACCCCATTGGGAGAGGACGAGCGTCAGAGTGAAGACCGAGAGGGCAAATAAGAGGACCGGCTGGGTCAATCGGTAGAGGCTGAGTCCTGCAGCCCGCATGGCCACGAGCTCCTTGTCGAAGGAGAGGCGTCCGAAGGCCGTGATTGAAGCGATGATGCCGGCGATGGGTAGTGTCAGGACCAGAAATGACGGGAGGAGCGTGGCGAAGACTTTTAGCACCGACCAGAGGCCGACCCCTTTTGATACTAAGAGCTCGACCAGGCGCAACAGCTCTCGGGTGAGCATCACGAAGCACAGCGCACCCAGGCTCAGCCCGAACGGGGCGAGTAGTTCTGTGAAAATATACCGGTCGAGTAGTGTTCGTAGAATCACAAGGGTAACGGTCGTGGACGCGTTGCGGCACTATAGGGCAGTCGTGCGACCTTGTAAACCGCGTGAGGATATCGCCGGGGCCGAATGCGTCCCTTGACAAGGTGGAAGTGCTGTGGTACTTCCACGTCGCTTCTTCATTTCACGGATGGGTTCTGTGCGTGATTCAATTTTTTCTGCAGACGCCCGTCAGTCGATCCTCTCACTTCTCTCTTTCTGTTCATCGCAATCATCTGTGTCTCTGTACGGCGTGTTTGGCCGACTGCGTAACTACACGTAGTCATTGAGAAAAGGAGGATCTTGTGAAGACCAAAGGAACAGTGAAGTGGTTCAATGACCGGAAGGGTTTCGGCTTTATCCGGTTGGATAGCGGCGACGATGTCTTTGTGCACTATTCAGCGCTTCAGGGCGACGGATTCAAGACTTTGAAAGAAGGCGAACCGGTTGAGTTCGACATCGTACAAGGAGCGAAAGGGCCGCAAGCTGCCAACGTGCTGAAGGCCGAGCTTTCCGCTTAAGAATCTGCATAGACTGCTAGAGTGAGGGGCGTGTTTTTCTTCAGGGAAAACACGCCCCTTTTGTTTCTGCCATTTTCTGGACAAAACCTATTGATACTGTTAGCGTTTGCCTATTCTTCCACATAGAGGTCTGTCTTGGCCGTTGATCGGACAAAAGTTCTGCAGAGTGCGCAGTTGTTGGCAGCCAAAGGGCAGTACGATGCCGCGATTGCTGAGTGGCGAAAACTGGCCGGAGAAGCCCCGAACGACGGCAGCATCCACAACTCAATCGGAGATCTCCATCTCAAACGCAACGCGGTACCCGAGGCGATCACGGCGTTCCTTCAAGCGGCCGCCGGTTTCCGATCGGAAGGCGCGACGCTCAAGGCTATTGCGACGTATAAGAAAGTTCTCAAGGTCGACCCTACCCGGTACGAAGTCTATCGCCATCTCGGTGATCTCAATGCTGAACGTGGGCTACTGAGTAGTGCGGTCCAGGACTATCTCACGCTGGGCAAGTATTACCTCAAGGAGCGGAAAGGCAAAGAGGCGCTGGAGGTCTACAAGAAAATCGTCAGCCAGGATCCATCGAACCTCGATGCCCAACAGCGCGTCGCGGAGCTGTGTCTCCAGGAAAACCTTCAGGACGAGGCGACGAAGGTCTATCTGCAGCTGGGACGGGAACGATCGGCACAGGGCCGCTATGACGAGGCGAAGGATGCCTATCTCGCGGTGCTACGGATCGATCCGAAGAACAATGAAGCCGCCCAGTTTGTCGAGAGTGCGCAAAAAGGCGGGGCTGCTTCCGGGAAACCTGCGACGTTTGGGGGGGCGTCCGCTACGGCGAGCCGTCCATCGGAGCCGTTGGATTTGCTCGCTGAAGCGACGCGCCGAATGGATGAGAATCAGTATGCCGGGGCTGAAGCGATTCTCAACCAGTTGCTGACGCGGGAACCGGGGAATCCACAGGTATGCCAATTACTCGCCCGGCTGCATTTGCAGCGCGGCGATGTGCAGGTGGCGTTGGGAGAGTATCGCTTTCTGGCCGGAGCTGCGCTCCGTGCACAAGACTACCCATTAGCCGAAGCGCTGGTCTCGGAGTTCCTGGCTGCCGAGCCGAATTCGGTTCCGCTCATTGAATTGTCGGCGGAACTCTTCGAGGAAAAGGGCGACTCGACTGCTGCCGCACAGCAGTATGCGAAGGCGGTGGAGCTGCTCTTATTGCATCCCGAACCGGGAATGGAGAGTTTGCACGAAGAGCTGTTTGAGAAGGTGAAAGTCCTGGCCCCGGACTCGGACTTGGTTACACGCTTGACCGTGCTCATGGGTGGTGAAACTCCGGCCGAGTCTGCGGGTGCTGTCGAACCGGTCGTACAGTCCGTTGCAGAACCGCTTGCTCAGGACCCAGAACCGGTCTCAGTGCTGCCTGCGGTCGAGACCTCAGAATTCACTCTGGCCGGAGCCGTCCCGGACGATCCTGCGTTTGCCGTCCCGGTTGCCACGTCGGCTGAGACTTGGCAGATTCCTGTCAACGAAGCCACTCTCAATTCTGTCGGACCTGTGAGTAGGGTTGAGCCGGCTGCAGATGAAGCGGCGTCAGCAGGGGAACACGTGTCGGCGGCTGATGATCAGCCACTTCCGGATACCTGGCTGATGAAGCCACCAGAGGAAGTGCCGTTGAGTATCGAGCCTGTGTCCATTGAGCCGATGGCGATGCCATCCGGCATGGCTGAGGCATCATCGGCGGTGTCTGCGGAGTCGGCACCCGACTATGAGGCACATTTTACGTTAGGCGTCGCCTACAAGAACATGGGGCTGTACGAAGACGCGATGGACGAGTTTGATGTGTCCAAGTCAGCCGATTCGCTCTACCTGGATTCCTGTCTGATGACAGCGCTGTGCCTCAAGGACCAGCGTGCGTATGAACCGGCGATTCGAGGTTTGGAAGCGGTGCTGTCGGATCCTCGCTGCAACGGAGCGAAGGGGCAGGCGATTCGATACGAGCTGGGAATGTTGTATGAAGCAGAATCGCAGTGGGGAAAGGCCGTGACCATCTACCAGATGATTCCGTCATTTCATGACGTCCCGCAACGGTTGGAGTCCCTCCGCGGCAAGGCGTCATCTGCCCAGAGTGAGTTCCGTATCGCCAGCTAGGCTTCTCTGTTGACCGGGTTCAACGGGGGACGTCCCCCAAGTACCGCCGCAATATTTTCCACACAGAGCATTCCCATCTTGATGCGTATTTGTTGCGTGGCTGACCCCAAATGGGGAAGCAGCACAACATTCGGCAGTGTCTCCAGTCCGGCTGTGATCAGCGGCTCCCGTTCATAAACATCTAATCCTGCGCCGGCAATCGTGCCTTGTCGTAAGGCGGCGAGGAGGGCTGTTTCGTCGATGACCGGGCCGCGGGATGTGTTGATCAGAAACGCCGTGGATTTCATCATGGCCAGCTCGCGCGATCCAATGAGGTGGCGCGTCGCTTCCGACAGGGGCACGTGCAGCGATACGAAGTCGGACTGCGTCAGCACCTCCTCCAATGGTCGGTGAGTCCAGGTCGTTGCGCTTGGCGGAGTGGAGCAGGGCCGGCGGCCGGCATAGAGCACCGGCATGCGGAATCCCTGCGCGCGCAGGGCGACGGCCTGACCGATCCTCCCCATACCGATGATGCCCAGCGTTTTCCCCGTGACATCCGTTCCCAGCATTTGAGTCGGCGCCCAGCCGGGCCATTGTCCGGAGCGAGCCCACCGATCGCCTTCCGTCACGCGCCGGGCTACCGCCAGGATCAGCGCCCAGGTGAGATCGGCTGTGGCATCCGTCAGAACATCCGGTGTATTCGTTACGACGATCCCGCGTCGCGTAGCGGCGGCCACGTCAATGTTGTTGTACCCTACCGCATAGTTGGCCACGATCTTCAGCCGCGGCGCTGCAGCGAGCAACTCGTCGGTGATCGGGTCGGCCAGCGTGCAGATGACGGCGTCGGCTTGCGCGAAGCCCCGCCGCTGATCGTCGCCGGTGGGAATCTGGTTTTCTACCGGTTCGGAGACGAGGGTATAGCGCTCACGCAGAGCTGTCATAACCGGTGCAGGGAGTGGACGCGTGATGTAGAGTGTTGGACGTGACATAGAAACTCCGGTTGCATATTCTAGGGGATCAGCGCGCCGGTCAACAAGGAGTTTGAGTTAGTCCCCTTGTTCTCATTGTGCGGGCCGTCTAGAATGCCCCACGCTTGAACTATGACTGCGCCAACTCTCATTCTGCCAGACCGTTCGCGTGCGATTGCCGCTGATCTCCGGGCTCAACTCGGGTCCGATAAAGTCAAAGACGATTTCCCTACTAAGACAGCCTACGCCGTCGATGCGAGTATTTACCGCATGGTGCCGCAGGCCGTGGTGTTGGTGGAGTCCGAGGACGACATCGCGAAGACTATCCGCTATGCCCGGTCTCGTGGCATTCCGCTCACCCCGCGCGCAGCCGGGACGAATCTCACCGGGTCGGCCATCGGGAGCGGCATTATTCTCGATGTCTCGCGGCTGAATCGGATTCTTGAAGTCAATCGTGAAGAGCGTTGGGCGCGGGTGCAGCCGGGCATCGTCCTGGCGGAACTGAATAAGCAGTTGGCCCGGCAGGGGCTCTTGTTCGGGCCCGATCCGTCGAGCGGCGATATGTGCAAGCTCGGCGGGATGCTCGCGAATAACTCTTCCGGACCCCATACGCTGCGCTATGGGTCGGTCAAGGACAACGTCCATCGGCTCCGGCTGTGCCTGGAATCAGGAACGTGGCTGGAGGCGAAGGCCTATGCGCTGAACGATCCGGCGCTGGAACGCCTCCTTTCGACGATTCCGGCCCTCCGCGACCTGCTGGTGTTGGCGCAGTCGCACGCTGATCTGATCAACGGCAGACGTCCGACGGTCAGCAAGAACAGCTCCGGATACAACTTGTTTGGATTGGTCGATGGGCTGGCTCAGGGACAGTTCGATCTGCCGAAGCTCTTTGTCGGCAGTGAAGGCACGCTGGGGGTCATGAGCGAAGCCACGCTTCGGCTGGTCGAGAAACCGAAAGCGACGCTCACGGCTTTGATTCATTTCCGGCATCTGGAGGATGTCGGGGCGGCCGTGCCCCTGTTGTTGGCGCTACAGCCGAGTGCGCTCGAAGTCATGGACGCCAATACGCTCGACCTCATCGGGCGGGGGAAACATGGCATTCCCGCCGATGCGGCCGCCACCCTGCTGGCTGAACTCGACGCCGACTCGCTCGCGGTCGATCTGCATGAACGGGCTGAACAGATGGCAGCGGTCTGCCGGCCGTTTCGTCTCGCGGCTGATCTGACGCTCGCCTTCGATCCTGAGCAGCGTGAGCAATTGTGGAAGGCGCGTAAAGCGCTGTATCCCACCCTCTATCGATTCGATCCGCGCAAGAAGCCGATCAATTTTGTCGATGATGTGGTGGTGCGTGCCGAACGGATCAGCGAGCTGATTCGCTATCTGGAAGAGTACTTTGCCGGGCAGAAGGTGCCGGTTGCGATTTTCGGTCACATCGGGAACGGCAATGCGCATATTGTGCCGCTGCTCGACGTCAATGATCGCCAGGATTTCGACAAGATGGTGCAGGCCTATGGCGAAATTCATTCGACGGTGTTGGACCGCTTTGGCGGGTCCATCTGCGGCGAACACGGCGACGGCCGTGTGCGGGCCGAGTACGTCAGGAAGATGTTCGGCGAGGAGTTGTACGGGTTGTTTGTGGACGTGAAGCGGGCCTTTGATCCCGTCAATGTGCTCAATCCCGGTATCAAGGTCAGTGACGTGCCGTTTACCGAGCATATCGATTACACCAGGCTGTCGAAGTCCTGCGCGACCTGTGCCAAATGCAATTCAGTCTGTCCGGTCTACGACGTCTTCCAGTCAGAAGACATGAGCTCGCGCGGCTGGTTCGAGATCGTCACGTCGAAGGATTACAGCTATCTCAACTCCAGGCGGGTGGTCGACGCCTGTGTGAATTGCAAATCCTGCCGGACCGCTTGTCCGGCGGGCGTCGATGTGTCCGACTTGATTCTGAAGAAGCGGGCAGAGCATCCCAACCGCCTCACCGGATGGATTTTTCGCTGGCAGGCCAGGGGGAACTCGTTTGAGCCCGTCCTGAAGTTCCTGGGACGCACGCAAGACCTGTGGGATCGGCCGGTGATCCGGCGGGTCATGGAGTGGGGAGCCGCGCTGGTGCTCAAGGCCCTTGCGCCGACGGCCCGACTGCCTCAAGAACTGCTCTTGCCGCGCATTGCCTCCAGACAACTGCGGGAGCGCCATGCATCGTTGATCCCGACGCCGGGTGATCAGCCCTTGCCGGGAGGCGTCGCCTATTTCCACGGTTGTGCTGCGAATTATTTCGATGACGGGGTGGGCGATGCGGTGATCGGGGTGTTGCGGAAGCACGGAGTGGAACCGGCCCTGCCGCCGCAACGTTGTTCCGGCACGCCGATCCAGACCTACGGGCATCAGGATCTGACACGTGAAGGGGCCCGGTTCAATATGCAGTCCGTTGCCTCCTACGACACGGTCGTGACCGGTTGCGCCTCCTGTACGCTGATGCTGAAGGACTACCCAACACTTTTCCCCGATGGTGATGAGCGGCGCCAGGCGGAACATCTCGCGAAGAAGGTCGTGCATATCGCCGAATTCGTGGCGCGATCGCCGCAGCAGCCGCCCATGGCGCAGGCCGCGTCGCGTACCAAGTGCGTCACGTACCATTCCTCCTGCCACCTCCGGGCCGCCGGGGTGACGAAAGAGCCACGCAAGATTCTAGCTTCGTTGCCTGGCCTGAACTATGCCGAGATGCCCGATGCCGATCGCTGCGCCGGTGGTGCAGGCACGTTCATCGTGAAGGATTACGACACCTCGCAGAAAATCATGGCGCGCAAAACCAGGGCCGTCGAGCAGGTCGGAGCGGAGGTTGTCGCGACCAGTTGTCCCGCCTGCATGATCCAGCTCAAGAATGGATTGCCGGAGCGGGTCGAAGTGAAGCACGTAGCGCAGTTGCTGAACGAAGCCTACGAGGCAGCGGAGCCAAATAAAGGAACACTCCATTCATGAAGTTGCGAAAAGTCGATTGGTGGTTTGTCCTCTTTGCCGTTGCGGTTGTCGTGGGAGTGTCGCTGCTGCCGACTCCCAAAGATCGCAACCCGGTCATTCCCAAGAATGCCGAGCATCAGGCGGTCATGATTGAAAAAGACTGTGTGGCCTGCCATCAAGCCGGTGCCGCCAAGCCGCTACCGGATCGCCACCCCAGGCGGCAGGATTGCTTCCGTTGTCATGCGCGGTGAGCCGGCGGGAAAGTGTCGTGAGACACCGGTCGCCTACGCCAAAAGTCGTCAGCTGATATGTGTTATAAGCCATATCAGTAACGTGTGTCAGGCAAAGGACGAGGAACTATGGTGACCGTACTGGTATTTGGGAGAGTCATCCAGGAAGCCGTCGGAGAAAATGAATTCTCCATCGAGTCGGCGGAGCCGACGACGGTGAGAAAATTGATTGAGGCCAACGCCGGGTCTCTGGGACCACTGCTTCGATTTATCGATAGCCGCGAAGCCCTCATTTCAGTGAATAAGAAGGTCGGCACCGAAGATACGGTCGTGAAGGACGGCGACACGGTGAAAGTGTCGTTCCAGTCCCGCATGTCGTACGACGGCACCAGGGACATTCCGACGTAGCGGGCGATCGGTACAACCGCGTGCAGGTTCACGGCGGGCGGACTTTCATGGAAAGGATATTGTGATGGCAAAGATACGGGTCATGCTGGGAATAGTGCTGGCTGTTGTGTTGTTCGCGGGATACAGTCTGGCGGCGGAGCCGGCCGATATCGAAAAGTTTGTGAAGGCGCGCATCGAGATCGGCGAGATGATGACGAACTATTTCAAGGGCGGGGAGCAGTACGGCCAAGGGCAGCGACCGTCGCCCGAGCAAATGAAAGAAATGGGCGCGGATATCAATACGAAGCTCGGCGCGCTGCTTTCGAAGCACGGTTTGACAATCGAGGATTATCGCGGGCGCAGCAAGGATGTGTTCGCCGATGAAGCAGGAGTGAAGAGTTTTCTCGCGGCGCATCCCGATCTGAAGACCAGATACGAGGCGCTTCCCCTCGACCGGATGGGCCGCGGTGGCAGCACGGGGCGCGGGTATTAGACGACCTGAATCAATAAATTTGTGAGATGTTCCATCCCAATGCAGTCGAGGATGCAGTAGGCGCGATACTGCATCCGGCCGTTTTCTCCGGCGACAAAACTGACGCTGGCTTCCCGGTTCATGATCCAGATAGATCCGGTTTCCTGCTTCCAGCCGTCTTCTGACTTGATGGCAATCTGATGGGTGTCGCCCACTGCCAGGCTAGTCAGCTCTTCACTGAAGATAAACGTGATTTTTACCGGGGTGTCTTTGGGCACCTGGAGGCCACGTTTCGGACTATAAGGTTTGCCCTTCTCGTCCAGGAATCCCTTCTCACTCACACGGACCTTGATTTCGATCGGCGCCTGTTCAGGCGCGGCGGCATACGTCATGACCGGACCGGCCCAGATGGTCGTGAACGTCAGAATAGTAAAGAGGGTCGCGAGCTGCTTCATTATCGCTCTCATGTGTCTCGCTCTCCTACTGGTTGTTCATGCAGTCAGCTCTCAAAGGAGCATTTCCATCATGAATGGCTGGCCGCGGCGGTACCTTGCGGGAAATGGGATTGAGTGGAAACCCTGCGTCTGTAGTCTGAAGGGATGACCGAACTCATCGCGTTGTCGATCAACCATAGCATGCCTGAGATCATTGGCAAGCTTTTCATCTCTACAGTGATGGGAATGGAGGCAAGATGGCCGAGGCCGAGAGGTTGATATTTGAACGTGCCTATTCATGTCGAATGCTGTTCTGAAGGCTGGAGCTTATCATGAGCAACGGCGTACGGCTTCTCTCGTAGCGTCGTGTTATTGACGGTGGGAATGTTGTGTCCTAGGCGGGATCACTTTTCTGGAAACTTGCAGGGCATCACTCTCCTTGGCCTCCTGTGTCTAAGCCTACATGAGTTGTTGAATACTGAGAGACTCCCTGACTCGGGTAAGGATTGGCACTAGATTGTTCTGAACGGCCGCTTCCGACCCTGAGCCGAAGTACACGATCGACCGCTACCAGAAGGGGGGGTCTTGCGCCGATCCGCATAAGAACCCGTAAAAAATGGTTCCGTAGCCGCAACTCATTGAAACGATAATGGGTAAGGCGTATTGTTCGCGAATAAAAGGGGCGTGTTATACGGACAGAAAGCGGCAGATCTGTTTCTTATTCGGATCGGCCTAAACATTGTTAGAGATCACGAGGAGTCCCGTGGCATACCAGGCAACTGTACTTCCGATCATGATCGCCTCGCCTGGCGACGTATCCGAAGAACGCGATGTCGCCAGGACGGTCATTCACGACTGGAACTACCTGAATTCTGTATCCACTGGGGTCGTCTTGATGCCGGTGGGGTGGGATACCCACTCTTCACCAGAGTTGGGCGAGCGGCCACAAGCACTGATCAACCAACGAGTGCTTGGCGAGTGCGACATCCTTATCGGAGTCTTCTGGACGCGCCTTGGATCTCCGACCGGCGTTGCCGATAGCGGTACTGTCGAAGAAATAGAAGAGCACGTGAAGGCTGGAAAGCCAGCGCTCCTATACTTCTCATCAAAGCCGGTTGCTCCGCAGAGCATTAACCCCGACCAGTATGAGGCCGTCCAACGGTTCAAGCGCGAATGCCAATCGCGGGGCCTGGTCGAGCAGTTCGATACGATCCTCGAGTTTCGGGAGAAGCTGTTTCGTCAGCTTCACATTTGTCTAAACAAGAACGAGCACCTTCGGCGCATTCTCGACGAGGCAACCCCAGGCGGGGTTACCGTAGAAGTACCAGAAGTGGATATCCGTCCCGGTCGGTTGTCCCCCGACGCCAAGTACCTCTTAAAGCTCGCCTCAAAAGACAAGAACGGGCTCATTCTGAAAGTGGCCACGCTCAGCGGCCGATTTATCCAGGCTGGGGGCCAAAGTCTTGGCGGGAGCGGTGGCCGGGAGAGCTCCAAATGGGAAGGCGCATTGAACGAGCTCATTGGCTGGAGCTACGTCACAGGCAGGGGTGTCAGGGGCGAAGTTTACGAACTCACCATTGACGGTTGGAAGCTCGCCGATACGCTTCCAGAGGCGGCGTGATCTCTAACAATGCGCTGCAGCGGACCGTCTTTATCGTGGCCGCCCCGTGCTCGCCAAGGGATGGCGTGCTCGCCGGGGCGGAATGAGCATCTTGCCTGCCGCTGAGCGCGATCGTTATGCGAACTGAGATCCTCGCTCCGATGCAGGTGGGGTTGGGTGTACTGCTGTGACATATCCGGTCTTGAAATTCCTTCATCTGCTCGGCCTCGTTTTGATGGGCGCCGGACTTATCGGGGTCTGGTATGCGGATCTTCGTTCTCGACAACTGCGCGAGTTGTCCGTGTTTGCCGAAGTTGTCCGAAGCATCGCAGTGCTCTATGACGGCCTGGTCGTCCCCGGTGCCCTCCTGCTCCTCGGCTCGGGAACGTGGTTGACCGTCACGGTGTATGGCGGATGGGCGTTCCTCGGAATGCCGTGGCTCACCGGCATGGTCGCACTCTTCGCGTTCGAGTTCATCGAAGGGAACACAATCACCCGGCTGTATTTCATGCGCCTTCGTCGACTGACACGAGAGGCGGTTGAACTCGGCCACGTCACGCCAGCTCTGGAGAATGCCCGACGCGAGCATGTACCGACCTTCACGCATTTCCTCGACATCCCGATCCTCTTCGTGATCGTGATGCTGGGGGCGATGCGGCCGAACACCTGGATGCTTTTCATCACAGGAACAGCATTCGCGCTCGCCGCAGCCGCGATTCTGACGTTCGTGATCCCGCGCCTCTACCCTTTCGAGTTGGGCGTGGAGCACCCCTGACACACGATGTCGCATAACATGCCACCGGAGCGGTCGGCGGCTCGCATTCGCTCGCCGCCGCTCACTGGCAGCGTTGGGCCGCCGCGGAAAGAGTTTTTGTGTTTGCTGAACGAAGATTTAGTCGCACGAAGTAAATGTAAGTGTGTCCTATTTATCTGCCTAAACTGTCCTCAGTTGACCGATCAGTCCAATGCCATGTCACACGCAATCTGCCCTAATCTGGGATGACGCGTCCTGATCTCAACCCTGTACATCCTCATGAGAACAGCACCCGCGGCCCCCACGTGTTTTGACGAGCCAGGTTCACTGCGGTATACTGTGCATCACTGTGAGGCATCTATGATGCATGGAGGCACGACGCCATGAAAGCGATTACGTTACGGAACCTTCCACCCGACGTTGCCCGTACGGTTCAACAGCGAGCCAAACAGAAGAAGACGAGCGTGAATAAGGCGGTCATCGAGTTGTTGGAAGAATCGGTTGGGGGCAAGGGAAAAAAGAAATCGCCGATCCGCTATCATGATTTGGATCATCTCGCCGGAACCTGGACGAAGGAAGAGGCCGCCGCCTTCGAGGCCCTCATTGCCGAGCAACGCACGATTGATCCGGAGCTCTGGAAATGACCCGGTTGCTTCTGGATAGCTCCGCCTATATCGCGTTCAAGAAAAGACACCCCGAGGTGCTTGAGGTCCTTCCTCAAGCCGAAGAGATATGGCTCAGTCCGATTGTCCTCGGAGAGCTTCGCGCGGGCTTTCTCCAGGGGAGTAAACGCGAAAGCAATGAGCGTGAGTTACGAATGTTTCTGGAATCCTCGCGCGTCAGCGTGCTGATCGTGGACGAAGAGACGTCGGAACGGTACGCGACCATTCGCGTGGCGTTGAAAAAGGCCGGCACCCCGGTTGCCGCTAACGATATCTGGATTGCTGCCAGCGCCATGCAGCACGGGCTTCCCATCCTCACCTCAGACCGCGATTTTCAGAAAATTTCCCAGGTCATTGTTCGCCACTTTCTCCCCGTCTAGCACGCTACTGCCCTCTTGTCTTCTCGTGCCCACTTCTGTCTCCTCATTTGTCTTTCCAACTGTCCTAATTAGACATTCGAGTTACGTCCATTGCAACACGCAAGCTGTCATGGCTTGTGGTGAAGTGTCCTAATCTCATTAGCAAGTGTTCTAATTAGGACAGCACCCCCAGTCGCAACTCATTGAACAAGCGTCGATTATGGCGTATTGTTCACGAACCGTAGTGGCGTGTTATACGGATAACAATTGGCAAATCAGGTTCTTATACGGATCGGCCTAAACATAGTTAGCCGTCAGTATGTCGTCGCTCATCAAATCATTCCCGTCGCTCGCCGCAGAGTTGTCGCGGCAGTTGCGTCTTACAGGGCGAGCACCGCTAGCCAACCAGATTGATTCGGCGGCCGTTGCCAGAGTCACCTTCGACGGCGACGCGAATGCTGGTTACATCTACGTGCATCCTTCGCGTGAACTGAATGTCGTAGAGACGAACATCATGGGCGTTCGACATGGAGAGACGCTTGAGATTGAGACGCCATATTGGACCAACATTGACACCGACAATCTCGGTCGATTAGTGGGCATCGAGATTCTTGCGCCCGGCGACATGAAGGACGAGTTGAGGAAATATGCAGACGGCTAACCATGCGCTGCAGCGAACGACGGCGGGCCGTCGCGGTTGCAATCGGCGCGTCTCGTGGCCGCCGTCGCTGAGCTTGGGACGTTAACGCGACAGGGCTGAGGATCGCTTTATGGCGGTGCGATCTTGGCACCGAACTTCCGCACTTGGCCGGATGCTGCCGGTCGCAAATGGCCAAAGGCCGCCTGATTTGTGGACAAGAGTCAGATAGGCAGGATGCAGTTGTTTACTCGGGATCTACGACTCGTGGGCACACAGGTGTTATCGATAGAGCGTTTACCATGCGATCACGCTCACACGGATTTTCTCTTTCCATATTTCTCTGTCTTTTTCAAATGAGGCGAGTGGACTCACTTGGGATGGAAATTGATCAGTCTGAGAGGGAATTAGGCCTGCAGATCTCGCTTGGCGTCTTCAATGGGGATTTCGCGCCAGTCGCCGGGCGGCAGATCGCCTATCTCGAAGGGCCCGTATTGAATGCGCCGAATCCGGATCACTTCATGTCCCAGTGCCTTGAAGAGCCGCCGGATCTCACGGTTTTTTCCCTCTGTCAGTGTCACGTCGAGATGCGATTCTCTCCCCGAACGTTTCTGAACCGTCACGCTCTCGCAATGTAAGAGTTCCCCTTCATCGGTGAGCCCGGTGAGACTGGCCAGGCGGGTCTCCTCCGTGACGTCCCCGCGTACGGTGACCAGATAGCGGCGCGTGACCCGGTTAGCCGGATCGGTGAGAAAGCTGGAGAGGGTGGTGTCGTTGGTGAGCAAGAGCAGCCCGCTGGTGGCTTGATCCAGTCGCCCGACCGCGTGGAGTGTTTGCAGTTCTTCCGGAAGCACATCGTAAATAGTTTTCCGGCCCTGCTCATCCTGGCGTGTCGTCACCACGCTTTTAGGTTTGTGAAAAAGCACGAACCGCTGTGTACTCGGCTGAACCGGCTGTTCGTCCAGTGTGACGCAGTCGCCCGGCCAGGCGACCCAGGTATCGGGGATTCGTACCACGCGTTGGTTGACGCGGACCCGTCCGGCTCGAATCCATTCCTGCGCGATGCTCCGGCTGGCCAATCCCAGTTTTGAGAACAGACGGTCCAGGGTGACTCGCTTGGGCTCACCAGTCTCGGGACGCCCGGGCGTGGGCGGTGGTATCCGGGAGGGGGGAAGTTGAGCCGGAGGGCCAGGTCGTACTGGTTTTGTGCTCATGTGTCGCGGGCTCGCTGCGAATCGGTTGAGTGCGTGGTCTCTGGTGGTATGGCCAACGCGTCTACCGTAGCCGGTTTTCCTCGTTGCGTAAAGCCTGAAACTGCCGGCGCGGGAGACTCTTTCCAAACGGTGTGCGCCGATGTATTCTGCGGCGGCACCGGGTGCCGATCGTTCATGATGCGTGACAGATTCTTCGGAGCCGGTGGCGCATGGTGAATCAGCCTATGGTTCGGAAATAGTTGTTACCAGGTCACGGGTAGGAATGTCTTCTCTTCTTGTCCGGCTCACTCGGGGAAATCTCTGGCACTTTGTCTGGGTGGCAGTCGTTCTGTCGTGCCTCCTGAGTCTGTGCTTCAGCCTGCTCATTCATGGACAGATCACCTGGGACTATCCCTTCACGGCGGGGTTGATCTCGCTCGTCGTCGCGTCGATAGTGGTCTCGTTGATCAAGCGCATGCGCGCGCTGGAGCAGGCGCTGGCGGAGGCGTCGCTCGGCCATGCCGAGGACCGCAGGGCGCGGGATCAGGCCGAAGGCGCCTGGCGGGATAGTGAAGAGCGGTTTCGCAGCTTTATGGACCATAGCCCGGCCATCGCGTGGATGAAGGACGAGCGCGGGCGCCATGTGTATGTGAATCATGTCTTCGAACGCCGATTCCGGGTGACGGAGGCGCAATGGCAGGGAAAAACTGATTTCGAGTTGTTTCCGCACGAGGTGGCCAAGAAATTCCAGGAGCACGATCGCGTCATTCTTGCCGACGGGGCACCCCGGGAGTTCATGGAAGTCGCGCCGGATCCCGACGGGACGCTGCGCGACTGGTGGTCGTTCAAGTTCCCCTTCCGCGATCGTGCCGGACAACGGTATGTCGGTGGAGTCGCCATTGACCTGACGGACCGGAGGCAGGCGGAAGCGGCATTGAAGGCGAGCGAAGAGCGGTTGCAGCTCGCGCTCGGGGCAGCGCAGCTGGGGATATGGGACTGGGACATCGTCACCAATGCCGTGCAATGGTCGGAGAACGTGCATGCCGTATTCGGCCTGTCCCGCGAGTCGTTTGCCGGGACGTATGAGGCCTACGTGAGCCTGATCCATCCGCAGGACCGCGAGCGTCTTTTCCTGGCGATCCGTCATTCGCTGGAGGGGCAGGAGGATTACCGGATTGAACATCGGATTCTCCGGCCGGACGGGAGCGTAAGCTGGGTGGCCTGCCGCGGAGACGTGCTGCGAAACGCCGAGGGCAGACCCGTGCGCATGTTGGGCACGGTCATGGACGTCACCGCCCGCAAAGAAGTGGAACTGAAGCTCTCGGGGAGTGAAGCGCAGCTGCGGGCCATTCTGGATCATAGCCCCGCGTTGATTTTTCTCAAGGATCCCTCCGGACGCTATCTCGACTGCAACCGGCAGTTTGAACGGACATTCCATCTTACGCGCGAGACGATTCTCGGTAAGACGGACGCCGAGTTGTTTGCTGCTCCGCAGGCGGCGTCCTTTCGGGCGAACGATCTCCTGGTGCTCGAAGCGAAGCGTCCCCTCCAGTTCGAGGAAGTGGCCCTCCACGACGATGGGCCGCACACGAGCATTGTCTTTAAGTTTCCGCTGGTCAATGCCGACGG
>JABFSU010000041.1 GCA_013140455.1 Nitrospira sp. | reverse complement strand
TGTGAATACAGCGCGTGCGTCGCGCTGCCTACGAAGGCCGGTAGGCTTGCCACTGTTCGACGGCTTCCTCCGGCAATTTCCACTGTTTGAGTCCTTTGATGACCCAGTCGAGGTAGTGGTCTTTCGGTTTGAACTTTCCGATGGGATTGGCGGCGTAGGTCGTGACGAGTTCCTTTTCGCCGGCTTCATTCAGGACCGTAATCTGCAGATGCCGGTAGGCGCCCGGCGGCACATCCTGTTCAAACTCATCCATAATCTTCAGGTCCTCGTCGGTCAGTTCGAAGACCGCACCCCAGACCTTTTCTCCTGGAGACGGAGCGATGCTGGAGAGTCCGCAACGCCATTGTGCCGACCATCGGCAAAACTTGATGGTGTGATCGCCCAGCGTGGCCAGGTAGAGGAACTGATGTTCCGGCGCCCGGCGCTTGAGTTGGGTGAGATTGAGATTGTCTCCGTACAAAAAGAATTTCATGCGAGGCGCTCTTGGTGATTCGAGTGACGACGGTGCCGCGTTACTTGTAGCACACCGGCTTTTCGTCAGACAAGCTGCCAGCTTAGCGCGCGGGATCGTCCATTGACAACCATCCAAGCGCTTCCTAAGATGCCCACGACGTGTTTTCGCGTTTCAGCCGATCATCCTCTCGTATGGAATTGAGTTCTGAACTATGAGCACCGATCCGTTGCCTTCGACTACAGCGTCAGAATCCTCATTCTTGGTGAGAACGCTCCACTATGCGGTGGTGGCCGTGCTCGTGTTTGGCGGGCTCTATTATTTTGTCACGAAGCCGCCCTCTCTCAATCCGATGGCGGACAAGCAGGCCGCCGAGGCACTGGCCATGGTACAGACGCATCAGGCCATCGGGTTTCCGACGATTCTTCAAGCGATGAACGAACATGTCCGTTCGATGAAAGACCGTGGTCAGGGGGTTCGGCTCGGTGAGTGGCGTGTCAAACAGGTGGAGGGGGATATCTACGAGATTCGCCTGCAGTTGCGCGATCAAAGTGTGAACGGCCAATGGTTCGAGCGGGAATTTATCTGGCATGCGCACTTGGGGAAGAAGAAGGTCAATGCCGCCTCGGTGCCGGCCGATGGCGTGACGCCGATGGCGCCGGAATCCGATCGGCCGCAGACACCCGCTCCACCGTTGCCAGGTGCTCCTCCCATGCCGCCTATGTCAGGTCTTCCGGGAGTTTGATCTGAATCTGGCCGTCGACGACACGGACGTCGCAGCAGGCCACCGTGAAGTTCGGATTATTCACACGCTGGCCGGTTCTCAGGTCGAATTTCCATCCGTGCCAGGGGCATTCAATGATGCCCTCCTTCAGTTTCCCTTCTCCGAGCGGCCCGCCCGCATGCGGACAGGTGTTGTCGACTGCATAGAGCGTCCCATCGATATTGCAGAGCGCGATCCAGATACCGCTGACGTCCACCGTTGTTCCGGTCCCCGGCGGGACATCGGTCAGTGCGGCGACGGTGACGAATTCTCTCATGGCGGCTAGTTTCCCAGAATCAGGAGCCGTCGTCTAGATGGCGAGGGGGGCGGCGTTGCTTGATTTCGCTCGGGTCCTATGGCATAAAAATAAGCTATAGCCCTTGATAAACTGGATGGCCTCTCAGAGAGGAGCCAGATAGGGAATGAGGTTGCTGCATGGAAATGACTCTCCTGCTCAACTCGACGTACGAACCGCTGCGCGTGGTTCACTGGCAAAAAGCCATTGCCCTGCTGTGGCAAGGTAAAGTCGAAGTCCTCGAAGTCTACGACCGCGAAATCCACGGCATTTCCCTCTCAATCAAACTGCCCGCTGTTATGCGGCTGCTCAAGCTGGTGCGTCTGAAAGACAGCCACCGGGCGGTGAAATTTTCCCGCATCAATATTTTTACGCGCGACGGCTACACCTGCCAATATTGCAGCCGGAAATTTCGAACGGAAGAGTTGACCTTCGACCATGTGATTCCTATTGCCAAGGGCGGGAAGAAGACGTGGGAGAATATCACCACGGCCTGCTGGCGCTGTAATAATCGGAAGAGCGGGCGGACGCCGGAAGAAGCCGGGATGCGGTTGAAGAAGAAACCGGTGAAACCCCGCTGGAGTCCGGTGATCACGATTACGATCGGGATCCGCAATACGCCGGAAAGCTGGCGGGACTATCTTTACTGGAATATGGAGCTTGACGCCGATCCCGCCGAGACTTAGGCGTGATGCTGAAAAAGCTCTCCCGTTGCGTTCTCGCGTCGTTCAGACCCTCAACGTACCCCAGGGGTACGCCTCGGTCCTTCACTCGCTGCGGCCTTGCGGGAAAACTTTTTGAGCATCCCGCGAGTGTTAAGTGGTTCGAATACCCGCTCTGATGGCCTAGCTGTATCCCCGCTACTTCACCGAATCCAGGACAATCTCAAAGTCTCGTCCGCCCGGGAGGGTGGGGTTCTTGGCGTAGCGCCCTTCGATGTCGCCGGGCTGCGCCGGCCCGGCCTGGCCATCGCGATCGAGCCGGGCCACGATATCCACCATTCCTCGCAGTTCTGAGCCTTCGACCATGACATCGGCGTTGGTGATTTCAAAGGATGCCGGGAATGTCGGGTGATCGATGCGCTTGGCGGCAATGGGCCGCGGCGGGCCCTGGGGTCGCTTCACGATCACGAAGAGCACGTCGGTCGGCTTGACCTGATCGGCCAGATTCGGGGCGATGGTCACCCGTCCTGCGACGACCGGTTCTCCGACGGCCGGGTCGCAACTATGGGCGAGTCCGAGCCAGGCGGCGAGCGCCGCCAG
>JABFSU010000086.1 GCA_013140455.1 Nitrospira sp. | reverse complement strand
CGAAGGCGCCGGAAATGATGAGCAGCGCATTGATCGGAGACCAGCCGAGCCGGCCGAACAGGAAGGCGCGCAGGTATTCGACGATTTGAAACAGCGCGAGCATATTGGTCGGGAGTCCCACCTTCGTTAAGAAGCCGTTCTTCACTTCGCAGCCGTTGGCGACACGAACGGTGCCGCCGCAGGCGATGGTGTGGGGGTCGTCCAGAAAGGGCTGCGCGGCCAGCCGAAGGCTGTCACGTTGGAGGATGGAATCGGCATCGATACAGCAAAATAACGGATACCGCGAAATGTTGATTCCTGCGTTGAGCGAGTCCGCTTTGCCGCCGTTGTCTTTATCGACGACTCGTAGATTGGGTTGTGCCGGGGCATGGTAGATCGTTCGGATCGGTTTCGTAGCCAGCCGGGCGTCATAGGCTTCGGGAAACGGAATCAGGCCGAATTCCTTGATCAGGACGTCCAACGTCTTGTCCTTCGACCCGTCGTTGATGACCACAATTTCAAATTCCGAATAGCTCAGCTGGAGGAGGGATTTGACCGTGGTCGCGATGGTGGCTTCCTCATTGAAGGCGGGAACGAGCAGCGTGATCTGCGGCTCGAATCCGGTGTAGCCATGCGGGAGGCTGTTGAGCGAGCGCTCTTCCATGTAACGCCGCAGATGAATCGCGGCGACGACATCCAGCATCAAGTATCCTGCGGTCAGGCCGAGAAGGTAGAGCAGGAACAGCCATTCGGAAATCGAGATGAGCGTATCTACCCACATCGGTCAGCGTGTCTCCATCCGCCGTCGAGTCTGCCGATGGAGTGGTTCCTCTGCCATGCGGTGGAACTGGGTCTTCGCGGCCGTATCGGTCGTGGCCCTGCCGGCACTCGGACACTCAGAAGATATTTCGGTGCCTCTCTCCATTCCCATCCCACCCGCTGTTTTTGAGATCGAGTTGTCGTATGTCGGTGAACGCACCACTCCTGCCGTGACGCTCAGTGGTCCGCCTGCTGCCGTGCCCTCTCTTCCTTATCGACCGTTTGTACCTATTCTTGACCTTCTCGGCATGTTCGGCGAAGCCCGTGTGTTCGGCTCCTGCCAAAGACAGCAGACTCGGACGCAGGAGGGTATCGATCTACAGCGGGCTTCCGGAAACGGGATGCGGTGCGGTCAGCGCATTCCTCTGCACCAGGCAGAAATTGCCGTGGACCTCTTGTCCTACGAGACGCTGCGGATTCGTGGCCGCGCGTCGGGCCGGGTCGTTGTGGCATTGGAAGATCGGGCTGCAGGACAACGAGAAGACAATCTTCCGCTTGTCACGGTGACGGGCCCATTCGATCTCACGCTCTCGCTCAAGGAGATCGGTCGGAAGCTGGATCTTCGGTCGCTGATGGCGCTGGTGGTGTCGACGGAGGCGGCCAGCGCGCACATTGAGTTTGAACAGATTGAAGCCGCGCAGCCGTCATTCGTGCCCGCAGGGCCTGCCGGGATCGGATTCTGGGTGTGGAAGTATCATGAGGCGATCCGTGCCCCGGACGCCCTGCTGGCCACCTGTCGGGTCCAGAGCTGTTCCAGAGTGCTCATTCAAATGCCGTCCCAGACGGACGACGACGAGATGTGGCGTAGCTATGCCAGGTTGCTGATGACGCTGCAGGAGGCTGGCGTTACGGCATTTGCACTGGACGGATATCCCGAAGCGATTCAGGAACCCCACAGACTCGCCGATAAGATACAGAGGCTCCTGGCCCTGGTGAAACCTGGTGGGATGTCCGGGGTTCAGCTTGATATTGAGCCCTATCTCTTGCCGGGATTTTTGCAGGACGAAGCTCAACTCCGTCGCTATGTCGAGACGATTGATACGCTGAAGGAAGTCATCGGTGGACGGGTTCGCCTCTCGATGGTGATTCCCTTTTGGCTGGCGTCGCAGACCCTTGCCGGCCGGCCGTTGGCCTATGCCGTGATGGATCGGGTCGACGAAGTGGCGGTGATGAGTTATCGCACTGACCTGGACGAAGTGCAGGACATTGCCGAAGACATCCTGCGCTATGGCGATCTCGCCGGGACGCGGGTGTGGCTGGCGGTAGAGACGACTCCGCTGCCGGTTGAGCAGCATGTGGTGCTGCGTCGTGAGTTGGACCCTGCCCGGGCTGACGCGATGCTGGACTATGATCGGCGTCTGCTGCAGTGGATGCCGCCGGTAGGAGGATTGAGCCTCTCGACCCGGCGGGAGTGGTTCCGTATTCATCACCGTTTCACAGTCAGGCCGGAGCGGCTCACCTTTGCCGGCCGTTCACGAGCTGAGGTGTCTGCCTCGGTGAAGCGGATTGCGGAGATGACCTCGCATCACAGTTTTTCAGGAGTGATCATTCACGACCTTGATGGATTTCGAGCCCTTGCGGAGTAAGGCGGCAAGGATGACTCAAGAAAGCAGTGACGAGCGATTGCATGTTGCGGACAGGTCAGATCATACGCATTGTGTGCTTTGCTTGCTCGGCACTCCTTGTGACTGCCGGAGTTGATGGGCTTGTCATATCTGTGCAGGCGATTACCGCCGAGGCATCTCCACGCCGTCTTCTGGAGCAGGGGAAGTTTCTGGAGCAACAGAAACAGTTTCCGGAAGCCATCGCGGTCTATCGCCAATACTTAGCGACACGCCCGGAGAATGACGAAGTCCGTGCCACATTGGCGAAGCTGCTCTCCTGGCAACAGCAATGGGACGAAGCGAGTGCGTTGTATCGGGATGTGCTATCCCGCCATCCCCTGGATAATGAAAGCCGCGTCGCTCTTGGACGGGTTCTCTCGTGGCAACGTCGCTATGATGAGGCCACGCAAGAGTATGAGCGGGTGTTGCTCGATCACCTACAGCATCCTGATGCGCTGACCGGGCTCGCCGATGTGCTGCTGTGGAGTGGTCATCCGGATCAGGCGATCCCCTACTATCAGCGCGTCGTGGAGGCCACGGGCGATCCGGAACTCGCTGCACGCCTCCATTCGCTGAAGGCCGAGTCATCGCCGAAAATCGCCCCGCCGGTTCAACCTCCGACACCTGAGTCAACTATTGTCCGGGAGGCCGAGTCTGTCTCTGCCGATGCGAGGCAGATATCGGAAAGTGGGCATCAACTTGAGTTGGCACGGCAGTACGTCGATGCGGTCGCTCTCTACCGTGGAGGACTGCGCCGGTATCCAGAAAACGACGAGGTGCGGAGTGCATTGGCGCGCGTCTTATCGTGGCAGGGGGCCCACTCCGAGGCGACCTCGTTGTATCGTGAGGTGTTGGCGCGCCATCCGAAGGATCAGGACATTCGTGTGGCGCTGGCGCAAGTGCTCTCGTGGCAGAAACAATTTCCCGAAGCGCAGGCCTTGTATGAACAGGTGGTTCGGGAGGAGCCGCGCCACATAGAGGCGCGCCGCGGGCTTGCGGCGCTGGCGCATTGGCAGGGGAATCGGTCAGAGGCCTTGGCGCGCTACGAGGCGCTGGTGGCCGAGACGCACGATCCGGACATCGAACAGCAGTTGCACAACGTGCAATCCGAACTGCTGGTCTCGCCGCGGGCGGCCGTGGGGCAGGGGTTGACCGGGCTCCGTCTGCCCTATCGGGACTACGCCAAGCTCGGCTACGGCCACTATTCCTATACCAAGGGGATACCCGATGAACGGGATCTCTTGTTCGAAGTGGCTAAGCCGATCGGCGATCAGACATTGGTGGTGCGGGCTGAACCGATCAATCGGTTCGGATCCCACGACACGCCGCTGTCGGCCGAACTGTACAGCCCCCTCTGGAAGCGGGCCTGGGGCTATGTTGCGGCACAAGGAACCGTCAATCCGCACTTCGCCCCCAACTACTCGTTCGTCGGCGAGATGGCCCAAGGGCTGGGGGGCGTGCATGCCGCCCTGGCTCCGTTCGAGGTGTCGTTGGGGTATCGCCGTCTGAACTATAAGCAGGACGATATTGATCTGCTGATGCCGGGATTGACCATCTTCCTGCCGTTCAATCTGTGGCTGACCGAGAAGGTGTATCTGATTCCTACTACCGGGGCGGTCACACTCTCCTCACAATTGACCTGGCGGCCGACGGAGCGGGTGCAGGTCTTTGCGTCGGGGTCGTTCGGAACGTCGGGTGAACGGATCGTGGCTGCGCAGGATTTTACCCGGGTGCAGAGCCGGACGCTCCAGGGGGGTGTGACGTTTCCCGTGAATGATCGATTCTCGGCTGAGGCATCGGGCTATTACGAAGACCGCGGATTTCTCTACGTCCGTCGTGGTGGCAACCTGAGTTTGCTGTATCACTGGTAGGGTATGGAACGATCAACGCTCATCCGTTTGACCGGAATTGCCACCCTCTTTCTCTCGATCGTGCTTGGATCCTGGATATTGTTTGGTTCGAGGCTTGTCCAGCACGTTGGGATCCCCGATCAAGACATCCATCGGTTCCCCGGCCTGTCGGGCCCCGATCATGCCACCGTCGTGCCTCCGCGGGTGCCGACGGCGTGGACGGCCTATGGAGAAGGATCGAAGAGCCACCTCGCGATCTTATTGACCGATCCGGATTCCTCCTGGCTGGGATTGGCGCATGGGCTCAAATCCATCGGTGTTCCCTTTCGTATCACGCGCGATGTTCGTGAAGCGCTGACGCATCAGGTGGTGTTGGTCTATCCGATGATCTCGGGGAAGCTGCTCAGCTCCGAAGCGCTTCAGGCGCTGGCCGAGTTTCCCGAATCCGGCGGGACATTGATCGGGGTGCAGGTATTGGGCGGCGGGTTGAATGATGTGTTCGGTTTTCGGGCTGCGGAGGTTTCGCGGCAGCGCTATGACCTGCACCTGGCGGAGTCCGATCCGCTGCTGGCGGAGTTGACCGATCCGCGTGAGCGACACGTGCGTGTCGGGATTCGAGACAAGGGCATCGAGGTGATGGGGACCTATGGCTATACCGAGAGTGTTGCCCCGCTCGCCCGATTCGATGACGGCACGGCGGCTATCACGCAGAAGATCTATGGTCAAGGCCGGGCTTATGCGATCGGGCTCGATCTCGGATTCCTGCTGCTCAAAGGGTACAACAATCGTGGAGAGGAACTCGTTCAGACCTACGACAATCAGTTTGATCCGACCCTCGATGTTTGGCTGCGGCTGCTGAAGTCGATCTATCGCACCGCCCAGGCCGGTGCGGTGACGCTGGGAACGGTCCCGTTTGGCAAGTCGCTGTCGGTCATGCTCACGCACGATGTGGATTTTACGCAGTCCATCAAAAATGCGGTGGACTATGCGGAGTATGAACAAAGCCAGGGGGTGGTTGGCACCTACTTCATTCAAGTGAAATATATTCGCGACTACAACGATGATATTTTCTTTAACGAGGAGGGGGTGGGGTATCTCACGCGTCTTGCGGCGCTCGGCATGGAGCTGGGGAGCCACACGATTGCCCATTCGAAGGTTTTCAACCGGTTTCCGATGGGGACGGGGCGCGAGGCCTATCCCGCCTACGCGCCGTTCGTGAAGGATCGCACGACGGCATTGAACGCGAGCATCCTCGGCGAATTACGGGTCAGCAAATTCTTGATCGATCATTTTTCAGGCCAGTCCATCGTGTCGTTCAGGCCGGGCGAACTCTCCAATCCGTTCAGCCTTCCGCAGGCCTTGCTGGCCACCGGGTATCAGTACAGCTCAACAGCCACCGCGAACAATTCGCTCACCCATCTGCCGTATCAACTGAACTACGACCGATTGACGGACAGTGAAGTCGAGCTGTTCGAGTTTCCCGTCACGATTGAAGACGAAGAGCTGCCGAAGATGGGCGACCGGCTGCCGGAAGCCCTGGAGGTCGCGCGCCAGATCAGTCGGTACGGTGGTGTAATGGTCGTCCTCATCCATCCCAACATCCTCGATCATAAGCTTGCGTTTGAGAAAGGGTTTGTCGAAGGTGTGCGGTCCTATGCCTGGTTCGGCTCAGTAGGAGAATTCGGCCGCTGGTGGGCGGCACGCAACCAGGTGCAGCTGGATGTCGCGCAAGGCGTGCGGGGCGGGACTGTCACGATCACGACTCCGGAGTCTGTGGCTGGCTTGACGCTTGAAGTGCCCGGCGGTTGGCGATTCGATCCATCACGCTCGTCTATGAAAGGAATTGAACAACGCGGGACCTTCGTGACGCTTCCTGAGCTGAAGGGGGTTCACGTGCTCACGTTTGCCACCGGCTCCCGGTAAAGCGACCGCGCGATCAGGCCGCGGACAGACCGGACGTGTGAGCCAGGGATTCTTCAAACCGCTTGGCGACAAAGGGTGTGAGCACCTTCCGCGATTCCGTCGTCGGCAGTGTTTGCACAAGGATCGATAGTTTATCTTCTGTCATTGACGGCAGAATGGAGAGGGCCTCCGCAGCTCTGTAGCGTACCCACCAGTGTGAGTCGCCCAATAATCCGATCAAGTGACCCTCATCTTCCTCGACTCCCATCTTTCCGAGGGCAGTCGCAGCTTGGACTCGAATGAACCAAGTCGGGTGGGTGAGGTACTGTCGCACAGTGGAGAGGTCCTGCGGGTCGGAGCATTGCCCAAACAGTGACAGGCACCCGGCCAGCACGTCTTCATGCAGAGGGCGCCGGGCCAGCAGGGGACGAATCAGCGGCAACGCGCGATGAATCCTGATCGAGGCGAGGAAGCGGAGTAAGCGAGCGGCAATGAGCGGCGGCGCCTTGACCGCGGCTTCCCCGAGGGCACGGGCGACGAGTTCATCCCCTGCGCCCTGTAGGATGGCCAGCACTTTGAGCGGAGACCAATCGACGCGTTGGGACATCAAGGGGACCAACACAGGAATGGCCCGCGGGGCATCGATGCGCACCAGGGCGCGGGCGGCCTCTAGGGAGCGAAACGCATTCGTGTCATGCGCCAGTTCGACGAGGCGCAGCCAAGCTGAGGGATCTTTCAAGTGGCCGAGCGTGACGATCGCCAGTAGTTGCTGCCGCAACGTCCCTTTGGCCAAGTAGTGGTGCACGACGTGATCCATGCCAGTCCGCCGTATCACCGCGCACAGCTCGTCTGATGATTCTCCTTTGATGGACTCCTGCAGATGATTCCATAAGTAGAGAAATAGCACCCGGTCGCGCGGGTGGATCGGTGGAAGGGTTTCAGGCGCTTCGATCAAGCTCTGGGCTAGGATCGGACGCCAGACGGTCACCATCCGCCGCCGCCGTCGGTCGGTCGAGACACGGAGCCGGCGGATGACGAGAGTCCATCCGAGGAGGAACAGAATCAGACCATGAATGGTGAAGGTGGTCAGCCATCCAACGTCGACAATCGACAGGGAGAGAGTAGTGTCAGTCACGCCTGTCACCCGCCATCCCCGACTAGGCCGCGACTTTGAGGAAGCGGCTCAGCCGTGCGGTGAGTTCCCGCGGGTTGAAGGGTTTCACCATGTAGTCATTGGCGCCTGCGGCCAGGGCCTGTTGAATGTCATGTTCGCTTGAATCTGCGGTAAGCATGATGATGGGAACCCGCTGCCATTCAGTCTTCTTCCGAATATACGGCAGTAACTGCAGGCCGCTCATGTGCGGCAACATGATGTCGAGCAAGACCAGGCTCGGCGGCGCCATGGTGTCGATCAACTGCTGCGCCTGCTGGCCGTCGGGTGCATGGACGACGTGGTACCCGGCGCGCTCCAGGAGAAATCTGATCAAGCTGGCGGTATCTTCCTCGTCTTCCGCCATCAGCAATGTAGGTTTGCCTGAAGGTGTTGTTTCTGTCATGGAATCCCCTTTCTCTGTCTGCCGTCGTCGCTAGTCGAACACCACCTGGACCTGCTCCAGATATGTTGCGAGCAGCGCAAGCTCTGCAGCAATCGAAGCCGCTGATCCTGCCTTCGCGGCTTGTTCAATTGTGGCGGCCATTGCGGTGATACGATCGAAGCCATAGCTGCCGCCGGCTCCTTTCATGCCATGAGCAATCTTGCGGATGGTCTCAAAATCCTGTTGCGTCAGCGCCTCCCGCATGGTCACGACCTCTTTCTTGCGATTGGTCATAAATTTCGGCAGCAGGTCTTCAAAATCCGCTTCCACGCGGACAATCATCGCGTCGTCTGTCGATGCCGGATGGAGCGGGGGGGTGGTGTGCATCAAGCAGCCTCCTGGTGATCGGAATGTCGGGCATAGTGGCCGATAGCCTCCAGCAGCGTCTTTTTCTTAATCGGTTTCGTGAGATGCGCGGTACAGCCGGCCGCGAGACTTTTCTCGAGTTCTTCGGGAAATGCGTTGGCCGTGAGCGCCAGGATCGGGGTCGGCGTGCGCCGGTGTTCCTTCTCCCATTCCCGAATCCGATGAGTGGCGACATACCCGTCCATGATGGGCATTTGCATGTCCATGAATACGAGATCGTAGAGGCTCGTTTTGAATTTCTCTAATGCGATCGCCCCGTTTTCTGCCATGTCGAGTTCGTAGGCCGTGGACTTCAGAAAGAGCGCGACGACGTCGCGGTTGTCCTCCAGATCCTCGGCGAGGAGGATCCGGCCTGTCGCAAACGTTCGGGCCGAGGGGGGCGGTACTTCGGAGGATACTGCGAGCGGAGCTGGTGCCGGAGTCTGGTCGAGGAGGATCCGTGGTATTTCGGTCAAGATATTGTGGACGACGTTGAGCAGCGCCATGCTTCGAATGGGTTTGCTGAGATGCTGGCGAATGCCCAAGGTGTGAGCGTTCATTGCGTTTCCGCTGCTCACATCAGATGTCAGCATGATGGTTGGCGTTTTGGATAATTCCGGGGATGCGCGCATCGCCTCGGCGACGGAGAAACCGTCCATCTCCGGCATGCGACAATCGAGGATGACAAGATGAAATGGTAGGCCGTCGGTGTGGGCCTTCTGCATCGCAGCCAACGCGGCCGGACCGTCACCGGTTTCGACAATACTGGCGCCTGTCCGAGCGAGGATGTCGTGGCAGACCAGGCGATTGGTTTCATGGTCATCGACGATCAGCATGCGTGTGCCGGTCAGGCGCGGGCCGGTCTCATCGCTGGCAGGAGGCTCGGAGGCGGTCTGCGGCAGACGTACGGTGACATGCATGGTGCAGCCTGCTCCGAGCGTGCTTTCAGCCCAGACGTGTCCGCCCATCAGTTCGGCGAGGTGTCGGCAGATGCTCAGGCCGAGCCCGGTGCCGCCGTATTTTCTTGTCGTGGAAGAATCAACTTGTGTGAAGTTTTCGAAGATCGTATTCAGCTTGTCTTCGGGAATGCCGATGCCGCTGTCCGTCACGCTGAAATGCAGCAGGCTTTCTGGGGGCGCGGCGTGTTGCTGCACCCGCAGAATGATGTCTCCCCGCTCGGTGAATTTAATGGCATTGCCGAGGAGATTGATCAGGATCTGCCTCAGACGTGTGGGATCTCCCATCACGAACTGAGGGGCATCAGGTGCCACGTGGATGATAAGCTCAAGGCTCTTGGCGTGCGCCCGCACGGCCATGAGTTCGCCGCTGGTTTCGACGAGTTCCCGAAGGTCGAAGGGAATCTCCTCCAGTTTCATATGGCCGGATTCGATCTTGGACAAATCCAAAATGTCGTTGATCAGTCCCAGCAAGGAGTTTGCCGCCCGACTGAACCGATTCACAAAATTCTTTTGCTCGTCGGTGAGCGTGGTTTCCAATAACAGATCGGCCATGCCGATGATGGCATTCATAGGCGTGCGGATTTCGTGACTCATCGTGGCGAGGAAGGCGCTTTTGGCCTGTGTCGCCGCCAAGGCCTGATCGCGAGCCCGCTGGAGTTCATGGTTTTGCGCTTCCAGATTCTGCGCCGCGATGCGTAACGCGCCTTCTGCTTCTTTTCGCTGGAGCGTGTTTCGGTACGACTGGAGGATGTTGGCGCAGGTCTGGACCAACGGGTCTAAATACTCGATCAAGGGCGGCGGATATCCATCCGGTCGACCGGCCAGACCGATAAAACCGATCACACGGTTTCCTTGAAGCAGCGGAAGGCCGAGAAAGGTGTGGCGCGTGTGGTCGCTCACCGTTGGGCTGGTAGGATTCAGAGGGTGTGCGGTTTCGTTGACGAGCAGTGGCTCGCCTTTCGCGAGGACCTGATCGATGTGGCATTTAAGGCGAGGGTCTTGTATGACGCTGGCGCGTTCCAGCTCGGCGGGTCCCTGCGGGTTCGGCTGTAGGGACGACGTCGACGCGAGAAGATGCGCCGTCGGCGGGAGACCTTGCCGAGGCAGAAGCTCTCCGATCATACCCCCTGCGCTGCGGGTGAGCGTGCAAAACCGATTGAGCAGGCCTGCGAATACGTTCTGGGTGCTGGATTCCTCGATAAAGGCTTCTTGCACTTCAGAGATCGCGGATAACAGCGCCTGCTGAGCCTCGGTCTGGAGTGTCGCCTGTTTCAAGGCGGTGACATCTTTCGCAATACCAAGGAATCCCGTCAGTGTACCGTTGGACCCGCGTACGGCCGTGACGACCAGGTTGACGGTGATGCAGTCGCCGTCTTTGCGAAGGTAGGTCCATTCCCGCTCTTCGTATCCTCCCATGCGTGCGGCTTCAACCAGGACATCGGCACCGGCCAGCGGGCGCCCGAATCGTTCAGACAGCTGCTGCCCGCGAACGGCTATTTCAGACGGGAGATGGAAAGAGTCGAGGGTGCGCTGTCCGATCACTTCATCGGCCTGGTAGCCCAGCAAACGCTCGGCGCCAAAGTTAAAGAGCGTAATGATGCCCTGCGGATTGGTGGCGATGATGCCGATTTCTGTGGCGGAATCGAGGACTGTTTGCAGGCGCGCCCGGGTATCGGCGATTTCCTCCAGCGCCTGTTTTTGTCCTGTGATGTTGCTGCAGGTCCAGATCAGCCACTGTTCTTCATGGTGCCGTTCCGGAAGCGTCTTCAAGGAGGTTTCGACCCAGATGGATTCGCCGGATTTGGTGCGGCCGATCAGGTCTCCCCGCCAGATGCCGTGCTGGCGCAGGAGAGGGAAAAATATGTCTTCGAGTTTGGTGACCCATTCGGGCGGATACAACGTCGTCCAGGACCGCCCGATGAGATCGATGGGACGAAAACCATGCATGGCGGCAAAGGCGTCGTTGACGAACGTATAGCGGCCTTCCTTGGTCAGGAGAGCGACGCCCTCGGTGCTGTGTCCCAATGCCAGGAGCAGTCGCTCATGCATCGCTTCGGTTTGCCGTTGGGCTTGCGCGCTCTGGGCGAGCTGCTTCGTGCGTTGACGGAGGTCCAACTGGCTCATGACTTGCCGGGCTAAGGCTGTAAGTGCCTGCTCCTGCTTCTGGCTGACATGGCGGGGATGACGGTCGAGCACGCAGAGGGTGCCGATCGCATCGCCGTTGGCAGTGAGTAGTGGAATCCCTGCATAGAAACGAATGAACGGCTCTCCCGTGACCATGGGATGATCCGCAAATCGAAGATCGGCCAAGGCATTGGGAAGCACGATAGGGTGCGATTGTAAGATGGTATGGGCGCAGAGAGAGCGATCTCGCGGTAGTTCGGTGTGGGGGATTCCGATGCGGACTTTGAACCAGAGGCGCGTTCGATCCATGAAGCCGATGTAGGCCATGGGTGCTCCGCAGATCTGTGTCGCAAGCTGGCACAGGTCATCGAAAGCCTGTTCGGCTTCGGAGTCCAGGATGCCATAGCGCAGCAGGGCGTCGTGGCGTCGGTATTCATCTTGCGGCTGCAGGAAAGGCTTCATCACGCTCGGTGGCATCCGGTCACGAAATGAAAGGGTTAAATTAATTAGGCGATAACCCTTAACCAAGGATGGATCGCCGGAGCGCAGAACAGTGCCACATCTCCGGCTATCTTCTCGGTAAATTCCTGTGCAATCTTGAGTGGTTGATGAGTGGAGTGGCCCGCGTGACTCTGCTCCACGCATTCCGGGAGGAAGGCCTATGGTGTGCCGGGTCTGATTGACTGGTCTGCTTGAGTTTTGGGGGGATGCATTGTAAGGTGACGAGGCGACCCTGCCGGATTCTTTTTCCCTTTGGAGCGTGCCTGAATGCCTGGTGACGACCGGTTCGTTGAAACACAGCAGTCTTCGCGTCGTCCCTGGCGTTGGTGGCAGATCACCCTGTTGACGCTGTGTGCTCTCGGCATTGTGGGTGTTACGGCTGCGGCCGGCGTGATCTGGCATTTGGCGCAGGATCTTCCCCCCTTGGATCTCTTGCAGGGCTATCAACCGAGTTTGGTCACGACGGTGTATGCCGACGATCGGCAGCCGATCGGCCAGTTCTTTATCGAGCGGCGGACGCTGACTCCTCTGGACCGTATTCCGAAGACATTGACGCAAGCCGTGATTGCGACGGAAGACGTGCGGTTCTTCGAACATCCGGGGCTGGACTATATCGGTATTCTGCGAGCGGCCTGGACCAATCTTCGTCACGGCGGGAAGAAGGTGGAAGGGGCGAGCACGATTACGCAGCAACTGGCGCGGTCACTCTTCTTGTCCGCGGAGCGATCGTATGATCGGAAGCTGCGGGAGTTGATTCTGGCCTATAAGATGGAAGCGGTATCCACGAAAGAGCAGATTCTTGAAACCTATTTGAACCAGATCTATTTCGGTCAGGGGTCCTACGGCGTGGCGTCTGCGGCCCAATCGTATTTCGGGAAAGAGATCGAAAAGCTCACGCTCGCCGAGTCTGCGTTTCTCGGAGGACTGCCGAAGTCGCCGAGCCGGTTCTCCCCGTTCACGAACTACGAGCGGGCCAAAAAGCGTCAGGAGCATGTGCTCGCGCGTATGGAAGAGGCGGGGTTCATTCCCGTCGCTGAGCGCGATGCCGCGATTGCAGAGGAGTTGAAGTTCCGCCGGCCTGGGAGTGAGCACATTGCGCCGTATTTTGTGGAGCATGTGCGGCAGCAACTGGTCGCAAAGTACGGCGAATCCATGGTGTACAAGGGCGGGTTGCAGATCTTCACCACGCTGAACCTCGAAATGCAGCGAGCTGCAGAGCGTGCGTTTCTTGCGGGTGTGCGGGATCTCGACAAACGCCAGGGGTGGCGTGGGCCTAAGAAGACAGTCGATCTTGCGACGGTGCAAATCCCCGGGGCTCCGCTCTCGGATCAACCGATCAAGGCCGGAGATTTTCTTGAAGGCATCGTGCTGAAGCAGGCCAAGGATCACTATGTGGTCCAACTCGGGGATCAGACGGCGAAACTCCTGTTCGATGACATGGCCTGGGTCAAACGCGTATTGAAAGGGACCGATCCGACGCAGGATGCGGTGCTGATGCCTGATGTCAAGAAGACCTTGAAGCCGGGCGATGTGATTGAGGTCAGCGTCAAGAAGCTTGCTAAGGACGGGATGCAATTGACCTTGGAGCAGACGCCGATTGTCGAAGGCGGGTTGGTCGCGGTGGATCCCCGGACGGGGGCGATTCGTGCGATGGTCGGCGGCTACGATTTTTCACGCAGTGAATATAACCGAGCGGTGCAGGCTCATCGGCAGCCGGGTTCTGCGTTTAAGCCCGTCATCTATGCGACGGCGATGGCGCAGGGGATGAGTCCTGCGACGCAGATTCTCGATGCGCCGGTGGTGTACGAGCAGGAAGCCGACGACAAGATCTGGAAGCCGGAGAACTACGGAAGGAAATTCCACGGGATGGTGACGTTGCGCGATGCGCTGGCGCATTCGCACAATCTGGCCACCGTGCGATTGCTGGACAAAGTGGGGATCAAGAATGTCATCGAGTTTGCGCGAACCGTCGGCGTCACGAGTCCGCTCCCCGCGGATTTATCCCTGGGGTTGGGATCGTCTTCTATCGGGCTGTTGGAACTGACCTCGGTCTACGGCGTGTTTCTGAACAAAGGGACGAGAGCCGAGCCCTTTGCGATCAAGGTGGCCAAGGACAGTACCGGCAAGACACTTGAAGCCATGGAGGATCAGCCGCACGAAATCATCGCGAAAGAGACGGCATACCTCATCACCAACATGATGGAAGACGTGATTCAGAAAGGGACCGGGCAGGCGGCGAAGGTGATCGACCGGCCGGTCGCCGGGAAGACCGGCACGACGAATGAGTACATCAATGCCTGGTTTATCGGTGGGGCTCCGAACCTGGTGACCGGCGTGTATGTCGGATTTGACGATCGCCGTCCCTTGGGAGAGAGCGAGACCGGCGCCCGTTCGGCATTGCCGATTTGGATTCAGTTCATGAAGGACGCGCTGCTTCAGCTGCCGGTTGTTCCATTCGAAATTCCGGAAGGCATCACCTATGTGAAGGTCGACCCCACGACCGGGCTGCTGGAGTCAGAACAAGAAGGGGATGGAGAAAAAGGCTCCGTCGAGCTGTTTGCCAAAGGAAGCGAACCGACGCAATCGGCTGCGCGCCGTCTTGGACCGACCGATTTCTATAAGCTGGATCAGATTCCTGAAGGGGGGCCCGTCGGGGAGGGTATCGCTTCGCCGTGAGTTGTTAGGATTGTGAGTCCTGGTATTCCTCATGCCAGGCCATCTGAATCGCTTCGAGGATCTTCTCGTTCGATTTCTTCGGGTCATCCTTAAAGTCAGACAGCGCTACGATCCAGGCGTGCATGTCCGTGAATCGAACAGTCAGCGGATCCGCACCCGGGTGTTCCTCGACCAGTCGAATCGCGATATCTTCTGTATTCTGCCACTTCAAATCCATCGCTCGTCCTCGCTTCCAGGATTTATGTAACCTCAGAGACCTTTTTGCCTTGCAACCCTCGCTTGAGGGAATCGTCCAACATGGCCACAGTCAGGCTTTTTGCGGCCTGTTCAAGATCAGCCATCCGTGCCCGGATAGTGCGGGGGTCGTTCCCATCCTTGGCGGAGGCCAGTGCCGAGAGTACCTGGCGAATGGCGGTGACCTCGTCGCCGGAGATGAGTTGTCCGCCGTCGGTTAAAGATTTTTCCGTGGTGATGATCAGCGCTCCGGCGTCGAGCCGGGCTTCAATCAATTTTCTCGCACTGACGTCGTCCGCGGCAAACTTGAACGAATCTTCGATCATCCGCTCGACTTCCTGATCCGACAATCCATAGGACGGCTTGACCTCAATGGATTGGGTGTCTCCCGTTCGCATGTCTTTGGCCATCACATTGAGGATGCCGTTGGCATCGATCAGGAAGGTGACTTCAATGCGGGGAACTCCTGCGGGCAACGGTGGAACTTTCAGCCGAAAACGGGCCAGGCTGCGGTTGTCTTTCGCCAGTTCCCGTTCGCCCTGAAGAATATGAATGTCTACGCCGGTCTGTCCGTCCACATAGGTCGTGAACATCTCCTTGGCGCTGGCGGGAATCGTCGTGTTGCGGCGGATGAGGCTGCTCATGACCCCGCCCATTGTTTCGATGCCCAGCGAAAGAGGCGTGACGTCGAGGAGAAGCATGTCGGTTGTGCCGCCGCTCAGAATGTCTGCCTGCACTGCGGCGCCGAGGGCAACCACTTCATCCGGATTGAGCTCGCAGTGGGGTTGTTTGCCGAAGAGGGCCTGGACGCGTTGGCGCACCAGCGGCATTCTTGTCGAGCCGCCGACAAGGACGACTTCGTCAATGTCAGTCGGAGTCAATCCGGCATCCTTCAGAGCTATACGGCAGGGACCGAGCGTACGCTCCACCAAGGCGGTACACAGCGACTCCATCTGATCGCGGGTGAGTTCTCGTGTAAACCGGCCCTTGCCTTCCGGCAGGTCGAGAGTGGCTATGGTCTTGAGTTCTTCCGAAAGGCGTATCTTCGCCCGTTCGGCTTCGAGCCTGATCCCTTGCATGTGATCCGGATGGGCATTGAGATCGAGTCCGAACTGCTGCTGAATATCTGCGAGGAAAAGATCCGCAATCAATCGGTCAAAATCATCGCCGCCCAGGTGGGTATCGCCGTTCGTGGCGAGCACTTCGAAGATGCCATTTTTCAGTTTGAGGATCGAGATGTCGAAGGTGCCGCCGCCGAGATCGTAGACGGCGATGGTGCCCTGTGTCTTTTCTTGCAGACCATAGGCCAGCGACGCAGCGGTCGGTTCGTTGATGATGCGCAAGACTTCAAGTCCGGCGATCATGCCGGCGTCTTTGGTCGCCTGCCGTTGGCTGTCGTTGAAATAGGCGGGGACGGTGATGACGGCTTTGGTGATGCTCTCTCCGAGAAAGGCTTCCGCTCGGAGCTTGAGCTCTTTGAGGATCATGGCCGAGATTTGTGGAGGCGAATAGGTCTTCTCGCCGAGCTTGATCCGGATGACCCCGCCCTTCTCGGTCAGGGTGTAGGGGAAGTAGGCGAGTTCGTCTTGAACATCGGCCAGGCCTTTTCCCATAAACCGTTTTACGGAATAAACCGTGCGTTCGGGATTTCTGGTCAGGTGCTCTTTGGCCGGATCACCGACGATGAGCCCGTTATCGGTCAGCGCAACGACGGAGGGAACCATCGCCCGCTCATGGCGCCCTGCAATGACACGTGGCGTCCCCTTGTCCATATAGGCGACAAGGGAGTTCGTTGTTCCGAGGTCTATGCCGACGATGCGTGCCATGGTGATTACGCGATGGTCGCGACGAGGTCGTTGACGATGTTCTTCACGTAGGTGCGGTTGGACAGGATGTCCCGCATGTCTTTCAGGATGCGGTCGCGTTCGGCGCGCGCCTGGTCGGTCGCCTCGCCCCGATCCTGCAGCGCATCCCACCGGCCGAAGAGCTGCTGAAGCTGGGATTCCATGTCCCGTTGCCGTTGTTCGAGTGCGGCGCGTTCGGTTTGCAGCTGGGTCCGGAGTGCCGCGGCAGTGTCCGACGTCCGGTCGCTGGCGCGGAATTCATCGAGCGTGTCCTGCAGTTCGAGGATTTCTTCGAACAGATCGGCGGGCGGCGTCGTGCGAATGTCTTTCACCGAACCTGCTTCGAGATCCAGCAGGTATTCGGCTCGCTGAATCGGGTCCCGCAGCGTGCGATAGGCGGTATTCAGCATGGCCGAGTTGCCGAGGCTGATGGTCTGCTCCGCATCGCTCTTGTTCTGGTAGAAGTCGGGATGGAACGCCCGGCTCAATTCATAGAACTTTGCTTCGAGCTTCTGTTGGTCGATGGACAGGCGGCGGGGAAAGCCGAAGCAGGTGAAGTAGTCCAGCTCCTTCGACACCGGTTGGACTTTCACGCAACGGTCACAGAAATATTCTCCCGACACCTCGGATTGGCAGTGCCAGCACATGCTGCGGGCCATCTGCAGCTCGCGTCGACCGCTGGTGTGCTGATGCGTGTGTCCATCCATGCGCGTACTTGTTTAAGCGGAGAACGATTCTCCGCAGCCGCAGGTCTTGTTGGCATTCGGATTCACGAATTTGAAATTCCCGCCCATCAGATCTTTGTGAAAATCCAGCTGGGTGCCTTGCAGATAAATGGCGCTCTTGGCATCCACAATGATCTTCACCCCGTCAAAGTCGTAGACCTGGTCGTACTGGCCGATCTTCTCGTCGAAATTGATGGTGTAGCTCAGGCCTGAGCAGCCGCCGCCCTTCACGCCGAGGCGCAGACCGCCTTCTTCAATGCCTTGGACGTTGATCAGGCGCTTCACTTCCTTGATGGCTGCATCGGTGAGCGAAATGACCGGGGCCTGGGTTTCCGTATTCGTGGCGTCCATAGTGCGCTCCCTCCTCCCGTTACTTGGTGTCGGCTTTCTTCTGATAGTCGGCCAGCGCCGCCTTGATCGCATCCTCGGCCAGAACCGAACAGTGAATCTTAACCGGCGGCAGGTTCAGTTCCTGAACGATGTCGGTGTTCTTGATCTTCTGCGCCTCTTCGATGGTCTTGCCCTTAAGCCATTCGGTGGCCAGGCTGGAGCTGGCAATGGCGGAGCCGCAGCCGAAGGTCTTAAACTTGGCATCGACGATCGTATCGTTCTGGACCTTGATCTGCAGCTTCATGACGTCGCCGCACTCGGGCGCACCGACCATACCGGTCCCCACGCCCTCTTCGTCTTTCTTGAAGCTCCCCATGTTCCGGGGATTATTGAAATGATCAACGACTTTGTCACTGTATGCCATGGTGCGTCCTCCTCGTGACTATCTGAGTCAGTGGGCTGGATCAGTGTGCCGCCCACTGAACGGATTTCAAATCGACCCCTTCTTTCGCCATTTCATACAACGGCGACATTTCACGCAGCTTCGTCACGATCTCAATAACCTTCTTGATCGTGTAGTCAATCTCTTCGTCCGTATTGAAGCGGCCCAGGCCGAAGCGGATGGACGAGTGGGCGAGTTCCACGCCGACGCCCAGAGCCCGCAGGACATAGGACGGTTCCAACGTCGCCGAGGTGCAGGCAGAACCGGATGAGAGCGCAATGTCTTTCATGCCCATCAAGAGCGATTCGCCTTCGACATAGGCGAAGGAAATATTCAGATTATGCGGCAAGCGCTGAGTCGCATGGCCGTTAAGATAGGCTTCATCGATCTCCTTCATGATGCCGGCCTGCAGGCGATCGCGCATCGCGGCAAGGCGTACGGATTCCGTAGCCAGTTCCTGTTCGCACAACTCGCAGGCCTTGCCGAAGCCGACGATCAGCGGAACCGGCAGGGTGCCGGACCGCATGCCGCGTTCGTGTCCGCCGCCGTCCATTTGGGCGGCGATCCGCACGCGGGGGTTCTTCTTTCTGACATAGAGGGCGCCGACACCCTTCGGGCCATAGATCTTATGGGCCGAGAAAGACATCAGGTCGATCCCCATATCCTGCACATCGACGGGGATCTTGCCGACTCCTTGCGTCGCGTCGCAATGGAAGAGGATGCCCTTTTCCTTGGCGATCTTGCCGATTTCCTTCACCGGGTTGATCGTGCCGATTTCATTGTTGGCGAGCATTACGGAAATCAAAACCGTCTTGTCCGTAATCGCCTTCCGCACGTCTTCCGGATTCACCATCCCGAATTTATCCACAGGGAGATAGGTCGCCGTGGCCTTGCCCTTCGCTTCGAGGGCCTTGGCGGTGTCGATCACTGCGCGGTGTTCCGTCGACGACGTAATAATGTGATCGCCCTTCTCCTTGTACATTTCCAAGACGCCCTTGATCGCCAGATTGTCCGACTCGGTGGCGCCGCTGGTGAAGACGATCTCCTTGGAATCGGCCTTGATCAGCTTCGCGATCTGCTTGCGGGCATTTTCAACCGCTTCTTCTGCTGCCCAGCCGAAGGCATGGTTGCGGCTGGCGGCGTTGCCGAACTTCTCGATGAAGTAGGGCAGCATGGCCTCTAGCACCCGGGGATCCATCGGGGAGGTTGAGTGATTATCCAGGAAAATAGGGAGCTTCATTGTGCGACTCCTTGTGCCGTGGGAGACTGAATCGTGATGAGGGGCGTGCCGCCCATCATGTCTTGCAGCGTCATATTATTGAGAAGCTGATAGATACTATCTTGAACCTTGAGCAGCGGTGTGCGGATATTGCAGTGTTCCCGCTGGAGGCAGAGTTCGCCTTCTTTTTCATGCGAGCAATCCGTAATGCCCAGCGGCCCTTCGATACCTTCGAGAATCTGCGCGATCGTAATCTGCCTGGTGCTGCGGGCCAGGAGGTAGCCGCCCTTGGGACCATTGTGGCTTTCAATTAACCCGTTCTTAGCCAGCGTCTGCAGCACTTTCGCCAGGAGTTCGAGAGGGATGTTATATTCCTCCGCGATCTCTTTGGTGTTGACGACACGGCCCGGTGTCACATCTCCGAATTGCACCAAGGCGATGTGTTGGAGCGCCATCAGGGCGTAATCAGCTTTTTTTGAAATCTTCAACATGGCTATTGCCGATCAATGGGATCGGAGACTATAATGATCTCCGATCAATAAGGTCGGACTAAAGATACCACGCAGCTTTTAGAGCTGTCAACACAGGAATCTGGGGTTTTCTGTAGAGAAAGGACCAAGCACATGGGAGGCACTAATCCGTATATCGAAAAGACAGACTATGAGCTTCCTCAAGCCCCCTATACCATTACCTATATTGAGCCGGATGGCACGGTAACCAAAGTGGCCGTCGACCCCACGAAAATCCCCTATGGGCCAACCGGTTTGCCGGGAAGCATTCTTGACGTAGCGATGGCGAACGGGGTGGATTTAGAACATGTGTGTGGCGGCGTGTGCGCCTGTTCGACCTGCCATGTGATCGTCAAGCAAGGGCTTGGGAGCTGTAGTGAGGGGACCGACGATGAATTCGATCAGTTGGACGAGGCTCCGATCACGACATTGCAGTCTCGCCTCGGCTGTCAATGTGTCCCGAACGGCACGCAGGACATTGTGGTGGAGATTCCTGCGGTAAACAAGAATCTCGTCAGGGAAGGGCACTAATCAAAGGTTTCCGTCTTCACTTCTTTCCGGTCATATCCGTATTCCATCAACGCCGCCCGTATTGGCCGGACAAATCCCTTTGTGCCGCTGATCATCGGGATGACTTTCGGTTGCCCCTCTACGAGGGGACGCAGCATGGCCAGCGTTCGCTCAACCGCTTCTGCTTCTCCGCCCGGTATGACCAAGGGCAAGTATCGGAATGAGGGGGATTGGACGGCCATGGTGAGCAGTTCCTGGTGAAACAGTAATTCTTCTTCGGACGGGGCAACGGCAATGAGGAGGACTGAGCGGATCGCGTGGGCTTCGACCAGTTGTTTCAGAAGGCAGCGTATCGGGACTAGGCCGGTATAGCGGGCGATAAAGAGAAGTTCCCGATCCAGGGGCATCGGCAGCACAAAGTTCCCATAGGGGCCGGAGAGCGGAACCTCGTCGCCTGATTTCAACTGATAGAGATAGTTTGAGCCGAGCCCTCCGGGTACCCGGTCAAACACCAGCGTCAGCTCGCCGTAGGGAGAAGAAGGATCGGCCATCGAGTAGGCGCGATTGAGCGGCGGTTTGTCCCCGACCGGCAGCTTCAGCGAGACCCATTGCCCCGGTTGAAATAAAATTTTCTGCTGGAGAGGGCGAAGGACCAGTTGCCGCACATGGGGTGTCAGATCGAGTGTGGAAAGCACGACCGCTGGTTGGGTAAGTTCTGCCATACAACCGATATCTATCCTCATAGCAGAACCGGTCTGATTCTGTACAACACTTTTCCGTGCGTGTTATAGATACCGGCCTTTCCCTACTAAAAATGAGATGAACGCATGACCCAAGTACGTGTCCGCTTCGCGCCCAGTCCGACCGGGTTCCTTCACATTGGCGGAGTCCGGACCGCCCTGTTCAATTGGCTATTTGCACGACAGCAGCACGGGATCTTCGTGCTGCGCATTGAAGATACCGACCAGGACCGTTCGACCGATGAATCCATTCAGGCCATCATTGAAGGCATGAAATGGGTGGGGCTCGATTGGGACGAAGGACCGTTTCGGCAAACCGAGCGCATGGAGCTCTATCGCAGCCACGCCATGCAGCTATTGGAACAGGGGCAGGCGTACTGGTGTGTGTGCAAGGCTGAGGAACTCGAAGCACGCCGCAAAGAGGCGGAGGCGAAAGGGCTGTCGCCCCGATACGACGGGCGCTGCCGGACTCTCGGGATCACGAATCCGCCTGGCGATGCCGCGTTGCGGTTCAAGGCGCCGCAAGAAGGCCAGATCGTGGTCGATGATTTGATCAAAGGGAAGATCACCTTCGACAATAGTGCGGCAGACGATCTCATCATTCTCCGCTCGAACGGCTATCCGACCTACAATTTCTCAGTCGTGGTCGACGATGCGCTCATGCACATTACCCACGTCATCCGCGGGGACGACCATTTGACCAACACACCGCGCCAAATCCCGATCTTTCAGGCCTTGGGGTTTCCCGCCCCGCAGTTCGGCCACTTGCCGATGATTCTGGGGTCGGATAAGTCCCGGCTTTCCAAGCGGCACGGTGCCACCTCGATCATGGCCTACAAAGACATGGGCTATCTGCCCGAGGCGATGGTGAATTATCTCGTGCGGCTGGGCTGGTCGCATGGGGATCAAGAGGTCTTCTCCCGGCAGGAGTTGATCGACAAGTTTTCGTGGAAGCACGTGCAAACGTCAGCGGCTGTTTTCAATGCCGACAAGTTGCTCTGGATCAACGCCGAATACATTAAGGCCAGTCCGCCGGCCGGGGTTGCACAGGCCTTGATCCCGCTCCTGGAAGGGGCCGGGTTGCAGGAACAGGTCAGGGCGGTGTCGTTGGAGTGGCTGGCGCAGCTGGTGGTATTGGTCAAGGAACGGGCGAAGACCCTGGTCGAGATGGTGGACTGGGTGCGGCCCTACTTTGGCGAGTCGGTCGTCCTTGAAGAAGAGGCTGCCAAGAAATTTCTCACGCCGTCCATCGCGCCGGTGTTCGGCAAGTTGCTCGCACGGTTTGAGGCGCTTCCCACATTTTCGAAGCAGGTCTGGGAAGAATCGTTCAAGAAGTTTGTGGAAGAAGAAGGCATCAAGATGGGCCAGATCGCTCAGCCGGTCCGCGTTGCCTTGACCGGCAGGACTGCCAGCCCAGGGCTGTTTGAGGTCATGGAGGTCCTGGGCCGTGACCGGACCCTCCTTCGGCTCCGGCTGGGGCTTGAGCGGGCCACGGCCTCATAAGCCGAATTCTGTCAATAAATTCGCGTCGATCTTGACGGAATCACGATCCGTATATTACTGTGTGCGTCGGTTGGGGGATCGTCTAGCGGTAGGACGTCAGTCTCTGGATCTGACTACCTAGGTTCGATTCCTAGTCCCCCAGCCAAAAATCCATCCTGTTTGCAGATCTACCATTCGCTTTCGTACCGCGCTGGGGGATCGTCTAGCGGTAGGACGCCGGCCTTTGGAGCCGGCTACCTAGGTTCGATTCCTAGTCCCCCAGCCATTTTCTCTTTCTATCTCTCGACCAAATCAGGAATGTGCAGTCGATGGACTGTTAAAGAGGCTGGTGGGCCGATCGGCGGATTATTGCCCGCCGTGGGGCGATTGCCGGTTGCTGCTGCTCTGCAGATCCATTTCCAATACGACCGGGCTGTTCGGATTCTTCGGATCCAGCCGATGCGGCATCTGATCGACTGCCAGTTTGCTGAGCGGCACGGCGACAATGTGTGGGGCCTTTTCCGATGGATTGGAGTAGAGCGCCAGCCGGATGTTCTTGGGGCGCAGCTGAGGCGTCAGCTGCGGCTTCAGGTCTGCGCTGACGAAGCCCACCACCAAGGCGCTGCCATCGGCCAGTTTATGGATCTCGTAGGCATTGGGAGCCGGCGCGGTCCGTTCCAACAGCATGTCCGGACTCTGCGAGACCAGGGCCAGCCCGAGCCCTTGCTGAGGGGCGAAGCCAAAGGTCGAGACAGGCGCCACGGAAAAACGGGTCTGCGCAAGATCGGCGCTTAGTTCGGTGACACCTGTTTTGAGCCGCAGTTGCCGGCGCAAATCCGCCTCAGTCCCTTGCGCATCCAGAAACACGGCGGCCGGGGCCGCTTTCTGGGACGGTAACACTTCCATCTTGCCGCTATTCGCGCCGCGCGCGGCATGCAACGAGGCAGGAAGCAGGCTCAGGAGCAGCAGGCTCAACAGTGTGTGAGTCAGGAAACGGTGGTCGATGTGAAGGGTCGATCGGAATGACATGGTCGTCAAGTGCTCCGGTAGTGAATTGTCAGACTCATCTTTATCAAGCTAGGCCGGTCCGGTGCAATGGGCATCAGGCTGGTCTCCGTGCCGGTCGCCGCTCCGGCATCATCAGGGCTGGTGGCGCGCAGGGGGTGGCTATAGGATTGTGGAGGGTTACGTCGGCGACTCCGCGCCGCGCATCGAGCTGAATCAGGCAGCAGTCATGCAGCATGGCTTTCAACTGTCGACGGCCCCGTTGTACGCGGGATTTCATGCCGGAAAGCGACAGGCCCAGTTTCGAAGCGGCGGCCTGTTGTGTCAACCCGTCCAGTTCGACGAGCCTCAGGGCGTCCCGGTATTCTGGCGCCAGCTGATCCACCATGGGGCGGAGGCAACCAGCGAGTTGCATGCGAGGCTCGTCCGACTCATCCTCCGGCTCACCTGCTGCCATCAGTGCTTCAACGTCCGTCGCCAGTCCGGCCGGGAGTTCACGATGCCGATGTGGCGTTCGGTAATAATCGATAATCACATGGCGCGTGACGGTGAAGATCCAGGAAACCAACCGGCGGGGATCTTGCACCTGGTCGATCTTGTCATGGATCTTGAGAAAGACCTCTTGGAGCAGATCCTCCACCGCCGCCTCAGCCGAGACCCGTTTGGCGATGAAGGCGCGCAGTCGCCCGCGCACCTCCATCCAGACGTCCTGTACCACTACGTTCTGCGCCATAGTCACGTCTCCGAATGAAGCCCTTCTACGGTACCGCTCCTCAGGACGATGCGCAAGTTGCCGCTCGGGTTGCGCCGGGATGGGCGGGGACGCAACAGCCTGTCAGGCTCAGCGGGCCGTCGACCGCCAGTTGCTCGTGCACGAGGAAGACTTCCCAGGCATTTCCGTCGGGATCCGTGAACCAGAGTTTGTCCTGCCGGGCAAAGCAGCAGGCTGTGTTTTCTTCGACTCGCTCCAGCACGCCGGCGGCCTGCAGCCGCGATTTCCACTGCGCGATCTCTTCAAGCGAATCCACTTCAATGCCGAGATGGTCGACCGCACTGATCCTGCCCGTTGACGACACCAGCGACAGGTTCAGCGGCGGGGCCGTCAGGTCGAATTTCGCATAGTCGTCCGTTTGTTTCTGCGGCGCCACCCCGAACACCTTCCGGTAGAAGCCGACCGATGCCGGGACATGGCGAACATCGAGAGAAATATGCGGTCTCATGGGAGCCTCCTGGATAAGCGGCAGGAGAGAATTCACCTACCTATCTCTAGAGACGGAGTATTCGGGAAAAAGACGCAGAAGGAGGGTGGCGGGTGAGTGAGTGCTATGGGTGAATCGGGACAAAGAGGATTGAGTAG
The DNA here is from genome assembly GCA_013140455.1 of Nitrospira sp. GTDB lineage: Bacteria > Nitrospirota > Nitrospiria > Nitrospirales > Nitrospiraceae > Nitrospira_D. The sequence continues at coordinate 16,816 of JABFSU010000086.1, read as the reverse complement.
GGGGGTATCTCAGATTGCCGGGGCCGAAGGAATGCGGGGTACGGCGGTAAGGCCGTACCCCTATGAGCAAGAAGTCAGCGGACTATTCTTCGATGCTGATGATCGGGCAATTCACCACCACACCGATCGGTCCCCAGGACTTCCCTTCCGGACCGGTGATCTGACCGGCGAACGCTTTCTTCTCGACGTCATTGAAATCCGTCAGGGTGACGGAGCTGGAGGCCTGCATGGGCACCTGCGCCCAGACCGTCGCATGGACATCCCACATCGGGCTGTAGGCCAGCGCGCGTGCACCGAACGGAATCTCCTGCACGATGTTCAGAGGATCGCCTTCACCCATGAGCGCGGAGCTGAGGCCCTGACGATGCGGATTCATTTTTCCCGTCGGTCCGTTCACGACGGGAGCCAAGCCGGTCAAGGCTGAGCTCGGACCGTTCGCGCCCTTGCTCGGCAGTGCCTTGAGATTCGGAGTGTAGTTCGCCGCCTCCAGCGCGGCGATCGCCGGATCGGACGCGTTGAACGACGTGTAGTGCACGCGGCGGCCCTCGAAGAACCCGTCCGTCATCTTAAATGTGGCGACATGTTTCTCAAGATCGATGCGAATGAGGCGATCGTGATTGCCGCTGTTGTTCTTGATCTGCGGCGCGTTCAACACGATGCCGTTGGGCAGCTGGATCAACGGCGTGTAGAGCGCCTCGCCGATGGCGCCGGGCTTCGCTTCCTTCGGCGGGAAACCGGTCTCGCTCGGCACCACCACACGCTCCGGGGAAAAATCCACACTGCCGAGGAACTGCACCTTCCTGTTCACCATGCCCACAGATTGCACTGCGAGCGTGCCTTTGCCGTTGGCCATCTTCGGGCTATAGTGGACGCCGCGAGTTGCGGCATCAGCCTTATCCGATGACTCCGTGACCACGAACCACACCGTCTCGCTGCTCCGCTGGCCTTCGAAAATCGGCAGCGTGACTTCCGTATAGTCCGCATTCTCAATCGCGCTCTTTAGCAACAGCCGATGGTTTTTCTTCATTCCTTCCGCATGGGCCGCCACGGTGAATGACATCGTCGCTACACCCACCGCCGCCATCAATCCCCACCTTGTCACATGCCGCATCTGCTTCTTCATGACCATCCTCCTCAAGTAGGTGAAGTGGATTATTCCACTCTCTACGCAGGAGTCGGAGAAGCCGAGAAGATCTTACAGGTCGCAGGAAGATGGTGACGAGGTTAGGAGCGCCCGCGAGCCAGTCACGAGCTCCGCCTTCAGCCTCGTCGGAGCAAAGCATCCTGTGCGAGGGTTTGACAGCGGCGTTGCCCTGGCGTAGGCTCTGTGTAGCCGCTACACATGGAGGAGGTATGGCCACGAATCTTGCGATTGATGATGTGTTGCTGGAGCGCGCCCGCCGGGTCGGGAAGCTTCGCACCAAGAAGGAAACAGTCACGCAAGCGTTGACCGAATTCATCCAGCGCCGTCGGCAGCGGAATATTCTGAAGGCGCTTGGCACGATCGAATTCCGGAAGGGCTGGGATTATAAGAAGGATCGTCGCGACCGTGAATCTGGTCGTTGACACGTCTGTGTGGTCATTAGTGCTGCGACGACCGCGGGTCAATGAAGACGACCTCTATGTCCGCGCCTTTCGCTGGCATCTTGAGTCAGGTGACGGGCTCTTTCTGATCGGCAATATTCTCCAGGAACTCCTCGACGGACTCCGTTCTACGAAACAGTTCGACCGCTTGCTCACTCTCCTGGACCCTTACCCTCTCCTTGAGCTGGACCGAGAAACCTATGCGGCCGCGGCTCGCCTGCGATCGGTCTGTCGCGTTAAAGGAGTCAACGCCGGCCCAATCGATTTCCTGATCGCCGCCGCATGTTGCCAACATGGATTTCCTCTGCTCACAGCCGACAAGGACTTCTCGCGAATCGCCAAGCATTGCGATCTCGTCACCCTGCCCGCCTAATACTGAAAAGGCCGCCGCGCGCCGTGAAATTGTCCTGACGCCGTTTGCTACTTCTCCGAACTCCGTTTTCTTCTGAGCGCAAGGATCGCAATCATAGAGATCACGGCGATCAACGGGCCGCCGACAAACGCGCCGGTCATCGCGGCTTCAAGGGATTTGTCGTGCTGATTGGAAGAGAAGAGTTCAATCCCGACCATCGTCCCGAATAACCCGACGACATAACCGAGAATCGCTGCCAGCAGAGCTACGCCAAAAGTTTTCATGGGACTCTACGAAGGGATGCCGATGAGAAAGAGTCGATGTGGTAGGTTGCGAAATGGAGAACGTCTCGGTCTTTCATCTGACAAGACAAATCACTTCATCAATCCTCTGCTATCAACATAGGCAAGTAAAACTATGTCAATGGCATGGAGAGCACCTGTTAGCTCGGCGGTCATTCTTATTTTCTCCTCCAAGTAGGCCTCTCGTCTCTCAGTAGGAACCTTCCGCAGTATGATCTCAGCGATAAGCTCACCAGCAAATTTGTAGTGAGAGTCCGCAATTGTAGGCCCAAGTTCTATGAGCGCTTTCCGATCCATATCCATATTTTCGAGCGCCATTTTTACAGCTTCACGTTTTACGTGACCACCAACTTCGTTGAGAATATCTTTGAGGAAGTCATGCGCCGTTCTTATTTTTTTATCTAGATCCTCGAAGGCCTTGCGAAATTGCTCCGGCTGAGTTGATAGAGATTCAATAAATTCCTTATTAGCTTTCAATGCCTGAAGGGCACTCCTAATCTCCAATAACGTCCGCACCGAACTTCTCCAGAAATACATCGTCCTCCACGGCTCTCCGTTCCTGTCTAGTGAAGAAATGCTATCTTCGAGAAAGGATGCTGTCTCCAGGAATAGGTCCTCTCTCAAAATGCAAAGCCTTGCAACGGATACAGCGATTGGATCGTTACTTGGAAACCACTTCCAGAAGGAGATGTGTCGGATGTGCCGTGTAATCATGGAGCCTGAACTATAAATGATTCTAAAAGCTTCTTCAGACTGACGCCAAGCATAGAGTGTGACATAGCAACCTTCAAGGGACACGGTATTCAAACCCTTGAACACCATTCTTTCAGGCGGACGGTTTGCAAGCTTGCCTGTGCTACTCTCGCTCGTTAGGAATTGCGATACGGTGGCTTCTCCGGCGTCTTGTACAGAGATGACAGCGAAAGCTGTCCGAAGGTCCGTTGGCCATAGGGGTAACGGACAGAGGTTCGTAGCAGTGTGCTAGCGGAGTAGTGTAGCTGAGCCGGCGCACCCGATCAGATATAGTTATTTCATTTATACACACACCTATCCTGTAATATTGTCACTTTTCTTTCGATTATCTGCCATGTCCGTTTTCCCTCAATATGACTTTATCCTTATCGGCCTCGGCGGTGACAGTTCGTCGATCGCTCTTGTCGGTACTCCCTCCGTTGCAGCCCTTTTCGACCGGTGTTAGACTTCGGCGCGATTTTCCCCCTCCACGACCCATCGGCAGGTGAGCGCGATGTCGTCTCCTGATCTTGAAGAAGCTCTCCGTCGCAGCGAGGAATTCGCGGCGCGGCTCATCGAAAGCAGTCACGACTGCATCAAGATCCTCGATCTCAAGGGCCATCTCCTCTCGATCAACGCCCACGGGATGACTGCACTGGAAATTTGCGATTTCGGTCCGCTGGTCGGTTCGCCCTGGGTCGAATTCTGGGAGGGCTGCGATCGGGGCCATGCGCAGGCCGCGATCGACCAGGCCTGTCAGGGGAGGGTGGGGCAGTTCACCGGATATTTCCCGACGACCCAGACCAAGACGCCCGCCTGGTGGAGCGTCTCAGTCACCGTCATTCTCGACAAAGACGGCAAGCCCGAGAAGCTCCTGGCCGTCTCCCGCAACGTCACGGAGTTAAAAGAGGCCGAACGGCGCTTACGGGAATCTCAGTCGTTACTTGAACAGAAAGTTGCCGAGCGCAGTACCGACTTAGCCAAGACGAGCACCGCCCTTCGAGAAATCGTCGAGGGAGTTGAGGCTAAGGTCGGCACACAGTTCTTCCCTGCGCTGGTGCAGCAACTCGCGAAAGTGTTCGGCGTTGAATACGCGTTCGTCTCGGAGTTTTGCGCCGATCGCTCAAAGGTGCGGACATTGGCCTTCTGGGCGGGCGACCGCTTCCTGGACAATTTCGAATACGCGATCGCCGGAACTCCCTGCGAGAGAGTGCTGGCCGGCGAGCTGTATCACTGCCGCGAGCAGGTGTCGGACCGGTTTCCATCCCACAAGCATGAGCTGGACGAACTCGACGTCCAGAGTTACCTCGCCATTCCCGTGACGAGCGTGAATGGCCGGGTGCTGGGGCATCTCGCGGTCATGGGGCGCCGGCCGATGGAACTCGAACAATTGGATCTCTCTGTCTTTCGCGTCTTCGGGCAGCGCGTCGGCGCTGAGTTGGAGCGCATGCAGATGGACGCGATGCTCAAGGAGAACGAGCAGCGGTTGCGGGACTTGTTCGATGAAGCGCCGATCGCCTATGTCCATGAGGGGCTCGACACCCGGTTTATTCGGGCCAATAAGACTGCCATGAAGAGCCTGGGCATTACCCCGGACCAAGTCGAGGGCACCTATGGGAAGACCCTTATCCCCGATACGCCGGCCGCGCAACAACGCCTGAAATCCGCGCTCGACGCCATCGGCAAGGGCATCGATACCAGCGGCGTCGTATTGGAACTCCGCCGCAAGGATAACGGCAAGCCGTTGTGGATCAGGTGGTGGTCGCGACCGGACTCCGGCGGCGCATACACCCGTACGATGTTTATCGATATTACCGAGCAGGTGCTGGCGGAGCAGGAAAAGGCTCGTCTGGAAGCGCAGAATGTCTACTTACAGGAAGAAATCAAAGGCACGCATAACTTCGAAGAGCTGATCGGCAGCTCGACCTCACTGAAAAAAGTGCTCAAGAACGTAGAGCGGGTGGCGTCGACCGATTCGACAGTGCTCATCACCGGCGAGACCGGTACCGGCAAAGAACTGATCGCCCGCGCGATTCACAATCTAAGTCCGCGCAAGGACCGGGCGTTGGTGAAAGTGAACTGCGCGGCGATTCCGGCCGGCCTGATCGAAAGCGAACTGTTCGGTCATGAGAAAGGCGCCTTCACCGGCGCGCTGACGAAGAAGATGGGCCGGTTTGAAGTGGCCGACAAGGGAACGATCTTTCTCGACGAGATCGGCGAGCTGCCGCTGGATCTCCAATCGAAACTTCTCCGTGTGCTTCAAGAAGGCGAGTTCGAACGGGTCGGCGGCACGCAGACCTTCAAGGTGAATGTGCGAGTGATTGCCGCGACGAACCGGGACCTCGAACAGCTCTCGAAGAGCGGCCAGTACCGCCCCGATCTCTACTACCGGCTGAACGTGTTCCCGATTCACTTGCCTGCCCTGCGTGAACGCGAAGGCGACATTCCGCTGCTCGTGCAGTACTTCGTGCGCAAATTTTCCGCGAACTTCGGCAAGAAGATCACCCGGATTCCCGAACGGATGATGACGGCGCTCCAGCGCTACCAGTGGCCTGGCAATATTCGTGAACTGGAACATGTCATCGAACGGGCGATCATTCTCAGCGAAGGGACGGAACTCGAACCAATAGAGTGGCTGTCGCCGTCGAGCGGCAAGGCAGGTGCTGCCAAGACGCTCACGCTTGAGGAAACGGAGCGGCAGCACATCATTGATGTGCTGGAGCAAACCAATTGGCGTGTCAGCGGCCCCAAGGGCGCTGCCGCTATCCTCGGCCTGAAGCCGACGACCCTTGAAGCGCGAATGAAAAAGCTCGGTATCGAACGCCACGCGAAGTCGTAGTCCCTTCTCTCCTGCAGTCTCCTGCATTCCCAATAAATTTCCCCAATATATCGTGACGGTCCCACAATGTTGGGAATTTCTCCGGCTCAATCGTATGCCGGTTTCGTCCGCCAATCTTCGCTTTCCCATCGGTGCATCAATCACTTAGCGCATCGCACCGCACAACCGTACGCAGTGGCACTGCTGTTGCTGAATGGTCTGCCCAGTGGACGACAGCAAAGGAGACCGCAAGGCGATGTTGAAGATCACCACAATTCAAGAAAGTGGGAAGGATGTACTGCTCAAGCTGGAAGGAAAGATCACGGCACAGTGGGCTGCGCTGCTCGACGGGGAGTGTCGCTCGTTCCTTCGACAGAAGAAGCTCGTCTACCTGGATTGTTCGCAGGTGGATTTTATCGATCAACGGGGAGTGGAGGTGGTGAAAAATTTCCCTCCCGCACGAGTCACTCTTATCAGCGCTCCCGGCTTTGTGACGGAGCTGCTGCAGATCGGAGGCCAGTCATGAATGCAGTTGTCATTACCTGTCACGAATCGTCGCTGCAGGCTTTGCCGGTCAGAGCGTCGCAGATTGCCTCGGCAGGCTTGTCCCTCTCGTATGAAGAACAGTCGCTGATCATCCGCCTGCGCAACGGCGACGAAGGGGCGTTCGATGAGTTGGTTACCAAGCACCACGGCGCGCTGATTCGCATGGCGCTGGGGCATGTGGCGGACCGGGAGGTGGCCGAGGAAGTGGTGCAGGATACTTGGATGGCCGTGATCGAAGGGCTTGCCCGCTTTGAGGGACGGTCGTCGCTGCGGACCTGGATCTTCGGGATTCTGATTCACAAGGCCAAGGATCGCGGCGTGCGGGAAAAGCGGCACATCACGTTCTCGGATTTCGAATCCAAGGGTGACGAGCACGATGAAGCCGTCGATCCTTCCCGCTTCCAACAGAGCGGCGAGTGGGCCGGCCATTGGGCCTTTCCTCCGCAGCCCTGGGACAAGCAGACGCCGGAAAAATTGCTGGCCAGCCGACAAGCGGTGAATGCCATGAACAAGGCGATTGAATCGTTGCCTCAGACGCTCAAGGACGTGTTGATCCTCCGCGATGTCGAGGGGGTCGAGTCCAAGGAAGTCTGCGAGTTGCTGAAGATTACGGAAACCAATCTGTATGTACGGTTGCATCGTGCACGGGAACGCGTGCGCCGGGCAGTTGAGGTGCACCTGGAGGGACCAGCCCTCACGGTGTAAGGATTTCAGGAATGGGGAGACTCAGGGATAGAAGAACCACCGGAGGCGCCCCTCATGGCACTGAATCCAGCCGAACAGTCTGTACCGGACATCACCTGCCGCGAGGTTGCCGAATGGACCTCGGCCTATCTTGATGCGCATGCGGACGACGCGACACACGTTCGCATGGTGCTCCATCTCGCTGCTTGCGCCGGCTGTGAAACCTATGTGAAGCAGATTGCGTCCGTCCGGGACATGCTCGGGCTACTGCCCAGAGCATGTGCAAGTCCGGCACAGCGGGACCGCTTGCGGCAGGCCTTCTTCACCCGGCAGGCTCCGCCACCATCGAAGACATGAGTGTGCCAGCCGGGCTGCACGAGATCACTGTCACAGTTGAACCTTGATCGCCTTGCCGTCCGAGCGGCTCGCCTAGCGCAGCGAAGCCAGGTCAACCACGAATCGAAACCGCACGTCGCCCTTGAGAACCCGCTCGTAGGCTTCGTTCACCTGCTGGATCGGAATCACTTCGACGTCGGACTCGATTTTGTGTTCGGCACAGAAATCGAGCATCTCTTGAGTCTCCCTGATCCCACCGATAACGGAGCCCGCGATGCTTCGCCGATGCAGAATCAACGGGAACGGTTCGAGCGGCGCCGGCTTCTCCGGCGCGCCGACGAGAATCAGGGTGCCGTCGGTCTTCAGCAAGTGGACTAAGGCGTTGTAGTCATGCGGCGCTGAGGCGGTATCGAGAATGAAATCAAAGTGCCGATGCAGCTTCGCAAACGTGCCGGGCTGTGACGTAATCTCGAAGTGATTAGCCCCCAGTCGTATGGCATCCTGCCGCTTCTTTTCCGAGGTGCTCAAGACCGTGACTTCGGTGCCGAGCGCCCGCGCAATTTTCACGGCCATGTGACCCAGGCCGCCCAATCCCACCACCGCAAGCTTGTGATATTTCCCGACGCCCCAGTGACGGAGCGGGGAGTAGGTCGTAATGCCCGCACACAAAAGCGGCGCGGCGCCGGCCGCCGACAATGCGGCAGGAATCCGGAGCGCATATTGCTCGTCGACCACGATCTGGTTGGAGTATCCGCCCTGGGTGATGTGGCCGGCCTGATCGCGTCCGCTGTAGGTGAGCAGCATGCCGGCTTCGCAATATTGCTCCTGCCCTTCCTTGCAGGCGTCACAGTTTCGGCAGGAATCGACGAAGCAGCCTACTCCGGCACGGGCGCCTATCTTGAACGTCTTGACCTCTGCTCCGATGCGCGCCACGGTCCCGACGATTTCATGCCCCGGCACCATGGGGAAAATCGAGCCGCCCCATTCGTCCCGGGCTTGGTGGATGTCGGAATGGCAGATGCCGCAATGGGTGATGGTGATCAAGATGTCGCGAGGGCCGACCTCACGCCGTTCGAATGAGAAAGGCGTCAACATGGCCTTGGCGGTCATCGCCGCATAGCCTTTGGTCTGTAGCATGGTAGGTGCTCCTGGTCTGAAATGTAAGCGAAGGTGCTGAGACCTTAGCAAGACGGCGTCCGGATGCCAACTGGGAACATGTCGCGACGGAGTGAGTCGTCAACCGCGCAGAGCATCCTTCGTTGTATGATGCAGTGAGTTGACCCACGTCGAAGGAGCGTATGCGATGCCCATGAACTTTCAGGACGCGCGGCATCTTTTGTCCCGCACGGGATTCGGCGGGACTCCCGCAGACATTCGCGAATTGGCCAGGATGGATCGTGAGGCCGCCATCGATCGACTTCTCGCCGGAGTCGGCAGGACAGCCAGGACGAGCCCTCCCTCCCAAGTGCTCAATGCCTTGCCGCCTGCCGAGGGGATGAAGGCGAAGGGATTGAGCGTTGAGCAGAAGCAGGCGTTTAGGCAGGAGCGGCGCGAGGAAGCCTTCGAGCTGAAGGGATGGTGGTATCAGGAATTGCTTACCACGCCGTCTCTTTTGACCGAGCGAATGACGCTGTTCTGGCACAATCACTTCACCTCCAGCTTCCACAAGGTGAAATGGCCGGCGCTGCTCTACCACCAGAACGTACTGTTTCGCCACCATGCGCTGGGCTCGTTCCGGGATCTGCTGTTTCAGATTGCGAAAGATCCGGCGATGGTGCTGTATTTGGACACGCAGTCTAACCATCGCGACCACCCGAACGAAAACTTCGCCCGTGAGCTGTTCGAGCTGTTCACCCTCGGAGAAGGCTACTACACCGAAACCGACATTAAGGAAGCCGCGCGGGCCTTTACCGGCTGGCACGTTGCACTCCATCACGGCGGCGGGTTCGCGTTCAACCGGCGCCAGCATGATAGCGGAGTGAAGCATGTGTTGGGGAAGACCGGTGCGTTCGGTGGTGAGGATATTCTCGCTATCGCGTTGGACCAACCGGCCTGTGCCAGATACATCACGGCAAAGCTGTGGCGGGAGTTTGTTTCGGATGAGCCGGATGCGCGGGAGGTCGAACGGCTCGCGGCGGATTTTCGAAATACTGGATATCAGATCGCGCCGCTCCTGCGCGGGTTGCTGACGCTGCCCCAGTTCTGGACACCCGAGGCGCGCGGGGCGCTCGTGAAGTCGCCGGTCGAATTACTGGTGGGTGCTATCCGCCTCCTGAATCTACCGATCAAAGACCCCACCATGCTGGCGAAATATGGGAAACGCCTAGGGCAGGATCTCTTCGATCCGCCCAACGTGAAGGGCTGGCCAGGGGGAACTCGCTGGATTACCAGCGCGACCCTGCTGAATCGTTGGCAACTCTTACAGCGGGGCCTGCGGGGTGGTGACATGGGCGGACCCATGCATACCCATGCAGGTCTGGGAGCGATGCACGGTGCCACCTGGATTGTGGAGGAAGAGGCGGAGACTGTGCAGGCGGTCTTGGCGCCGGTGCCGCCGGTCAATCCGATTCCGATCGGAGCCGATCGGTGGCAGATGGTCCATCACTTGGTGATGGATCCGGTCTTCCAGCTGAAGTGAGGGGTGAGCTATGCTTCGTCGAGACTTGTTGAAATTTGCCGCGACATTGCCACTACTGTGGCTGGCTCCACGGCCGTGCGATCTTCTCGCAGCTTCGTCTGCGCCGGCCCGGGGCCGCTGGGATCGTATCCTGATTCTGGTCGAGCTGCATGGAGGCAATGACGGCCTCAATACGCTCGTGCCCTATTCCGACGAACGGTATTACCAGGCCCGCCCTCATCTGGCGATTTCCCGCGAGCGAGTGCTGCAGCTCTCGCCGTCGGTCGGCTTGCACTATGCGCTGGAGCCGCTGATGCCTTTGTGGGAGAAGCAGCAGTTGGCGATTATCCAGGGTGTCGGCTATCCCGATCCGAACCGGTCGCATTTCCGGTCGATCGAAATCTGGGACACGGCGTCGGCCAGCCAGCAAGTATTGGATGAGGGTTGGCTTGCCCGTTTGTTTGAGACCCATCCGTTGCCGGCAGAGTTTGCCGCCGACGGGATTCTCCTCGGTCAGCGGGATGGCGGACCGTTGAGTGGAAAGACGGTCCGGACGATCGCGCTGCACGATCCGCAACAGTTTCTCCAGCAGGCCAGTCACGTGAAGGCGGTGGAACAATCGAGTGCGAATCGAGCCCTGGCGCATATCCTCCAGGTTCAGCGCGAACTCACCCATGCCGCGGCTGATCTGGCTGCACGCTTGCAGCAAGTCCCGCCGCTGCAGACGACTTTTCCTCCGTCGCCGATCGGCCGTCAGCTCGAAACGGCGGCACAGCTGTTGACCGCTAAGGTGCCGGTGGCAGTCATCAAAGTCTCGCAGACGGGTTTCGATACCCATGCCGGTCAACTGGGGCATCATGAGCGGTTGTTGAAGGAGCTGGCCGAGGGGCTGGCCGCGTTTCGTCAGACAATGGTTCAAGCCGGGCTCTGGGACCGCGTGTTACTGATGACCTATTCAGAATTCGGCCGGCGGGTCGGTGAGAACGCCAGTGGGGGCACGGATCATGGAACTGCGGCTCCGCATCTGTTCCTGGGCGGATCTGTGAAAGGCGGATTGTATGGAAGCGCGCCGTTGCTGAACGATCTTCAGGAAGGGGATCTGAAATATCGGGTCGACTACCGGAGCCTGTATGCCACGGTGATGCGATCGTGGTGGGGGATTCCAGGAACCACGATCGTGGGGCCGGAGTACCAGGCGATCAATTGTCTGGCGTGATGGATCCGGTTTGTGATGAGTCCGGGTCCTCGTCTGTCGGGCTGTCCGGATCGATCGTCAGAGGAGTGCCAGGAATGCGATAGCCTCCGGTGGCCCAGGTGCCCAGGTCCGTGAGCTGACAGCGTTCTGAACAGAACGGACGCCAGTGATTGCCTTTCCACTCGGTGGGTGTGCGGCAGACGGGACATTTCATGCCGGAAGTCTACCATTCTCCCGGTTCGGTTAGGCAAGAGGGGCGAGCGCTTCGCTAGGAATTCGTCTGCGGCTTGGCGACGTGCAGAAAACGTTGCAGGCGGCTGCGATCCAGGTCGGACAGATTCAAAAACTCGACACCGAATTCACCATGATTGGCCCAGCGGACGGCGGCCGAGTGGACGGTGATCGGTGAGCCCAGGTCGGTCGCACGAATGAGGAGCCGCACCCCTGATCCGGGACTGACCGGAGCCGTACTGGTGACGGCGCAGCCTCCGGCTGAAATGTCGAACATGGTGCCTTCGCGAATCTCAGTCTGATTGGTCGTGGAGAAGAAGACTTGGAGTTCGACCGGAATGCGATGATGCTCGCGGCACTCGATCATGACGGCCTCCTGAAGCGGATTCGCGCGCGGCCCCGGCGTACGACACGGGGCCCATTCAGGATCTCATCGTAGACCGGCAACTCGTCTGATTGAAGGAATAATTGAAAACCGACCTGCGGCGCCCCTATGGGTGTGAAGCGGCGGGGAAGGAACGCTCGGCGTGGACTTAGCTGGGCTTCTGCGTTTTTTCGATCTTGGACCAGGCATCCTTCAATGACACGGTCCGGTTAAAGACGAGGCCGTTTGGTGAGGTGTCCGGATCGACGCAGAAGTAGCCGGTTCGTTCGAACTGAAAGCGCGCGCCTGCTGAAGCCTGCTTCAGGCTGGGCTCGACCAGGCATCCGGTCAATCGTTCGAGTGACTGCGGGTTGAGTGACTGTGTCCAGTCCTGGTCCGGGGAAACCTTCGTCGGGTCGGTCGTCAATAATGGATTGTACAGGCGCACTTCAGCCGGGACGGCGTGCGCGGCTGATACCCAATGAATGGTCGCTTTGACCTTTCGCTGTTCCTGAGACGACCCGCTCTTGGTATCGGGGTCATAGGTGCAGCGCAACTCGGTGATGGCGCCGGTCTGCGGGTCTTTCACGACGCCGGTACATTTCACAATGTAGGCGTAGCGCAGGCGGACTTCACGCCCGGGTGCCAGGCGAAAGAATTGCTTGGGCGGATCTTCGCGGAAATCATCTTGTTCGATATACAGCACGCGTGAAAAAGGCACGCGACGGGTCCCCGCTGCCGGATCTTCCGGATTGTTGACGGCCTCCATGTCCTCGGCCGTTCCCTCGGGATAATTTTCGATGACGACCTTGAGTGGGTTCAGGACGGCCATCACGCGCGGCGACCGCTTGTTCAAATCTTCGCGAATGAAGAATTCCAGCAGTTGCATCTCCACGATCGCATCGCGTTTGGCCACGCCGATGTGGTCGCAAAAGGCGCGAATAGCTTCGGCCGTATAGCCGCGCCGCCGTAATCCCTTGATCGTGGGAATGCGGGGATCGTCCCAGCCCGCGACCAATTTTTTGGTCACCAGTTCCAGCAGCTTGCGTTTGCTCATGACGGCGAAGGTCAGGTTCAGCCGGGCGAACTCGATCTGTCTGGGCCGGTGAGCCGCCTCCGACTCTGCGACGACCCAGTCGTACAGCGGGCGGTGATCTTCAAATTCTAAAGTACAGATCGAATGGGTGATGCCTTCAATGGCATCCGAGAGCGGGTGGGCGTAGTCGTAGGCCGGATACATGCTCCACGCGGTGCCGGTCCGGTAGTGGGCGGCATGGCGGATGCGATAGAGCACGGGGTCGCGCAGATTGATGTTCGGCGAAGCCATGTCGATCTTGGCCCGCAGGACATGCGTGCCGTCGGGGAATTCGCCTGCCCGCATCCGGCGAAAGAGATCCAGATTTTCATCGACCGGTCTGGTTCGGTACGGGCTATCTTTGCCGGGTTCGGTGAGCGTGCCCCGATACTCGCGCATCTGATCGGCCGTCAGGCTATCGACATAGGCTTTGCCCTTTTGAATGAGGACCACGGCAAATTCGTAGAGTCGCTCGAAATAGTCTGAGGCGTAAAATTTCTTGCCGTGCCAGTCGAATCCCAGCCAGCGCACGTCGTCCTGAATGGACTCGACGAATTCCGGATCTTCCGTGGTGGGGTTCGTGTCGTCGAAGCGCAGATGGCAGATTCCGCCGGGATTTTCGTTGGCGATGCCGAAATTGAGGCAAATGGATTTCGCATGGCCGATATGGAGATAGCCGTTCGGTTCCGGCGGAAAGCGGGTCACGACGCGGCCGCCGTGTTTCCCGGTGGCTTGATCGGCTGCCACGATTTCACGAATGAAATCGGAAGGACCTGTGGATGCTGGGTCAGTCATTGGCTTGTCGCTCGTGGTTCAAACAGTTATGCGTAGGGCAGTTGGATTGCGGCGTAGTTGTACCACAGTCCGGTGCGTACGAGAAACGGGGAGGGCAGGAGTTGATTAGGAGAGCGGTCCGGAGGGTTCCGAGGCCTCACGGGAGGACATCTGAATGACGTTGAAATCTTTTTGTGCGATGAGGTGCCCCTCCATTCGAAGCCGGAATTCGTAGCGGCCGGGAGCGGGAAACATCAGCGAAGGAATATTGATGCCGAAGTCGGAGATCTGCAACCGGTCGGCGATGACGATATTGGGGAGGGTGGCGCGACAGACCAGCTGCTCCGTATTGATGTATGCCAGATCGATATCGAAATGGTACGTGCCTTCTGCGTCGGTGAGGCAGAAATACAGGCCCATCTGATTGTGCTGAAACGGGAAGGCGGCGGCCTGTAAATGGGTGAAGATGCCGATGAGGCTTTTCTTCTTGGTCTGACTGTCTTCGATGACTTGGTCGCACACCAAGAAAGCCTGCACGCTGGGTGTGGGGATGTCCGGCATAAACGTCATTCTACGAGATGAGGGGCGATTCTCAAAGGACTCTTCCAAATTGCGGAGGGGGCGTTGTGGGGCCAGATGTTGAGATGTGCGCTGTTTCGAATCGATGGGGGAAGGAACGTGTGTGGGGTTGAATCGGTGCAACGTCAGCCGAGCACCACGGTCCCGCCTTTGTTTTCACTGACGTCACCGAAGAGGGTCGTGCCGGAGCCGATGCGGCAGTAATGGGGCGTGATGTCCACGAGCATTCCTTTATGCGAATAGAACTTCCCCAGCGCCACCTGGATTTTCTTGTGAGCCACGACGCAGGCTTCCAGCACCGTTTGGCCGGTGGATTGATCGGTCACGCGGACCCAGGGAAGGTCGGCGGTCGCGCTGTCGTCCGCACGATGCACGTCGACGCTGAACTGATCGGTCGGATTCAACACCAGGACATTGCGGCGAAGATGGCCGATGTGTGTGCCCGTTTCACCATAGAGATCGATGGTGACGAGGAGTAAGCCCTGCTCCGGTTTCGATTCCAGAAACAGCTGTTCTTTCCCCTGGATCCGAACCACCCCGTTGGTGTTGCGAAACTTATTGGAACCGATGAGCAGTTCGAGGCCCTGCTTCGAGGATTCTGTCTCGATTGGATCGGGCGTGGCGGCGCCGATTGTGCGTTGTGGGGCAAGAGATTCTGACATCGTGATCCTCGTTCGGGTCTGTCCTCTGGCGGACGTACATGTATCCTGATTCGGAAGGTCAGAGGCTAGGCTTTGGGCGCCCTCTCTGTCAAGACTTTCCATAGGAAAATGAGAGGAATAGGGGCGGCGCGGCTCGAATCGGGTGATGCCTGAGCTGGCTCCGAAGGAGATAGCCATTTCCCCTTGGCAGGACACTTTCATCGGGCGGCATGTGAGCGTGGATGCGCTGGGTACGTTTGCAAACCAGAAAGTCTCTGTGATACCGTTCCTCCCTCGATTTGGCATCCTGCAGGCTTGTTCTGTATCAGGAACGTGCAGGAGGGCTTGATATGTCCCGGATGGTCCCATCGTCTAGCCCGGTCAGGACGGAGCCCTCTCAAGGCTTAAACACGGGTTCAAATCCCGTTGGGACCACCACCTTGATTTTATTGAAGTTTTAGACTCCGTGTTTGAGGAACATACGAATGTTCCTCGAACATGGAATTCTTGTCGCTCCGAAAACCCGCCATCATCTGCCGCGCCGATTCCTCGTAAAACGACACGGCTTGTTTCAGCTGTGCCGGACGAATCATCGTATAGATCTGCGTGGTATCGATGCGCGCATGTCCAAGCAGCGCGCGCACCTGCTCCAGGTCGTGCCGTTGTTCCAGCACTTCCATAGCAACGCCATGGCGGAGATCATGCGGCTTCAACATGGGATAGCCGATCATCCGTCCATAGAGTTTGCACAACCGCCAGATGTTTTTCCCGGTCATCGGCGCTCGCTGCTTTCCGAGTGACCGTCGTCCCCACACAGACCAGAAGAGCGGCGTCTCCGGTGTGACCGTCGTGACTGACGGCGTGACCACTTGCGCGACATAGGCATGCAGATACCGCATGACGGGTTCGGGCAGCGGAATGTCTCTCGTATGACCGCCCTTGACCCGGACACGGCGCAATCCCCATAGCGCATCCAAGTGTCTCGCTTGAAGAGTGGCCACGGACTCTCGACGCATGCCGGTGAAGCGCAGGATCAGGAAGACAGCCACATCACGAGGCCGCTGTCGGCTTCTGGCCGCTTCAATCAGCGCATCCATCAGGGCCGGTGTCGGCACCTGTTTGGGAGGCTCGATCCGATGCGGAGGCCGATCCATTCCGGCAATGGGATTCGCCAGCAACGCTTCCCGCTTCACCAGCCAATTACAAAAGCTGGAGAGCGCCGACTGGCGACTCCTGATCGTGCCCAGTGTGAGATCACGTGCGGCCATCTCATCCATCCAGTCCTGAATCACCGCCTTGGACAAGTCTGAAAGTCGCGCCACTCGTCCGAAGCGCCCGCGCCCGAACACTAAGAACTGCTCTAACACCCAGCGATAGGCCTGCACCCCTCCTTCCGTCTTCCCTCGCTGTTTGAGTTGGTACTGACAAAACTGCTCCACCAATTCTACTAAGGGTCGTGTCATGACAGTGCCTTTCCGGTCCCCGCCACAACTACGACTTCGCCGGGAGGAAGTATGCGGAGGCACCAGCCAGCCGTCAAGCCGTGTCGGAGACTCTTGGGCCTTGTCAGTGACGATCAGTTTCGTATCCATGCTCACATCATCGAATGATCTAATCGGGGGAGTCTTGCGACACCCCCGGACCCCCCCAGATGCGCCCGCGTGTCCGCCGGCGCCGGAAGTGGGGCTAGGCGGCCCTCAGAGCATCGGCCTGGCCTTCCTGCGGCCCTTCAGGCCCGCCCGCTGCACGAAGTGCCGTCCAGCACCTCAGAATTGTCCCTGCCCTGGTTTGGGGTGGGGGCAGGGAACTGTATGTTTATCGAACGAGCGCCTTCAGCTGATCCTTATCCAATCGCGTCCCGAATTCCCGTTCGACTCGTTCGGCCATCTCCTGCCAGGTTCGCCCGGCGGCTTTCATCTCTTTGAGGACATCGAGCGCTTTTACCAACGAACGGTCCGCCAGGCCCCCCGATTCGGGTTGGCTTAT
>JABFSU010000097.1 GCA_013140455.1 Nitrospira sp. | reverse complement strand
AGTTTGAGCTGGCCGGACTCGGTCACGTCACAAATTTGACAGGGCTTGTCAAAAGTGCCGAAGCCACGCAGGGCACCTGGACGCTCGGCATCGAATTTCGTTTTCAAGAAATGGAATACATCGAATATCGCGGGTGGGGTGGATCCGTTCATCAGGCCATCGAGCAATGGACCACGCAGAAAGCAACCGATTCGTTTCCGCTTCAATAACCTGGCATTTCACGCCTCCTCCTTCAGCCTCTTCTCCTGTCGTTTCTTTCCTCCTTGCGCGGCACATCTTGCCGAGTGAATTACTCATCCTTCCGCTGTTTCGTGGCAAGTTGTCAGATTCCATGACGGAATCAATGGCATATAACTTGTACTAACCTCTTCCGCCGGACTAAACCCATCGAGATTCCGATCGAGGAGAGCACGCCATGGAAGGCCGTCATTCAGTGCAGCAGACGATGAACCCACGATGGTGTCTTGCGTACGACACGATCGATCGCCAGGACATCAATCGATTGGTGGAATGGCTGCAGACCTATCCACGCCTGACGAAAGGTCCGATCACCGTCGATTTCGAGTCGCGTTGGTCTCAATGGCTGGGGTCTTCCCACTCCGTCTTTTGCAATTCGGGATCGTCGGCCAACTTGCTCATGTATTACGCCCTCCTGGCTTCCGGACGCCTGAGGAATAAGAAAGTCATCGTGCCGAGTGTGGGCTGGGTGACGTCGATCGCGCCCGCCATTCAATTCGGCTTTGAACCCATCATGTGTGAAGCCGATCCGGACACATTTGGTCTTGATCTGAACCACCTGGAAGAGCTCTTGAAGCAGCATCAACCTCAGACTGTGATGCTCGTGCAGGTCTTGGGTGTGCCACATAAAATGCGGGAAATGATGGCTCTGAAAGAACGCTATGGATTCGTCTTACTGGAAGACGCCTGTGCCGCAATCGGGGCGAGCTATGAAGGACGAAAAGTCGGCTCATTCGGAGATATGGCCAGCTTCTCCTTCTATTTCGGCCATCAGATGTCGACGATCGAAGGCGGCATGGTCTCCACTCACGACAAAGGCCTTGCGGATCTCCTTCTGATGCTCCGGAGTCACGGGTGGAGCAAGGATCTGGATACTGCGACCCATCGTGCCCTGGTCACCCAACACCTGATCGATGACTTCCACTCGCCGTTTGTCTTCTACGAACCGGGATTTAATCTCCGATCGACCGATCTGAATGCCTTTATTGGAATCGGGCAAGTGGAGAAGCTGGATTGGATGACGGAACAGCGCCGGGCTAACCACGGGCGTTATCTGGATCGCCTCAGTTCGAGCTTCTATGTCCAACGTCCACCGAAGAACAGTCAGGTTGCCAGCATCTCGGTCGGCTTGTTAGCGGAGTCGCGCCAGCAGCGCCAGCGGATCGTTCAAGCACTCGTGGCGCGAGGGATTGAAACCCGCATTTTCTCAGCCGGCAACCTGGGGCTCCATCCATTCTGGACAAACCGGTATGGCGCGACGAGTTTCCCCGTGGCCGATCGTATTCATCACTGCGGCTTCTTTCTTCCAAACCATGCCGCGCTGACACCGGACGATGTCGCCGCTATTTCGCAGGTCGTTCTGGAGGCTGCATGACAGGCCCGCTACTGGTGACTGGTGGAACCGGCCTGCTGGGATCGGCCATTCGGAAGATTAGGCCTGACGCGATCTTCCTGTCGCGCGCAGACGGAGACCTCCGCGACCGTAGCGTTGCGCAACGGCTGTTGGAAGACATTCGGCCAGGGCAAATCCTTCATCTGGCCGGTTTGGTCGGGGGCGTGAAGGCTAATGCGGCAAACAATAGCCGCTTCTTTGAGGATAATGCGCTCATCAATACGGCGGTGCTATCCGCTGCTCGTTCCCTTGGAATACAAAGACTTGTGTCGATTCTCTCAAGTTGCGCCTTTCCTCTCTTTTCTGATCGGGCGACGACTGAAGACGATCTCCAGGCCGCACTTCCATACGACGGCAATGCGGGATACGGCTACGCCAAGCGGATGCTGGACCTCCACACTCGCCTCGTGGCGAAAGAAGAGGCCTGGAAGTGGACCACGCTGACACCGGTCACGCTCTATGGGCCTCAAGATTCGTTTGATCCCGAGAGTGGTCATGTGGTGGGCTCGCTGATTAGCCGTTGCTGGGCTGCCAAAACAACCGGCACTCCGTTTGTCGTGTGGGGAAGCGGCCATGCGGTGCGCCAATTCGTCTTTGTCGACGATGTGGCCACAATCACCGTTGATGCGGTTCAGCGCAACCTTGATTCGACCACGACCATCATTGCCCCGGACGCCGGCATCACCATTCAAACCTTGGCAGAAACCATCGCCTCAGTCATGGGCTATGCGGGCCAGATTGTATTCGACCGTACTCAACCTGAAGGGGTGCTGGTCAAGCGCTTGCGCAGCATGACGTTCTCCGAGCGGTTTCCTGATTGCCGGTTCACCAGTTTGAGAAGCGGTCTCGAAGCGACAGTGCGTTGGTTAATCGATCACTCATTATCAGGGAAAGGGATACCGAGCGGGTCCCTTCCACTCTGTCATCAGTCCTAAGGAGTCGCCATCTCAATGACTACAAAACAGACACACGTACTAGTGACCGGGGGAGCCGGCTATATCGGATCGGTGCTATGCAAACAGCTCCTTGATCGGGGTCATCGCGTCACCGTCCTCGACAGTTTTCTGTATCGACAAAACAGCCTGTTGGATTGCTGCGCATTCGAGGCCTTCCGTGTCGTGCGCGGGGATTGCCGGGATGAACGAATCATCACGGATCTCCTGCGTGACGCGGATGTCATCATTCCGCTCGCTGCGCTGGTGGGAGCGCCGTTGTGCAATCGAGATCGGATCGGCGCCTACACGATCAATTTTGAAGCGGTGCAGATGCTGACCAAGCTCACGTCGCAACAGCAGCAGATCATCTTCCCGGTTACGAACAGCGGGTATGGCATCGGGCAACCCGGCGTTCCCTGCACAGAGGATTCGCCGTTACGGCCCATCAGCTTGTATGGCGAGACGAAGGTCAAGGCTGAACGGGTCGTGTTGGATCGCGGCAACGCGATCACGCTCCGGCTGGCCACCGTCTTTGGCGCGTCTCCTCGAATGCGGATGGACCTCCTGGTCAACGACTTCGTATGGCGCGCCGTGCATGATCGAGCCGTTGTGGTATTCGAGGGCCATTGCAAGCGCAACTACATCCATATACGCGACGTCGTGAAGGCTTTTCTCCACGCCATGGATCACTTTGAGAGCATGAAAAATCGCGCCTATAACGTCGGTCTGGACGACGCCAATCTCTCGAAACTTGAATTGTGCCGGGAAATCCAACGACACATTCCTCAGTTTGTCTTTTTTGAAGCGCCGATCGGAGAAGATCCCGATAAACGAGACTACATCGTCTCGAATGAACGGATTCTCTCGACCGGGTTCAAGCCGGACTGGTCGTTGGAACGCGGCATCCGGGAATTGACCAAGTGCTACACCATCGTGACCGGAACGGGATACGGCAATGTCTAGCGCCGGCATCCAACGGATAGAAGGAGGGGCTCGATGATCATCAGCCGCACACCCTTTCGCATCTCCTTCTTTGGAGGCGGAACCGACTACCCCGTGTGGTTTAAAGAACACGGCGGTGCCGTTCTCGCCACCACGATCGACAAATATTGCTATATCAGTTGCCGGTATCTGCCGCCGTTTTTTGAGCATCGCACACGAATTGCCTATTCCCGCATTGAGCAGGCTAAGACCAACGCCGACATCGAACATCCGGCCGTTCGCGGCGTGCTTCAACATCTCAACATCTCTCACGGACTGGAGATCCATCACGACGGGGACTTGCCTGCAAGAACCGGATTGGGTTCCAGCTCTTCGTTTACTGTCGGATTGCTCCACGCGCTCTATGCCTTGCAACACACCATGCCGAGCAAAACGGAACTGGCGCATGCGGCCATCCATGTCGAACAGAATATCCTCCAGGAATCCGTCGGTTGCCAGGACCAAGTCATGGCCGCACACGGGGGACTTTGTCGACTGCAGTTCTTTCAAAACGGGGAAATCGGGTATACCCCGCTCGTCATGAAGCCCGAGCGGTTGGCCGCATTCCAAGACCACCTGCTCCTGTATTTCACCGGGTTTTCACGGACAGCTTCGGAAATTGCCAAAGAGCAAATCGCGAAGACAAAGCAGCGGCGGGTTGAGCTGTTTGCCATGCTGCAAATGGTGCAGGAGGGCGTCTCCATCTTGTCCGGAGATCGGGACCTCGCGGACTTCGGAGAGCTGCTGCATGAAGCCTGGATGGTCAAGCGCAGTCTGACTTCGAAAATCACCACGCCGATGATCGATGACATCTATGAGGCGGCAAGGGGGGCGGGAGCGCTCGGCGGAAAACTGTTGGGAGCGGGCGGAGGCGGATTCATGCTCTTCTTTGCACGGCCGGAGACGCATGCCCAAATACGCGCGGCCCTGCCGGGGTTGCTGGAAGTCCCCTTTCGCTTTGAAGGTCTCGGCAGCCAAATCGTGTTTTACCAGCAGGAAAGCCCGATCATTCGCGACGTGTCGTGGGGCGAAGAGAGACACACCGTGGACATTCACGCCTCGACGCCGTTCGGAAAGGTGGCATGACCGGCACTGCACTCCAGAGCTGCGACCTCCTCGTGCTATGCGGAGGCCAAGGCACCAGACTTCGGTCAGTGGTCCACGATCGTCCCAAACCGATGGCTCCGGTCGGCGATCGCCCCTTTCTCGAGTTTGTCATTGCCCCGTTGGTCGCACAGGGCATGCGGCGCGTCATTCTCTGCACCGGATACATGAGTCAGCAAGTGGAGCAATGGTTTCTCGCACAGGAGCATGAGTACGAGCTGCTGTTTTCCCGCGAGGCACGTCCAATGGGAACCGCCGGAGCACTGGCACAAGCCGCGCATCTCGTCCGAAGCAAAGCTGTAATTGTCGTCAATGGTGACTCAGTCTGTGACGTGCACCTGGCCGGACTATTGGACCACCACCGCGTGACCGGCGCATGCGCGACGGTCACCTTAACTCCGGCAACAGCTCGGACCGACGCAGGGTGTGTTGAAATGAACGCGGACACTCAACTGACTGGCTTTCAGGAAAAGGGGCCTGCCACGCTGAGCTCCTTCCATAACGCCGGCATCTATGTCTTCGACCGCTCCGTTCTGAGCCGGATCCCGGCCGAACGCGCCTCTTCCATTGAAACGGATCTCCTTCCCGGATTGCTCGGTCAGGGCCTGTACGGATATGTGACCGAGGCCACCGTGTTCGATATCGGCACACCGGAGCGGCTCACCCAGTTTCGCGTGCATGTCGAATCGCTTGCCCCGGCTGCCATGGCCGGAGCATCGGCCTCGCCGGACCGGAGGCGGCTTCGCTCATGACGACGCCACAGACCATCAGCACCCTTCCATTTTCACAACGTGGTGAGCGGCTGATCGGCCAGGAAATGTTTAAAGTCATGGACCGCGCCCAAGCGCTCGAGCGCCAAGGTCATCGAGTCTGCCATCTTGAACTCGGCAATCCCCGGATTGCTCCGCCTCAAGAGATTATTGAGGCGACAGTGGCCGCCATCGAGGCCAAGCAACTCGGCTATGCCCCGATGGCAGGACTCCTAGAACTGCGCACGGCACTGGCGGATCGATATACACGCATCGCCAATCGCGCGATCGACGAGCACCAGGTCGTGATCAGCCCGGCCAATTTGATCATCAGCCAGTTCCTCGACCTAACGTGTAATTCCGGAGACCGCATCGCGCTGTTCACGCCGGCCTTTCCTTCCTACTGGGCGGCGGCGGCGCATATCGGACTGGAGGCCATCCCGGTCCCTCTGAGCCAGGAGAATGGATTCCACTTGGCCGAATCGCATATTGAGGCAGCGTTAGCTCTCCACCCCAGGGCCATCATCGTCAACTCGGCCAATAACCCGACGGGAGCTGTCTATACCCAACCTATGTTGGAACGGTTAGCCCGGCGGTGCGAAGAAGAACAGGTCTGGCTCCTGAGCGACGAAACCTACGGCGACCTGTCTTTCGGCTGGCCGTTTTTCAGCCTGGCCGCTTGCGCCTCTCCGCAACTGGTCGTGATGTCGTCATTTTCAAAAGTGTTTTCCATCCCGGGCTATCGCGTCGGCTATGCCATTGCCCATCCGTCTGTAGCGGACAAGCTGGCGCTTTCGACATCGACACTGATTTCCTGTCTGCCCGCCTTTACGCAACTCGGTTGCCTGGCCGGCCTCTCCGTGCTCGATCGCTATGTTACCCACGTGCGGTCTCATTGCAACCGGGTGACCAGTACCTGCGCATCGATGATCAATCGCTCGGGCGTGCTGCGGTGCGCCTCGCCCGAATCCGGATTCTATCTCTTCGTGGATCTACAACAGACCGGGCTCACCGATACGTCGTTCAGCACCCGCCTGCTCGAAGAGCAGCATACGGCGGTCACGCCGGGAAGCAGTTTTGGGTCCGACTGCGCGTCGTTTATTCGCATTGCGACCTGCGGACAGGAGACGGATGTGTTGGAAGGCGTTCAGCGAGTCATTCAATGTGCTCGGCAACGACGAGGAGCTCATGCCAAAGCCGCTTGATGTGTTGTTCGTAACGCCACCAAGCCGGGTGCAGGTCTACCAAGACCTGAGCCGGGATCTGGCGGCCATCGAGCCGCCGGTGTGGTCAGGATTGTTGACGACCTTTATTCGGAACAACGGATACGAGGCGACCATCCTGGACGCGGAAGCGCAAGGCCTCAACCATCGGCAGACGGCGGAAGCCATTGTTGCGGCCAATCCGCGTCTCGCCGTGTTTGTAATCTATGGACAGCAACCCTCTGCCTCCACTCAATGTATGCCGGCAGGTCGAACGGTCTGCGAGATGCTGAACAGCCTGTCGGACATTCCCTCGCTGGTCATGGGCACCCACGCCTCCGCGCTGCCGAAACGAACGCTCCTCGATGAGCCATACACCTACGTCTGTCAGGGAGAAGGGCCGCACACGATTCTCGGACTGCTCCGCGTGCTGAATGGCTCACAGTCCTCGCTGGCGAGCGTGCCGGGCCTCTGGTACCGGCAGGACGGACAAGCGGCTTCCAACCAGACTGCGCCACCGATTGCAGATCTCGATGCCGTGCTCCCGGAACAGGCCTGGGATGTCCTCGATATGACCCGCTACCGCGCGCACAACTGGCATTGCTTCGACAACCTCGATGCGCGCCAGCCTTACGCATCACTGCAAACCAGCCTCGGTTGCCCCTTCAAATGTTCCTTCTGTTGCATCAATGCTCCATTTGAAGTGCCGATGCTCAGAACATGGAGTCCCGACAATGTGATTCGCCAGATCGACCGGCTTGTCCGGGTCTACGGCGTGACCAATATCAAGATTCCCGACGAGATGTTCGTCCTGAATCGTCGCCATGTGATCGGCATTTGCGATCGCATCATCGAGCGCGGTTACCGTCTCAACATCTGGGCCTATGCGCGCGTCGATACCGTACAGGATCACGTGCTCGAAAAGCTCAAAGCCGCAGGGTTTCATTGGCTGGGTCTGGGTATCGAATCAGGCAGTCAGCATGTACGTGACGGTGTCGAGAAGGGACGCTTTGGGGAGCCGGAGATTGTGAATACCGTCAAGAAAATCCAGGCGCACGGTATCCATGTCGCAGCCAATTACATCTTCGGTCTTCCAGACGACACACTCGACAGCATGCAGAGAACACTGGATCTCGCGCTCGCTCTCAACACCGAATGGGCCAACTTCTATTGCGCCATGGCCTATCCGGGGTCGCCGCTGTATGCCCAAGCAAAAGAGAAAGGGTGGTCATTGCCGGACGATGCCGGCGGACCGGGCTGGATCGGCTACTCGCAACACGCCTACGACACTCTTCCGCTCCCGACCGACAGGCTGGCAGCGACTCAGGTGTTGGATTTCAGAGACCGGGCATTCCAGCAGTATTTTCAGAGTGCCGGCTATCTCACGATGCTTGACCGGACCTTCGGACCTCGCGTCGTACAGCATGTCACGGATATGTGCGCGCACAACGTGCGCCGTCGCCACCACGATCTGGCGGCGGCCCCGGCAGCCTAACCACGACCTTAGGGAGAGACGGCATGATCAAAGTTGCGGATTACATCATCAATACATTGGCTGAGCGTGGCATCGATAAGATGTTTGTCGTGTATGGCGCCGCCAACGGCGATTTGATCGACGCCTTCACGCGAACGGCAGCCACCGAATACGTCGCCGTCATGCACGAACAGGCCGGGGGATTCGCCGCGGAAGCGTACGCCAAAGTCAAAGGGCTGCCGGGAGTCGCCATTGCCACCAGCGGGCCGGGGGGCATGAACCTGCTGACCGCGATGGGCAATTGTTTTTACGATTCGATCCCTTGTGTCTTTATGACCGGTCAGATCAATTCGCGCTTCCTCCGTCCGGATCCGTCTATTCGACAAATCGGGTTTCAAGAAACGGACATTGTGGCGATGGCGGCGCCGGTGACGAAATACGCCAAGATGATTCTGAAGCCGGAGGATGTCCGGTATGAACTGGAAAAAGCCTTGTGGCTTTGCCAGAACGGCCGTCCCGGTCCAGTGCTGCTCGATATTCCGCTGGATGTGCAGAAAGCCACGATCGACGCGAAGCAGCTGATCGGGTTCGAAGCCCCGGCGGCGGCAAGTTTTGATGTCGAGGTCGTGGATACACAGATTCAGCGCTTGCTGGCCGATCTGCGGTCGGCGGAGCGACCGGTCATGTTGATCGGAGGGGGCGTTCGCCTCGCTGATGCGCAGGATGAAGTGCGTGAACTCGGCCGGCGCTTACAAATGCCCTGCTTCCCCACCTGGAATGCGTTGGACGTCATTTCTTCCGACTACGAATATTACGGCGGTCGTGTCGGAACCTATGGCGGCGCGGGACGCAATTTCGGCATCCAGAACAGCGACCTCCTGCTCTCGATCGGCAGCCGCATTTCCGGCCGGATCACCGGCGGTAATGTCCAAAGTTTTGCGCGCCACGCCAAGAAGTATCTCGTGGAAATCGATCCGGCCATGGTGCAGCGGAAATTCCAGCAGGTGCCGTTCGACGTCAATATTCTCTGCGATGCCAAAGTGTTCACGCGTCGGCTGTTCGCCGCACTGGATCACAGCAAGAAGGGGTGCGGCAACTGGGCGGGATGGACGGCTCAAGTCATGGAGTGGAAGCAGAAGTACGATCCCGTCCGGCCGGAGTTCTTTGCCCAACGGGAGCGCGTTCACCCCTATGCCTTCATGCGGCGTCTGTCTGAAAAGATGGGGGCAACGGATATTCTTGTCGGCGATTGCGGAGGCAATATTGTCGTCAGCAACCACGCCTTCGAGACCAAGTATGGCCAACGGAACCTGACCAACAACGGTAATTCCCCCATGGGCTTCTCGTTTGCCGGTGCGATGGGGGCCTGGTTTGCCGATCCGTCACGCCAAGTCGTCTGCACGATCGGCGATGGGGGATTCAACATGAATCCCCAAGAACTGCAGACCTTCGTGAATTATGGAGTCAAGGTCAAAACCTTCATCCTGAACAATCATATTTACGGCATCACCAAAGCCTACCAGGAAACAAATTTCCAGGGCCGCGCCGAGGCCTGCGGACCAAAGGGCTACCGGCCTCCGGACTTCATGAAACTCACGCAGGCCTATGGCATCAAGACCGTGACCATCGCCAATCACGCCGAGATGGATGCGAAGATCGAAGAAGTGCTGCAATTCGATGGACCGGTCGTCTGCGATGTGGACATGCACGAGTATCACACCTATGAGCCGAGAATCTTCGGATGGAAGACACCCATCGAGGATATGTATCCCTATCTCCCGCGCGATGAGTTCC
>JABFSU010000067.1 GCA_013140455.1 Nitrospira sp. | reverse complement strand
CCACATCCTGGCCGGCACTGTCGGTTTCGGTCTTGGTGATGCGATCGGCAAAGACGACGAGAGAACCATGCTCGCCCTTGCGAACTTGCGCACCCATCTCTTCGGACTGCTTGTAGGTCATCCAGAGCGGGGCAGCGTAGCCCTTAGCGAGAGCCTCGGACCAGAGCAGCAGGACATTGACGCCACGGTAGGGAATGGCGTTGTGACGGCGCGGGCGGGTGATTCGCCCGGCAGTATGTTCGACGCTCCACGGTTTGATCCAGGGGCGCACGCCTTTTTCAAGTTGGAGCGCAATCTGGTTCGTGACGCGGGTGTAGATATCCTGTCTGGTGGGTTGCTTTGCCATGTCGGCACCTCCTTGTTGTTGGACTTACTGGCTCTCTCGCTAAAGTCGGAGAGCCAGTGAGGACAACGGGAGGTGACGGGGCCGTGCTTGTCGAAACAGCGCAGACGGACGAGAACAAGCGGCGGGCGTGACAGGTCTTCCTGGCGCGAACGTTGCGCTCGGGAGCCGGAGCGCGGCCAAGCAACGGCCAGGAATGGCAAAGCAATCCACCAGACAGGACAGAGAGGGTGGGCCTCACGTCAGTCAGCCGCGATCTGCAAAGCAGTAGATACGATCGTCGCACAGAATAATGTGATCGAGCACGGTGATGCCGAGCAGGTCGCCAGCCTGGCCTGATAGAGACGGGTGGTGAGCGCACGAACCTCAGAACTGGGTTCCGGATCTCCCGAGGGGTGATGGTGGGAGCAGATGCTCGTGGAGGTATTCAGGAGGATAGCCGATTTGAAGACTTCGCGGGGATGGACGATGCTGAATGTCAGGGAGCCGATGATGGTGTGTTTGGCGTCGAGACAGCAAACGAGGAACTGCTCGCGGTCGAGCCAGCCAAAGAATTGCAGCGTCGTTCGCTAGTAGGCTTGCCGTGTCAGCAGATTGTGGAGGCCTGCCGTGAAGGAATCAAAGAGCCGGTCTTTCGTCGCGTTGTCCAATCGGTGTAACATCACAAATAAATGGATGATCAACCAGCTCGGATCGGTGAGGGTGGGCGAAGATGAAATCACCGAATGATTTCCTAATCGAGAACCCTATGCGGAGCGAGGGAACTGAGAAGAATCTAACATAAAGGACGTTAGGACTGATGATAGCTAGGGCCATATGACCAGATGAAATCTATTGCTTGTGATACCAAACTAACTTCAGCAGTTAGGGCATGAGAACGAAGATTGAGGACCGTGCTTCACGCCAAGAAGTGATTCGATTCGCGAACACGCCTTCCGATAGGAACCAACTAGGCGACATGAGGAAATGAAGAACACAAAAGGTACCGGTTTGTTGAAGACCACAGTCTATTGCATGCAGCAAGAGTTTCTTCGGCATCTTGTGAAGATTGCAGGGCTCCAAGAGATCACGCTTTGGCGAACGAAGAAAAAAGAGTGGAATCTCAGCGTGAAAGTAAAGAATCGCCCGCAAGTCTTATATCTCAGCACGCGCCGTGAGCCACAATTGCCTCGAGCCTTCAAGCGCCTAGATGCCGCCGTAGCTGCAGGGCAACGATTGTGCGGCTCACGTCAGTTCAAGCTTGTTCTGCTCTAAGCAGCCTCTCTCACCTTGTCCCATCTATTAATTGTAGGACGAGTCCTACAATGGCAGGCATACCAAACATTCATTTTTGGGCATCCACATAAAATACTTTGGAATAATGCCACGATGTTTAGGTTTCCCTATTGACATCTTTGGTAAGGCTGAATATAAACCATTCTCCTACCTATGGATACCAAAGTAATAGGGTTTGGTTCCAAGATTGATCATGCGGGAGCCTGTTCATGCTCGATGTCTACTCAATAGTTCAAACCTGTGCATCGGAAATCCATCCGCAAACAATGCTTCGGGTGATAGCTGTTGAATCAACAGGAAATCCTCATGCGATAGGCGTTGTCGATGGAAAGCTCGAATGGCAACCCACCAATCGGGCAGAGGCCCTCGCGACAGCACGGATGCTCGAGCGCCATGGCTTTAACTATTCTGTTGGTCTGGGCCAAGTGAATAAAAAGAACTTCGCAAAGTATGGCGTGACTCTGGAACAAGCCTTTGATCCTTGCACCAATCTGCGCGTCGCGTCGGCCATTTTGAAAGATTGTTATCTCCGCGCGAAGGGTGGGAAGGCGACGAAGCAGGACATACAGCGGGCGTTGCGCGATGCGTTTAGCTGTTACTACTCCGGCAATTTCTCTGCGGGATATCGGCTTGGCTACGTCAAAAAGGTTGTGAGCGCGGTGCCCGTAATTTCTAGTACGCCGGAAAGGAGGATTGGGAAAGAAGGCGGCATGCTTTCTTATTTAAAGAAGCCATAGATGCATGTATGGTATCCAATACGTCATATATGGATGTTCGCGGGTGTGATTAACCTTTCAATATCCAGGGGGAGGATGAGCGATGAATACAAGCATTGTTGATGGTGTAGAAATGGACGGAAACAAGGCAAGCGGTGGCAGTGCGGCCATGATTAAGGCGGCATCGTTCGTGTTGGGCTTCGCGGTGATGTTGGAGGCCAATCCTGCAATGGCGCAGATCACGAAGGTCAATACGGTGATGACCAACGTGCAAACGGTGCTCGTCGGTGTGGCCGTGACGCTGTTCACCCTGGCGATTATGTGGGCCGGGTTCAAGATGGCCTTTCAACAGGCCCAATGGTCCGAGGTGAGCAACGTCGTGATCGGCGGAATCTTGGTCGGAGGGGCGGCAGGTATCGCAGCCTGGCTCATCAACTAATCACATGAGTGACGGCTTTCGCGATCCAATTTTCAAGGGATGCACACGACCCGCCATGTTGGGCGGTGTGCCGACGTTACCGCTGATTTTAATTTGCGGTCTCACCCTCCTGCTGTCGGTGTGGTCGTTCTATTTCGTGAGTGGCTACGTGTCGTTATTCATGGTGTTAATGGCTATTCCGGTGGTGGTGACGATGCGTGAGATTACAAAAAAAGACGATCAGCGTCTTCGCCAGGTGATGATGCGGGCGCGGATGCGCCTGCGGCACCTGGCAAGCCGGGCGACGTGGGGCGCGATTTCCTACGGCCCGCTGAAATTCAAAATGCGACGGGTCTAAGGAGCATCACGGGAAGGGCTGCTGTGCTGCCAAGGCACAGTTAGCCCGATTCCGCATGAAATACACAATGAGAACTCGCGCAGAAGTCATCAAAGCGGCCTCGGCTCAAATCCCAGCCAGTGACTATATTCCGTTGGGAACCCCCATCACGCCCCAGGTGATCAAGTTGTCAGGCACGGGTGATTATCTCGCAATCTGGCGATTGGAAGGGATCACGTTTGAAACGGCGGATCGGGCCGATATTCTCGTGCGGAAAGAAGGGTTACACAATTTCATTCGTGCATTAGGGGGTGGGGCCTATGCGGTGTGGTCCCATAAGATCCGGCGGGTGGTCAAAGAACGGTTATCGGGCACGTCCCCGAATGCATTTTGTGAAGAGTTGAACGATCGATATTATCAGTCGTTCGACAATCACCGGCAGATGGCGACGGAGTTGTATCTGTCGGTGGTGTACCGTCCCTCCCCCTCGAAAGTGATGAGTTTCTTCAAACGGATGGGGAAGCGCAGCCTTCAACAGATTCGCGATCGGGAGACAGAACATCTCACCATTCTTGAAGATACGGCAAAGCAGCTAGAAGCAAGCTTAAGACGCTACGAGCCTCAGCGCCTGGGCACCTTTACGAAAACCGACATCGTGTATTCAGAAATGCTCGCATTTCTTGGGTATCTCATCAACGGCGTTTGGGAGGAGATTCCCTTTCGTCGTGCTCCATTGTCCTCCTACCTCCCAACCTCGCGCCTCCACTTCGGCGATAAAACCGGAATGGTGGAAATCTGGCATCCGAATGAGCGGAAATATGCGGGGTTTCTGGACATGCAGGAGTACCCCCAGTTTTCCGAGCCAGGAATGAATAACGGCATTCTCTATGGAGATGACGAGTACATCGAAACGCAAAGCTATTCGATCTACAACAAGCGGGATGCACTTAAAGCCCTCGACAAGCAGAAAGGCCATTTGATCGCGTCCGAAGATGCCGCCACGCGAGAAATTGAGCAAATGGATCAGGCGGCTGAAGATCTACAAAGTGGACTCATTGACCTTGGGGAATATCACTACACTGTGGCGATTTTCGGTCAGACGATGAATGCAGTGGCGAAGTCGATGGCGGAAACCCGTGCCATGTTTCAAGATGGATCAGGCTTCAAAATGTCTCCGGTCGATGTGATTCCTGAGTGCGCGTGGTACTCCCAGATTCCGGGGAATTGGAATCTCCGGCCTCGTGAGGCGACGATTACCAGTCGGAACTTTGTCTGTCTGAGTCCCTTTCATAATTTTGCGCGAGGCAAACAATCTGGCAATCCCTGGGGTGAGGCGCTGGCGTTATTCAAAACGCCGAGCGGGCAACCGTACTATTTTAACTTTCATGCTTCCCCGGAAGACAAAGATTCTCGGGACGAGAAGTATCCTGGCAACACCTTTATTTGTGGCACAACTGGCGTGGGGAAAACCGCGTTAGAGATGAGCCTGCTCTCATTCGCGACGAAATACCAAGGGCTTCGGTGCGTGTTCTTCGATAAGGACCGAGGCGCGGAGATCGGGATTCGAGCGATGGGCGGGAAGTATTTTCCGCTGAAGCGAGGAGTGCCTACAGGCTTTAATCCCTTTCAATTCACACCGACTGCACACAACCTGCAATTTTGCGAAAAGCTCGTGGCCCAATTGGTGAAGAATCAGGGCGACGAAACCCCGATTCTCTCGGCGAAGGAACAGCAAGATATCAGTCACGCTGTGCGAACCGTGATGAGCGAGGCCGCAACCCGAGAGGTTCGGTGTCTCTCATTGGTCCTGCAAAATCTCCCGGCTACGGGTGACAACAGCTTGAAAGCGCGTCTGAAGAAATGGACTCGGGGACAACCGCTGGGCTGGGCCTTTGACAATCCCACTGATACACAAGATTTCAGTGGTGCGAGGTTGTTTGGCTACGACTATACAGAATTTCTCGACGACCCAGAGATCCGGACGCCGATCATGGCGTATCTGCTCCACATTACGGAGAGCCTAATTACCGGCGACCCGTTCATTTACTTTATGGAGGAATTCTGGAAGCCGTTGCAAGACCCGATGTTCTCGGAGTTTGCCCTCAACAAACAAAAAACGATTCGGAAACAGTCTGGGCTTGGAGTGTTTGTCACACAATCGCCGTCCGACGTGCTGGGGCATCCGATCGGAAAGACGATGGTGGAACAAAGCGTGACCCAGATTTTCTTACCGAATCCCCGAGCCGATCACGACGATTATGTCCATGGCTTCAAAGTCACCGAATCAGAATATCGCATTATCAAGAATCTTGGAGAGGCGAGTCGAATGTTTCTGGTGAAGCAAGGGCACGGGTCAGCGATTGTCAGATTTGATTTGGGCAGTATGCCCGACATTCTCAATATCATCTCCGGCACCACGGAAAATGTGGCGTTACTCGATAGTATCCGTGACGAAGTAGGCGATGCCCCAGAAGCCTGGATGCCACTTCTGCATCAACGTATCGCGACTCGACGTGGCCTCATCAAATGACAATGAAAAGGAGAAAGCACATGGGACAGATATCAAGATGGGTGCTCGTGCTGGTAGTTGCCATCGCGGCCGGCTGCACGAATGAAGCAACAGAGCCGGTTCAAACAGTCGATTGGTACTTAGCGCATCTGCCGGAGATGAAGGCTATGCGTGAGAAGTGCGGAAATAATCCAGGTGAGCTTGGCAAGACACCGAATTGTCTCAACGCGGAACAGGCCTTCATCAAGTATCGCCTGGCACCGCGCACCGGCACATTGCAATGAGATGCTTTATCTCGTGCAGAAACATCGACGCTGTGATCTTTAAGACCGAAACCAAGGCGTATAGATGGGCGTAGCCAGCTATTTTGAGAATTCCGTCAATAACGCGCTGACCACCTATGTTGTGGATTTTAGCGATGCTGTCATTACGCAATTGGTACCGATTGCTGTCACGGCAGTGACAGGCTATGTGATGTGGACTGGGTTTTCGGTGATGCGGGGCGAGGCCAAAGATAGCGTTTCAACGCTCATCTGGCGGTGGTTTCGAGTGGCCCTCATTGCGGGATTAGCCCTGAGTGGACCTGAGTATAGGAACATCGTCAAAGATGGGCTAGATGGGATTCAAGGTGCCTTTGGTGTTGCATTCGGAGCGGGGCCGACCGTAGGGGCCACGATCGATAACATGATCGATCCGTTTTATTCTTTGTCGGCCATGATCATGACTGAAGCAAGTACCGGCGTGCTTCCACAATTTAGCCTCTTCATCGCCGGGTTCATTTCTGCGATGGCAGGATTGTTAATGGCCTTTGTCGCGCTAGGAATTTTGCTAGTGGCCAAGGTGTCTCTGGCTCTTTTATTTGCCGTAGGTCCAGCATTCATATTTTGTGCCATGTTTCCCATCACGCAACGATACGCAGAGAGCTGGCTGTCGAGCGCATTAGGGGCGGTATTTACAAATGTACTGATTATGGCGGTAGTAGCCATGCTCTCAAGCATCCTCCGAACAGCTTGCGCCAATATCATTACATCCTATGGCACGACTTCGGTCTTAACCGATGTGATCGGCCTATTTGTCTTATCTGCGAGTGCCGCCTATGTCCTGATCAATATCCAATCATTGGGAGCTGGGTTAGCAGGAGCCCTTTCCTTAGGGAACCCTGGTGGTGATGCGGCCGCTTTTGCCACAGGGGGATTAAGGGGGCTCGTGAGGGCTCTTAGGCGAGAGCCTGACAGAAGTTCCACAGGAGAACTTATCGGTACAGGGAAAGGTACTGCCGTGAACGGAACAACACCCGCAAGGTTGGGGCTCCCGGCTCCAACGAGTTCGACGGGGGCGGACTTATATCAACGTGGCGTGATTGAACGGTTGCAACGGACAACATAACCAAAGGGGGGAGTTATGGGCGCGATGAAGCGAGTACTAGTGACCCTCGCACTTGTTGCGATGGTATTTGTTGGCTCTGTGCCGAAGGCAGAGGCAGGGATTCCCGTCATCGATGCGGCAAACCTGGTGCAGTCCATTATGCAGGCGCTTTCTTGGATTCAACAATTGCAGCAGATGCAGCAGCAAATTACGCAGGCTCAGTCACAAATCGATGCTATCACCGGTTCGCGGAACATGGCCAGTCTGTTTAACAACCTCGCATTAGCGGGTGTAGTTCCCTCAGATGTCAACGCGGTCTACGGCGCGATTCGTAGTGGTGGGATCAGCGGCTTGACGACGGCAGCGCAAATTATCCGAAACAATCGCATGATTTATAACTGTGAGGGGAAGATAGGCGATGCCCTCCGAATCTGCCAAAACATCTTGAACCAAAATCCGCAGTCCCAGGCCTACTACGCCAACACGTTTCAAATGTTGGAAGGCCGCATGAATCAAATTCGATCACTCACGAACAGTATCGATACCACTGCTGACGAGAAAGCCTCGTTAGACCTTCAGTCAAGAATTGCGGGAGAGCAAGCGCAAGTGCAAAACGATACCAACCGCATCATCACGATGAAGGCGACGGCGGAAGCAGAAGAAAAGGCGGCGGAACAGGAGCAACGCGAACGAGTCCTCAAGATGATTGTTCCTGGCATGCCCGGAGCATTTGACACGATGGCACCCTGGACTCCGTAACCGTTCAGGAGGAAGTGAACATGGCAGAACCAACAACGGTGAAAGCAAGCGACGAACAGACGTTTTACGATCAAGGCCGTGATTGGGAAACAGACAAAAGTATACGGCTCGAACAATCCGAACGGCGGGCCTGGTGGGTAGCCGGGATTGCCTGCGTGTTGGCATTTGGGTTGGGAATCGGACTGGCCTGTCTCGCGCCACTCAAATCAACCATTCCCTATGTCTTCTCGGTCGATCGGGCGACCGGAAACGTGGAGTTAGTCAGTGCGGCGGATGATCGTACCGTGATGGGGTATCAAGAATTGCTCGATAAGCATTGGACTCAGAAATATGTCATCGCGCGGGAGTCCTACTATTTCCGTTTGCTCCAAGCCGATTACGACACGGTGTTGTCGATGAGTGCCGATGAGGTAGGGCGTGACTACGCAAGGATCTACGACGGACCAAACGCGCGAGACAAGAAACTCGGTTCCGGGATGGAATTGAAGGTCAAGGTATTGAGCGTGACGTTAAACGCGGATGCAGTCGGGCTGAAGGCCACAGTGCGCTTTGAGAAGACACCAAAACGCACTGAAGCAGAGGCCTCAGACCTTCCCCAGTATTTCATCGCCACACTCGCCTATGAATACCGCATGTCGATGAAAGGGCAGGAAAAGGATCTCATTCAAAACCCGCTCGGCTACAAAGTGACGAGTTACAGAGTGGACGCGGAAATTGGCACGGCCAGCCCGCCCGTCCCTGTGGCAATGATGGAACGCTCTTAGGAAGGTGATCATGAACGGAATACTGATGCGGGTGGTCTGGTGCCTTATAGTTGTGTTGGTGTTGCCGAACGTATGGGCCTCCGCTGCGGAACTCCCAGAGCCCGGCGAACTCGATCAACGAGTGCGCTACGTGACATACAAACAAGATGACGTCACAACGGTTCATGTTCGCCGGGGTGTGATCACGCGCATCGTTCTCGGTGAAGACGAAAAGATCGTCATCGCTGCAACGGGCTTCCTGGGTGATTGTGCGAAGTCAGAAGCGGAATGGTGCATCAGGGCTGACGTGGGAACCAATCAAGTGTGGGTGAAGCCGAAGGACAATGCCACGCATAACAACCTCGAAATCCGCACGGATAAGCGGGACTACAGCCTTGAGTTTAATGTCCTTGCAGACAACAAGCTGGGCCGGTGGCGGAAACCTTCCGATGGTCATGGCCTAGAAGATGAAGCCATGTATCGGGTGATCTTCCGGCATCCGATCCAACTGCCGAACCCACAAACCTTAATGGCCCTCAATGCCAGTTTGGATCAAACAAAGCAGGCCCGTGATGATCAACAAGCCGTGGCCGATCGGCTCGCAGCGTTTACGCCAGAGCCCCGGAATTGGGCATATTCGATGGAAGTCTTAACGGGCGCGGATGATATCGTCCCCGCGCTGGTCTTCGATGATGGCCGGTTTACTTATTTTTCATTTCCGTCCAATCGTGAAATTCCAGCCATCTTTTACATTTCTCCGGCCGAAGAAGAAACCCGCCTCAATTTTCATATGGAGAAAGAGTTTGCCGTGGTGCAGCGGATGGGTCGGCGCTTTGTCCTGAGGTTGGGTCAGGCGGTCGTTGGCGTGTGGAACGATGCCTACGATATGAACGGCGTCCCTCCCGCAAACGGAGTGACCGTTTCGGGTGTCAGCCGCGTGGTGCGTTGAGGGAGGCATGATGGAAGAGAAGACGATGACAGAAGGGAAAGAAGAGCTAGGGATTGTCTCGGTCAATAATCGATCGGGTGCGGCGGGACATACGGCAGGGAAAATCGTGTTTGTCGTGATACTGGGTTCGGTGGTGTTGATCGGCCTGCTTATGGGCATGAACAAATGGAAAGCCAATCGAAAGGCCGAAGCCTCGAAAGAGGAGCAAGCGGCGAAGATCGAGAATAAACCGGCGCAAGTCGGGCCGAAACGTGTCTTCGATTCAGATCCCGTGTATCAGCCTAACAAGGGGTCCTCCACAGCGAGCAAGGGAGGATCTCAAGCGGCGTCCCTCACTCCTGGGATGATCGTTCCAGGGGTGGAGAATGGACCGAATGAGATCGGTCGTCCAATTCCACTTATAAACGGGAGCGGAAAAGGAGGGGGAACGCAACCAGGCACACAGCAACCGAGTCGATTTGGAGG
>JABFSU010000014.1 GCA_013140455.1 Nitrospira sp. | reverse complement strand
TCCGCGCCGAGATCACGCGGGGTGGCTTCGCGAATTCCGTGCAGTAACGAAGTTTGAATCCGCGCACCCACCCGGGTGCGGAACGGTCCTCGAGGGGGGCCGGCCCTGTACAGGCCGGCCCCCTTTGCTTTATCCAGAACCGCCTCTCGATTACTTCACAGCGTTCCTAAATTCAATATCCCCGTAGAACGCGACCGCCCGCTCCTTGGTATTATCCGTGTCGCTCATGATCGCCACCCCATTGATCAACGGCGGCTCCCCACCAAAGGCCTTCTTATAGTCTTCGTAAATATTTCGCTCCTCTTCTACCCACATTCCGACTTTCGACTGCCCGCTTTCGACCACAATCATCTGTGCAAAGTCGGTATAGGCATTCTCGACGATCGTGCCAACCGGCGTCTTGGTCTCCCAGATATAGTTCAATGCGCCGATGGGAATGTCGCCGAAGAGCGCCCGGCCCGCTTGGTACTTCAACCTCCTCCCGAAACTCACGCGGTCGGGGTCATAGGCAAACGTAATGTAGAGCCGCGCCGGGTAATCGTCTCCGTCCTTTCGGCTCACGTCGCTATGCTGGAGCAAATTCTCGACTTTCCAACGCCAGCGGACAATGGGATAGTCTTTAGGATTGATGGCGACCTCCCTAGTCAGCCCGGAGGCTGAAGCGTCGCTCGTGGCTTTTACCACGACCTGTTCACCATCTTTCACCAGCACATACTCCGTCTGCTTCGTGATCTTTTTGAATGTCAGGGGCTTCCAGCCGCCAGGAAGGCCTGTCCCTGGCGTATCCGAGGAGAACTTCCCAACCTCAATCACCGGCGCAGATTGCCCCCAGGACATCATCCGATCGCCGAAGCTGGCCGTGATCAGGACCGTGAAGGCGATCATCCTCTGCAAGGCCGTCATGCAGCGTCCTCCCCTACCGTCTCATCCAGGCAAACAGTTTTACGAGCCGATTCCTGGTCGCCTGCGTGAAGTGCGCCTTGCGCCAGAGATTCACCACCTTCTTATTGACCTCCGCCTGCGTGGGATAGGGATGAATAGTTCCGGCAATCGTCTTCGCTCCAAGTCCCGCTTTCATCAGCACGGAAAATTCGCCGATCATGTCACCGGCATGCGCGGCCACAATCGTCGCTCCCAGGATTTTGTCCGAACCCTTTTGAATATGGACCCGCGCAAACCCTTCCTCTTCACCGTCAAGGATGGCACGATCGACTTCCTCCAGCTTGAACGTATAGGTTTCGACCTCGAGCCCTTTCTCCTTCGCGTCTTTCTCGTACATCCCGACATGCGCCACTTCAGGCTCCGTGAAGGTGCACCAGGGCATGATCAACGACTCCACGCTGGCATAGCCTAACCCGAACGGATGGGGAAACAGGGCATTTTGGATCACGATCTGCGCCATCGCATCGGCGGCATGCGTAAACTTGTAGCGGGAGCAGACATCACCCGCCGCGAAGATGCGTGGATTGCTGGTCTGCAGCTGGCCATTCACCTTCACACCGTTCTTGTCGAACTCGACTCCGATCGCTTCCAGCCCCAGCCCCTCCACATTCGGAGTGCGACCGATGCCCACCAGGATTTCATCTACCACCACGTCGTACTGTTGGCCATGGGAATCGACCGTGAGTCGTTTCCCGCCGTCTGCCTTGCTGATCTTCAGATCTTTGCCGCAACAGAGGAGTTGCACTCCATCCTTCACCATCTGCTGTTCCACGATCTGCGCCGCATCCCGATCCTCATTCGGCATAATGCCGTGCTGCGCCTCGATCAAATACACCTGGCTGCCAAACCGGGCAAACGATTGTGCCAACTCGCAGCCGATCGGCCCAGCACCGATCACCGCGAGACGTGGTGGCAACTCTGTAAGCGAGAACACCGTTTCGTTGGTGAGATAGCCCGCCTCTTGCAACCCGGGAATCTGTGGCGCGGAGGCGCGCGCACCCGTACAAATCGCCGCCTTCACAAACGACAACGTGCGATTGCCTGCCGGCCCTTCGACCTGAATCGCATCACGGCCGGCAAACCGTCCGCTGCCGATGTAGATATCGACTCCCAACTTGCTATAGCGCTGCGCCGAGTCGTTGTGGCTGATACGGGCCCGCAGTTTGCGCATCCGGGCCATGGCAACCCCGAAGTCGTACTTCACACCGGGTGGAATATGAATACCGAATTCCTCGGCTTTCCTGAGATCAGCCCAGGCCCGCGCGGCGCGAATCACTCCCTTTGACGGTACACAGCCCACGTTCAGACAATCTCCGCCCATCAGGTGCTTTTCGATCAGCGCAACCTTCGCGCCCAAGCTCGCGGCGATGACAGCCGTGATCAGACCGGCTGTCCCGGCTCCGATAACCACAATGTTATAGCGACCGGATGGCTCCGGATTGACCCAATCGGAAGGATGCACATTGGCGACAAGCCGCTGATTATGCTCATCGTCCGGCAGCATCACGCTCTCATCATGCGGACTCATCACCGCGCTCCTCTCAATTTCTTATAGACCGTCGGGATGAGGGCCAGCAGTCCCAACAATACAAAGGCCCCAATCACATTCGGCGAGGCGATTTCTTTGAGGGAATTGATCGTCCCCAACTGCCGACCGGCATAGGCATAGACGAATGAGCCGGGAATGATACCCAGCGCCGTCGCCGCGACATACGTCCCGACATTCATGCGCGTCAGACCGGAGACGAGGTTGATCACAAAGAACGGAAACAGAGGAATCAGCCTCAACATCATCAGGTAGTTGAAGGCATTCTCGGAAAATCCTTGCTGAACTGGCCCCAACCACTTTCCGAACTTCTGTTCCACCCAATCGCGGAAGAGATAGCGTGCGGCGAGAAATGCGAGCGTCGCTCCGGTTGTCGCTCCCAGATTAACGAAAATGGTACCCAGCACACTGCCGAACAGAAACCCGCCAGCCAGCGTGAGAATAACCGCCCCCGGCAGAGACAAGCCTGTCACTACGATGTAGGCAAGGATAAAGAGACCGACGGCTGCGGCATAGTTGGCCTCTGTAAAGGCCAGCAGGTGATCACGATTATTTTTCAATGCGTCGAGAGACAGAACCCTGCCCAGATCGAAATAAAAAAATAGTCCGATGGCCACGACGATGCCTGCCATCATGGCGAACTTGCTTCCGTTCGATTGCTGGGATGGGCTGGTCGTCGGCGGTTGGCTGGTCATAGCGGCTTCATTCGACATCATGGGGAACTCCTTTCAGGTCTGTCAATGGAGCAACCTGCCGGCATAGTCGGCGCCGCCGCCGGTTTCTTACAAGAGGGACGCAGACCGAACCGCACTCCATCGCTATGAAGAGGTACGGACCGGCTTGGTGTCTGGATGTGGATGGCTGAAGCAGAATGAGGACAACTGACCAAAGTCAGAGGAGCAGGCTTATGAGAAGGGGCCTAAGCCGACCTGACAAATCTGGAGGTGCCTCTATGGGCGTGGGAGTCGAACCGCCGTGGCAACGCCACTGAGTGCGTCACCGACGTCATTCCACCAGACATGATGAACGCGGCAGGAGCGCCCGGGGATATCGTCACGCTCAGGCTGTTGCAGGCGAGAGGGGCACGGATCCTGGCGAGAGATCTCCGTCAGGTTGTTAGTCGATGTGGGAGAAGTTCCGGCACACCCCAAACTAATGAGTACCGCCACACAAAGTCCGATCCGCATCCATCCCTCCCGGTCATGCCTACCACGCATACCTAGTGCCTCTATCGGTGGCCGGAAGATATTTCTGAAGCATCTGCAGATTGACCGATTTACCGCCACTGGTGATCAGCGAGATCGCGATCAAGATCGAGCCGCCCCAAGGCCCGCTCAAACGGATCGATCGAGCCGTCTCGATTCTTGTCGAGTTCTTGAAAATGCTCATGAAGCAGCGCGCCGGCATTCGGGTTTGGAACTCTTCCCTTGCCCTGCTCATAATGCGGTGTATACCGCTGCGGCTGCTGAAGCATGCCATGGTAGGACACATCAGGCTTTGGAGTCAGCGTGGCCTGAGGCCTGAGTGGTTTGACTGCTCGTGCACGGCGATGCGCGCGGCGGGCGGGCGGTTCCTTCGTCAGCCCCTTGCCCTTTTCCAGGGAGGGCCCCTTCCCGACTCGCTGTTTTTGGGAAATCCCCACATCCTTTTGCACCGGAGCAGACGGGCGCGACGGCTGCTGGCCGCCAGCCAAGCGATTGCTGGCGATTCCCCCCTGTCCCACTAAGGCCTTACGCTCAGCCCAGGCAACACTCCCTTCCCCTCCCCAGGTCATTACCAGGGCTGCCACAAGCAGAGCCTGGCCAGCAGCCGGACGATATCGTTTCACAAGAATTCCGAGCATAGGACATGATCTCATAGGGTCTCTCAGTGTAGCAGGCCCTATTGTGCCTCCAGGCCTTTGA
This sequence comes from Nitrospira sp., assembly GCA_013140455.1. Taxonomy (GTDB): domain Bacteria; phylum Nitrospirota; class Nitrospiria; order Nitrospirales; family Nitrospiraceae; genus Nitrospira_D. The sequence goes on along the minus strand of JABFSU010000014.1, from coordinate 5,531 downwards.
TTCGAGAAGGAAATTCAACGTCTGCGAGATGGTCGAACGAAGCGGATCAACCGTGGAGACTTGTCAAAGGAGACCTGATTCCCGTACCCTTCGACTGGAGGCCAGAATATGGACGATGACTCCCGGTTAACACAATCCAAAGAGCAGTGGGCAAAAGCCCGGCGAGGAGGCGAAGAACGCGAAGTCTTCTATGAAGGCGACGACCGGCTTCCGCCGGGACAACATCTCGTCGAAACCTTTCCCGTGCTGGACCTGGGATTTAAACCAGAGATTCCGCTCTCAGACTGGACCCTGACCATCGGGGGCTTCGTCACCACGCCTGTAACCTGGACCTGGGAACAGTTTCTCCAACAGCCCCACATCCAAGACCGCTCGGATTTTCACTGCGTCACCTCCTGGAGCCGCTACGACAACGACTGGGAAGGGGTGAGCTTCAGACAGATCATGTCCACCGTGAAACCGCTCTCTCTTGCAAAGTTCGTCCTCTTCAAATCGTACGATGACTACACGACGAACTTACCCATCGAAGTCTGCGACGATGCCGATGTGCTGCTGACGTATAAATGGAACGAGAAGCCGCTTACCAAGGAACACGGCGGCCCGGTCCGTGTCATTGTCCCGAAGCGCTATGCCTGGAAAGGCGCAAAGTGGATCAAGGAGATCACGTTTTCAGATAAGGATGAAAAGGGATTCTGGGAAGTGCGGGGCTACTCCAATACCGCACTCCCGTGGAAGAACGATCGCTACGGATAAATTGATTATTTTTTCACCCAGCCTCCGGGCCCCTCGACCATATTCCCAGGCTTCGTATTCTGAATGGCCTTCTCTCCGGCCAGGGTCTCGACGGAGTTCAGACTGGTACCGTTGCGTTTGGCAATCTCCTCGTACGCCTGCCTCCGCTTCTGATTGATGTCGCTGACCAACGCCTGCACATCGGCGTTCCCTCCCGCCACCGCACCAAGATAGCCGCTGGCCTTTTCTCCTACCTGCCCCTTAGCTTTCGCCTCATCCAGCGACAACGCCCAGGCAGAAAACTCAGACCCCAGACAGAGAGCCACGAGAACCGCACCAACCGTCATGCATATGCGTGCCATCCTCATCTCCTTTGCCGTTCGTTAAAACAGTCCGCTGTTATTAGACAGGACCTGATCGAGATCCTTGTCGACTTTTACGCGGATCTCATGATCGATCTTCACATTCAGATTGATGGTAATCGGCTTATCCGAGGCGGCCACTTCCACACGGGGTGTACAACCGGTTACCCCCCACACAAGCCACAGCCCCACCGCCAGCCCTGCTCCGCATCGTCTCATGATATCCCCCTGCCCCGTCATCGTCGTTGCACCTTGCTTTGAAGCGATTCTTCAATATCCTGTACCAGGCGAAGACTTTGCAAGAGCGCCGGAACATTTTCCTGGACGTTCACATTGAAATGGATGGGCGGACTCTTCTTCATGTCCGGATTTCTCCCTTCCAATTGCGCGGCCAACTGCAATACTCCGTCTTCAGCGTACTGCACCCCGACCCTCAGGACCGTGTACTGAAAATTGCTGAGCACCTGTGCCACCAGCTTCACACTCGAATCGGCGTCGGTTAGGAGGGCCGCGGACTCCGGTGAGGGGTGGTAGCGAATCATCCCGCCTGGCGCTTCGGCTTCCACCGCCCCATCCTTGACACTCACCCCTTTCGCCGTCACCGTGAGAGGGATTGTCCCGTTCAACAGACCTGTCCCTTGCAACCCCTTTTGCTGTTCAAGACTCAAGAGCTTCGCCAGATCCAATCGCCGCAACGACAACACGAGTCGGTGGGGCGGTTTAGCCGGGTCAAGATGAAGACCGGGACTCGTGACAAATCCTCCGAAGAGACTACCCTGAAAATCCTTGAGATCGAGCACCGGCCAGAGGTCTGACAACAACCACTGCAGGTCGGCCGTCACGGACACATTGGTCAGCCCCACCCCCGTCTGAATGGCCGCCACATTCACCACCGCCGGCTGACTCGATCGCACCTGTTCAAACCCATGGAGATCAAAATCCAAGGTCGTGTTGATCCCCTGGATCGCCATCCCCTGAACAACTGCAGACAGCTGATCCGCCTGGATTGTGATCTTGCCAGGCTGGAGCACAACCGATGTCGAGTCCTTCGATCGACTGGGTGCCCACGCAACGTCCGTGCTGGCCGTTATCCGACCGGCCGTGAGATCGAACGAAGCGGGCAGACCGGGCAACCACTTCTGCAAACTATTCGCCTCTGCATCGAACTGGAGTGGCCCAAGCACCAGTCGTACCGATCCATCCCCCCCTCCAAACGATTGCGCAATCTTCCCTGTGACGAGGCCCTCTCGCTCGGGTAGATCTCCCCGCACATCGGCCTTGAACCCGACCTGGTTCGCGGCAAACTTTACCTGCCACGTAGACGGCGGAAGCGTCACTGGTAACGGCTCGACTCGCACTCCGGCGAGATCGATACCACCTTGAGCTGTCCAGGAGCTCCCTACGAATTCGGCACTCTGGAGCGTCACGGTGCCCTCTGCCAGCGTTACGTCGTATCCGGCCGAACGAATCCCTTGCGCGCCGATCCGGAGCGTTCCCGGACCGGCCGTGCATTGGCCGGATTCCAGCGCACAACGGACCGGAATCGGCGCAGCCACATCAATGGTCGCCGACGACATCGCCACACGTCCCTGTTGAAACTGCTTCACGGTCATCATAGATGGCACATGCAAAATGCCAGTAATGTTGCGTTGCTTGAGCACCACGCGTCCCCAAAGATCGCCCCGAACTTCTCGCACAGAGACCCCCGCGGTCAAACTGGGCGGCACCAGCCCTCGCAGATGGAACTCCCCCTCGCCCGACACGAGGTCTTGACCGACCAGATCTGCGTGAACGGCATCCACTTCGACCACCAGCGGTCCCGTCGTCGCCCCATAACCCACATGGACCGGACCATCCACCGTCAGGCGAATCGGCGATTCTGACCAATAGAGTGTCCCCTGAAGCGGCTGGCGCTGTTCGACACGAATCGGCTGATCGCCGCTCGGCAACAACGACTTGACCACATCCGGCACAAAGCGAGGTTGCATATTCACCGTCGCCGTTCCCAACACGCCGGGATCAATCGTCCATCCCAGCCGCGCCGGGGATCCGGAGAAATTCCCGGACGAAGACAGGGCAATCTGCTTGGCGACGCCTTTCAACGCCGGCAATGTCACAGTGGCCTGAAACGATCCTTGGAATAGTGACTCCGGGCTTTCGCGAAGCGCACTCAAGGCCGCGCTAGATGGAGCCATTCCTGTCCATGCGACAGCCACATGCCCCGACACTTTACTCAACTCCGGTCCGATCGGAACCGCTAAGGCAATGAACGGAGCGAGCTCCCGAACATTGATCTCTAATTTCCCCTCAACCTGCACCTGCCCGTCGCGCGCCTGCGCCGTCGACTGCCAGGTGAGAATCGGAGCGGCCTGCGGCCGTTGCGACACCAACGTCGCCGCCCAAGTCGTCGCGGAATGACCGGTCAGAGAAAGGGTATACGACGCCGTCTCACGCCCCTGAAACGACAAGCGGCCCCCGAGTTCACCATCCCGCTGTTCGACCACACCCTGAATCGCCACTCTGCGAAGCGGACCGGTCGCCTGCTCACGAAATACCGTCACCTGGTTCAGTTGCACCTCCTCGAAGGGCAACACCGGGATCCGTCGCAGCAAATCACCGGCCGTGAGCACATTCCAAGGGGATCCGCTCCCTTCGTCCGACACATTCACGTCGGCTCGCACGCCAGCGGAAGACCGGTCCTGGTTGTTGAGCATCTGAATAGCCAGGTACGGCAGCACCACCCGCGAGACTCGGCCGTGCAGGAGATCGGGAAGTCGGTACTCCACCTGAACGTTGGTCACGGACACCATCAATACTTCATCGCCAAGATCCAGCTGAAACGAGACGACAGGAATCGAGAGTTCCTGCCATCCGGGATATCCCAACTGCACGATGACATTCCGATACCCCTGGTGACTCAGCCACTGCGTCACTCCGTAAGAGACCATTAATGGAATCAGGAGATAGACGCTCATGAGGCCAGTAAGGGCCAATAACACAATACGTTGATAACGATAGCGCAGCATGCCGATTAGACCCACCCTCTCTCTCTAACCCCCTTCAGGGTTGTCGACCACTGGCCACTACCCTGTCAAGGGCCAGACCAGACAAGGGGTCCTCGTGCCCCGCATACCGCGTATTTCCTGATGACAGCAGGATCTCCCTCTCGGTACTATCCTGTCCCATGACGGTGACAATGAGAACGCCACACGTGGCGAAGATTCCCCGCGATCAGATCGTCAAGATCGAGTTCTGGCCCGTCGATATCCCGATCACCGACCCATTCGTCGTCGCAACCGGTGCCCGTGTCGTTGCGGAAAACATCTTCGTCCGTCTCACCCTGCACGACGGCACCCAAGGCTATGGAGAATCCGCCCCCTTCCCGGAGGTCGGTGGAGAGACTCGCGATGCCTGTCTGGCAACCCTCCGCCAACTCGCCACGACGTTGATCGGAGCCTCGGCTGGGCACTATGCCCTGCGCGCCGCCGACATGACACAGGCCGCTCCAGCTTATCCTGCCGCCCGGTGTGGCCTTGAGACGGCTATGATCGATGCGTACTGTCGATCGACACAGGTTCCCATGTGGCAGCTCTGGGGCGGGCAAGACGTCCGCCCGCGAGAGACCGACATCACCATTCCCATCGCCACCCTTGAAAAATCTGTGTCCTTAGCCCGCAGCTGGTATGCACAAGGCTTTCGCCTCTTCAAAATGAAAGTGGGCAAAGATGTGGATCAGGATATCCGTCGACTGGAAGCCGTGCATCACTCGCTGCCTGGCATTTCTTTTATCGGTGATGGGAATCAGGGGTTCTCTCGTGAGGAATGCCTGGCATTTGCCAGAGGGGTCCGACGATTCGGTGGAGCGATGGTCCTTCTCGAACAGCCGGTCGTGCGGGACGATCTCGACAGTATGACGGCAATTCGGCGGGACACAGGCATTCCGGTGGCAGCAGACGAATCGGTCCGATCCCTGGCGGACGCCCGCGACGTGATCGCGCAGGATGCGGCAGACTACATCAATATCAAAATCATGAAAACGGGCGTGGTCGAAGCCGTCGCCATCGCAGAAGCGACGCTCGCCGCCGGATTGAAACTGATGGTGGGCGGCATGGTTGAAACCCGCATCGCGATGGGCTGCTCTTTCAGCCTCGTCCTGGGGATGAAGGGCTTTGACATTCTGGATCTCGATACGCCATTACTCTTGGCAACTGACCCTGTGCAAAGGGGCTATGGCTATCGAGGGGCTCACCTTGAGCCCTGGGTCGGGCCAGGCCTCGACCTCACAGTCCAACCAAACCATGAACTCGAAACTGTCCAGTAGTCACCTCTATTTCGAACCCATCCCTACCGACTGGTTTACATGCGTCACCGTTCGTTGACCGCCACCGGAGGAGGAAAAGCTGGAGCCGGAACTCGCCCCCGCCAGCAGGTCATCAC
>JABFSU010000105.1 GCA_013140455.1 Nitrospira sp. | reverse complement strand
ACAAAAAACTCAAAAATTTTCGACATTATAGTTTTGGCCGGTATGGTTGTCAATATCATTTTGGCCGTGTTTCTGATTCTCTACTACTTTGATTTTCTATAGATTTCTCGCTGTGATTCGCCGTCTCGTCCCCACCATTTTCCACTGACATCGCGCACCGAAATCCGATCGTTTCATCACGAAAATCCGGGACCATTTTGCTTCGACTGGTGAGGCGAAGATCGCCCCCAGTCGTCGTATAGGCACCCCCGCGCATCGTTCGATAGACGCCATACTCGGGGCTTGGCGGATTTCGATCTGGTGATTCCTTGTAATACCCCTCTGCATACCAGTCCTGGACCCATTCCATGACATTTCCGGCCCCATCCATGACACCGTAGGGACTCATGTCTGCCTTGAATGATCCCGCGGGGGCACTCGCCTCGAATCCGTCGTTGACTCGCGCCCAGTTGGCCCCATCAGGCTGTTCCGTGTTTCCCCAAGGCCACAGTCGGCCATCGGCACCGCGCATAGCCTTTTCCCATTCTGCCTCCGTGGGAAGCCGCCTCCCCTTCCACTGACAGTAGGCCACGGCATCGTCCCATGACACATAGATAGCAGGCTGATTCGGGCCGCGCATTTTGGAAACATTCTTGGCGTAACGTGACGGAGGCCCGGCCTTCCGGTGACCGGTGGCCGCAGCAAACTGCCCATACTGCGAATTGGTCACTTCATAGCGGTCGATTTGAAATGCATCAAGGAAGATCCCCCTGGGCGGCCCTTCGTCAAGCCCGCCCACATCCGTCCCACGCAGAAAGGCCCCGGCAGGAATCAAGACCATCTCTTCATCTATCGGTGCCTCAGTTGCAGCAGGCACGTCGCCAGACTGCGCCGAGACCTGGGAACCGGGCCCACTCTCTTCAAAGGGAGTCGTAGTCGTCCCACGAAGGATGGCAATAATCGGCATGGCCGCGAACAACAGGACCACGATAAGGAACACAACCTTGAATCTGGTTTCCAGCATGACCGCTACTGACCGGCCGCGTCGCCGCTCGGCTCCAAATCACCGGCGCAACGGATTCCGATCGTGATGTCATTCCGCCAATGCTTAGCGGCGAATCGCTTGGAGAGCCTGGCGTTTTGCTCTGTTTCTCTCCAGGAACCACCACGCACCACTTTCAGATCACCTTCATCCGGCCCTTTCGGGTCACGATAGCCACCTTTTTTGTAGTAATTCTCGTCGTACGTATCCGCAACCCATTCGGCAACATTTCCCGTCATATCGTGCAATCCGTAGGGACTGCGGCCGGCCTCAAATGAGCCGGGAGGCGCAAGATATTTGTATCCATCCTCCGGCCCATCCACATTGGCCATGCTATTTATGAATTTGTCACCCCAAGGGTACTTCCGCTTCCCCTCCCCACGTCCAGCTTTTTCCCATTCAGCTTCTGTCGGCAATCGCTTACCGGCCCACTTGCAATAGGCGACCGCATCGTCCCAGGAGACGCTCATCGCCGCCAATTCAGGCTTCAAGACTTTCGACTGGTCATCCTCGAAGACCTCGATCCTCGGGAACGCGCGTTTGGTCATTTTGGCAAAACGCAGATACTCATCCTGCGTCACTTCGTTTCGATCGATAAAGAACCCTTTCAAGAACACCTGTCGTTCAGGAGCCTCATCCGGATCCCCATCGTTACTCCCCATCGTAAACGGCCCTGCCGGCACCTGCACCATCTCGCGCCCTTCATCGCCGATCCTCGTCTTATACATCGAGAAATCCTGCGCGACCGTCTTCTCCGCAACCGGACGGGATTCCGTCTGTATGCTCATGGCCAATTCCCGCATCTGCTTGGCTTTATACGACTCATAGACCAGCCCTGCGATCAGGAGAATGAACGACCCGAAGACAAAGACGATTGACCCGATCAGCACACCCCTGTTTTCCATACGTCTCCACGCACCCGAAAAAATCCGACATGACCCCTATCGACGAGCATCCTGAGCCACCTCTTCGACGGATGCACCCGCCGCTTCGGCCTTGCGGGCCGCGCGCATATCCAACAGCATCGAAACCTGGACTCCGAGAAATCCCCCCATGGCTGCCCCGGCACCGGCTCCATACGAGATCCGATCCGGCCCGGCCAACAACCAGGCCAACGCACCACCCAAGACCGTTCCCACTAAGATGCTGATCAAAAACCGGCGTCCGCCAAGAAAGCCCACGACGCCGCCCATCACCAGCCCGATACCTGTCGCCAGCGGCATGAACTCACTGCCCATGATGAGGCCGATCAGCGTGCCCACGGTCCCCATCACCACGACACCGAACACGATGTCCACAAGCTTTCTAGTGGGAAGACCCTGATCTCCAGCCTCAGTCATGACAACTGTAAACCTCTCCGTTACTTTGCCGGGCTGGCCACCAGCGAGCCGAAATCAATCTCAACCCCGGGCGCGGCAATGATCGAAATGCCCCAGGCCTTGGGCGCCGGCTCATGTTGATGAATGCGCTTGAAGTCCTCATAGACATTCACACGCTCTTCAAACCACTGGCCGACGTCTTTAGTCCCGCTTTGCATGACGATCTCAGACCCGCTGAACATGCCGCCTTCCGTCAGCGTCCCTTCCGGCTTGGTCCCGCTCCAGACATACTTGGTGAACACCGGGATAAACATCAGATCGGTATCGAGTGAGGCATAGATCGCCGCGATTTGATCCGTCCCTGCCGGAGCCTTGATCAAACGCCAGCGCCAGGTGAGCACGGGATAGGCCTTCGGGTCCCAGTCGATCTTCTTTTTCTTGATCCGTTGCCCGGCATCTTTGGCCGACAAAAAATTCACGCCGTTTTCCGTCTGCACTTTGTAAGCGTCACGCCCCTTGGAATGGCTGCGCTGATTCTCGTGATCCCAGGACGAGGGAAAACCATCGGCTTCTTTTCCTTGGAAATCCTCCAGCACCAACACTTGGCTGTCCGCATAAGCGGACCCAGTAATGACGGGTCCAACACACAGCGCTATACTCGCCAGAGTCACTGCACTCCACACCATCCGACCGTTCATAGACGTTTCGACCCTTTCGTTACGATGAGGCTTCTTGCGAAGAGGAGGGAGCCAACGCCGGCGCCTGCTCCTCAAAAAACTCTTCTCCCATCACCGGCTGCTGTCCGCGCTGACACATCCAAAAGAGCGCGAACACCGCTCCCCAAAAGACAATCATGTTCAACGTGACCATCTTCGCGGCAAACTCCAGATCCGGTGTAAAGGCCCAGGGGGACACATCGGCCATCAGCTCACTGACATGCCAGGACAAACGCCCGGAGGATCGAATGTAGCCCATCAACCCCATCACCCAGGTGAACGCCGCCGCCAGGCCGAAGAGCCCCACCATGCCACGCACCGAAATCTTTCCCCATTGCACAGGACCGTGCACAACCGAGCCCCGCAGCATCAGACGATTGATCACGACACCCGCCAGGATCACCGTCAGTGTAGTAAAGGCTTGTGGCGAAGACAGACCGACACGAATCTTCGCGGGCAAATAGAAGCCGTAGATCGACAGCCAGATCACATTCACGAGACCCATCGTGTACAAGGTCCCGATCAGAAGATTCCCCGTCTTCACCCAGGACACCGTCATCGTTCGATTGGCCCGCCGATAGTAGAGAAAGCTGAGCGCCGTGATGAGAATCATCACATTCACCGCGCCGTTTTTCGCCGACATCACCCCGTAGTTCCCGACCACCGGATGCTGCGCCCCACCCATCGCCTTCACTTCAGCCCCTGACATCAGGACCGTATGCGGCGTCAACCAGATGAACAGTGCCAGCGTCAGCACACCGAGCAGGAACTGATAGTAGGGCTGGTACCGCTCCCCGCCCTTAATTCGCGCCATACTCTGCCAGATATAGTAATTGATCCCCAAGAGAAGGGCCCCGATCAAGAGCGCCTGTACCACAAAGAGCCACGTCAACAACCCGCCCATCATGGTCACGCCCATGCTCTGACTGAAGGCATACACCGATCGCATCAGCCAATACCCTGCAATCGGCATCGGCAGCAACGCGCAGACCGTGACAAACAAGAAGATATAACCCACCCAATCGTAATAGGCCCGCTCTTCGCTGGTCTTGCTGGTGAAAAACCGGTAGCAGGCATAGGCCAATACCACCGCACCGCCTGACATAATGTCTGCGAGAAATCGATGGACGTTCAGGGGATTCCAGAGAGCGGAATGGAGCAAGTGCCAGACGTTCCCTAGAAACCGGCCCTGTGCATCGACACCGGCCGGCGCCATCATAAACGCCGACCAGGCGTTTGCCAGCAACAGCAATGACGTCCCGAAAATATTCGTCAAGATACCGATCGCGGCGTGGATCCACTTCAACCCGCGTTCTGCCATCCGATTCCAGCTGTAGTAATAGACGATCAGCAGCAGCGCCTCTCCGACAAACACGATGGCGTAGGCCGGCATGAACGACTTGAACGTCCCGCCCATATACTTCATGAACGACGGATAGAAGTAGATGAACATGGACAGCATGAGGCTCCCAACCACCGCGGTCACCGAGAGGGCCAGCAAGGCAACCTTCGCCAGGTCTCTGGCCAAGCCGTCATAGCGAAGCGACAACGCCGGCTTCTTCGTGATCAATCCGGCAAACTCCAGCAAGGCACAAAACAGCGGCAGCGCAAGGACGAATCCCCCGAAGTAGGTATGCTGCTGGGTCACGAACCAAACCAGGAGCCGGCTATCGAAGGAACCGATCCGTGAATAGACGGTCTCATGAGGTCCCGGAGCTGCGGGGCCCTGCGGCGTGCCCTCTGTGCCAAAATACAAATCCGTCGTGCCTTCGGCAAACGACAGACTCGGTCCATTCCCGATCACGGGCAACAGAGCGGCCAGGATCGTGACGCACACCACCACTGCGATCATGGAACCGGTCATCCAGCTGCGACGACGCATACGCTACCCCTTTGATCCCGTCTTGCTTAAGGCCATGTCGCCGGCCAGTCCGCTCATGCCGCCGGACGCATGTGCCGACTTGCCAAGAATCCCCATTACGAAGGGACAACGCAGCATTCCGCTCGACAACTGCGGCGCCTGCTCATCTTCAATTTGCCGGCGATGGCCCAGGTAATATCCGTACAGCGTCATGATCGCCGTGACCAGCGCGCCCCCCACAACGGCCTGCCCCGTCGCCATTCCCGGCTGCCTGCCGACAAACAGCACCAGCCCCATGACGACTAAATAGTAAGTGGAGACAAAGGCCATCCCGGGCCACCACCAATATTTCAGTAACTCGGTCGGAGCCGTCCGTTTGAGCATCTCCATCCACGAGGCGGAAGGGCGCAAGCCGCCGAAATAGGCACAGAGCGTGAGGCTACCGCCAAGAATTGTGATACCCAGTAATTGAGCCAGCGCAGCCATCTGCCCATCGGCGATCACATGTCCGGACAGTCCCATCACCCCGCCGACGCCAAGACCTACGAGTCCCCACGGCCCCACCTGAGAGAGCCGACTCTGCACTAAGGTCCGAAACGCGGCTCCATCCGGGAAGGTGAGAAACGGGCGTCCCTGGACCGCGAGCTTTCGCACATGGCCGATTTCAAACGCATCGCGGGCCACCGACGTACAGGAGATAATGATCGCCATCATGGCCGGGCCATCCGGATGCTGCAAATAGCTGTACCCCACTACCCACAACAGTGCGAGCACCAGCAGCGAGAGCTGGATCCCATAGACAGCGCCGATCCATCCGGCCAGCCACGCCAGGAGTCGAACCCCATCTTCTCGTGCGATCACCGTCCACGAAGCAGATCGCCCGACCCGATAGGCCAAGAGTGCGGTGACCATCGCCACCAAACTGCTCACCGCCAGCAAAACCAGCGGCTCCGTCAACGGCACCACATGCTTCGCGAGGCGATAGGCCCCGAATGCGACCAAGCCCGGCACAAACATGACGAGACGCTTCTGCTTGCGTACGGCATCTTCCGTCACCGCCAGGCTCAGACTCGGAAGCACCCGCAATGCCATTCGATGCAACATACTGGTCTCGTCAGCCTTACAACGTGAAACGTGAAATAGCGCGTCGTTTCAATTGACCGTTCACGATTTCTGAGCCGCTATCCCAAAGTACTTGGCCTTCAGCTCTTCCATCAAGGCCACTGTAATTCGCGTCTGCCCGCGGTCGGCGGCCGTTCGCTCCAGCTCGACCTTGGCCATTGCGCGGACCGGAGCCGGCACTCTATCCAGACGCCGCTCCGCCTCGGCATCCCATTCAATCCGTTCACCGGTACGCGGACGAAGCAGCACATCGTACGTCACGACCCGTTCGCCGCGAATCCGCAGATCCTGCTCAACCTCGTCCCGAAACAGCGGCGCCAAATATGGCGGCATGCGATCCAGCCGATGCAGCGCATCGTCCGTCCACGTCAGACGGTCGACCAATCCGTTCATCTGTCCGGCTGGAACATCCACACCGACTTTGAGCCCACAGCCGCGACATTCCGATCTGATAAACCACTGGAGCGCCCCATCTTGATAAGCTCGCTCTTCAATGCCCTCGGTATGCATCCAGCGCCCGCAACCACAGGTCAACATAGGGCTATCCAATTTTGCCGGGATACAGAATGTAGAGCATCGTGTACGTAAAGGTGCCGGTGGCAAACAGGATGCAGTAGATGACCATCGTGAATCGGCCCAGCGCGCGATGCCGACGTCCGCCGTCCGGCCAAATGCGTTGAATCGTGATCTCCACCGCAAGCACGATCCCGACCAGCAACAAGAGCCCGAGATACACCTCCAGCTTCCGCATAGAGAAACCAGCCGTCGCCACGCGGGAGAAAAACAGCCCCAGTACCACCACCGTGACTCCACCGAAGATCAGTCCGACCTTCTTCCACGTCGTCAACAGTATCGACTCGCGCAACGACCGCACTCCGTCGACCACTTGCTGCGAGCGAAACCCCAGGACGATCATATAGACCGCCATGACCAATCCGATGATGACGAGAATAATGTGGAACGTCAGGACCGGGATAAAGACATAATCGTACAGCGCCTGCGAGCCTCCAAAGCCTTCCTTGCCCTCGACCGCTAGAACCCCGAGCTGCCGAAACAGGTAGTAGGCAATGAAAAAGCTGAGCATCGAGATCATCCCGCCCAGCATCAACCAATGATGGGCGTCGGCCTGGCGTTTTTTCGCCTGAATCCATCCCAGGATAAATAGACCGGTAAAGAGCGTCGCCATGAACTGGCTCAGGTCCGCGCCAATGGTGGCATGGGTGCCAAGAAATCCAGGATCTTTGAGCCAGTCCATCACACGCTTACCTTGTACCTTTCAGGCCCTGTACCACGGCGGTTTTCTCCAGCTCCGTAGCCGAGGCAAACCCCGCTGCAGTCATCCATTGAATCGCGTCACTGGTCTTGTAGCAGCCGCCCTGCTGCGTATTGACCAGGATATGAACCGCAAAGGCCGTCGTCCAGGCAGGGCCGGTCCCCGCCTCGTCCAGAAACCGATCTTTAATGATCAACCGTCCTCCCGGCGCCAGATGTGCCAAGACTTTCTTGACCAAGGCCGCATTCGTCTCGTAGGTCTGATAGTGCAGAATGTCGGACATCAGCACGACATTATAGGGGCCGCCGAGACTATCCGTATTGAAGTTCCCCTGAAGCAGCGCAATCCGCGAGTCGAGACCGGCTTCCTTGACCGTCTTTTCCGTTAAACGCAATGTCGCAGGGAGATCGAAGACCGTGGCCGTGAGTTCGGGATAAACCTGACAAAAGGCGATCGCATTCGTTCCGGCGCCGCCGCCCAGATCCAGCATACGCACCGGTCCGGCCAGGCTCAGCCGCTTGGCAAAATCAGGCCCGCTTTGCTGCCCGATCCGGTGAAGTACGGCGAGCACATTGGTACCCAGCTCGGGATCCGTTTCAAAGACATGCCGATCGACAGCCCGCTGCCCTGTTCGAATGGTCTGCTCTAACTTTCCCCAATTCTCCCATTCTGCATCGTGCAGCAGGAGCAAGTGCCCAATATATTGAGGGGAATGCTTGACGAGATGAGTAGCCGCCGCCGCTGAATTGCCATAGGCCTCGCCCTCTTTATTCAGCAACCGCATCGCGACCAACGCGTTTAAGAGGAGCGTCAGAGTCGGCTCATGGGCGCTTAAACGACCGGCGACCTCCTGAGCCGTTTTCCCTTTCCCGTCGAGAGCGGAAAAGAGGTCCAGACGCACGCCGGTAAGGAGGATTTTCGTCTCCCAGTAGTATCCGAGTTGAAAGATTTCGGCGAGCGAGAGTTCTCGTGACACACCAATCCCCTTGACGCATCCTGATTCAGGAATTGGGCATCTTACCCAGTTCAGAAAGTGAAAGGCAAGGCGACGCAGCCGGGGAAAATCTCAGCAGAAACACAAAGGGCAGCGGATTGCTCCGCTGCCCTTTGCTGACGGGTCACCCCGCCACATGCGAGAACTGGCTTACTTGATTTCAGCCTTGAGGTCAGCCTTCCCGCCTTCGGGAACATCCACCTCGAACTCCACCTTCTTACCCTTGGCGGCAAACGGGTGCCAGGCCACCACTTTGTGCTTGCCGGCAGGAACATCCTTGAGCTCGAACGTGCCGTCATCCTTCACAACGGCGAAGTGCGCATTCGTCACCGGAAGGAAGAACGACTGCATGAACTCATGCTGGTCGCACTGTAAACGATAGAAGCCATCCTTTTCCGCGCCGCCACGGAACACGACCGGCTTCTCCAACTTATCGCCCTTCTTGGCCAAACCGATGTTGAAACCGGTTGCCGAGCTTGAACCCTTCACCACGAAGCTATGCGGATTGTGAAGGACGCCCAGCGTCGACTTGGGGTCATCCGCATCGGCATCGGTGTTTTCAACCTTGAAGCTCTTGTTATTCACAACCACGCCCGCGAACGGGAGGAACTCGCAGAACGCCGCGACAACTTCGGTGCCCGCGTACCCATCCATGAACGCCTTGTCTTCGATATCGACCACCGCAACGACCGCACCCTTCAGACCGCCATCCTTGCCCACTTCGATGGTCCTCAGGAAGCGCTTATCGCCATCCATCAAGCTCTTGTTCGGGTTCTTCGGGCAGAACTTGGGATTCGGGAACTTGGCGAAAGAGAATTCCTTCTGCTCAGCCTTCCCGGCAAAGGTCACTTTCCCAGCAACGGTTCCGCCGGCATTGGCCAAGAGCGGGGCTGCCACCAACGCCACCGCGGCCGCACCAAACACAACTGATAACGCACCCTTCTTCATGAGACTGCCTCCTTGTGATGAACTAACTACCCTGAATTCTCACTCGTGGTTCCCTTCCCTCAAACCACCGGCCTGGTGAGAGGAATGGAAGGGACAACTTCCTCTCTGGTGTACTCGATCGCTATCACGCTGGCGAGGCTGATCGTGGACCGAGTATATATAGTAAAGTCTACCGTACCCTGTCAATCCGAAACAAGAGGCGATTATCCGCCCCCACTATGGTTTCGATTGGAGCAGATGCAAAAGTCCTCCTGCCGCCGTAGCCCGAACCGCTTCATTGGCATCGTGCATCCCCTCCATCATCAGGGGAATCACCTCACGATCTCCAATATGGCCCAGGGACCGAAGGGCAACAATCTTGGGGCCGGGCAATGAATCGGCCGTGAGGCCACTCAAAAAGACGACTGCGGGCTTGGCATTCGACTTGGTCGCCTTCCCGAGCGCAAACGCAATCGAGGCGCGGGAGGCCGTATCGCTTTGCTGCGCAAGGGCTCTAGCCGTGTCAGCGACCATCTCAAATGGTTGACCGAGTTGAAGCAGGGATGCCACTGCCGCCGCCCGTACCGTCACCTGCCCATCCCCTAACAATTGCTTGATGGCCGGCACAGATTCAACGGTGCCCAGCTCAGCCAGGCTCGACACGGCGGATTCTCGCACCGCCGGGATAGGATCCTTCAATAACAGTTCGATCTTCTCGCGAGCCTCTTTCCGTCCGAGTTGCCCCAACC
>JABFSU010000062.1 GCA_013140455.1 Nitrospira sp. | reverse complement strand
TCAAGGGAGAGTTGCTGCCAGCTCAACCGGTCAAGTCAGATTCATTCCTCGAACGGCGGCTCGGGTAAGGAGAACGCACTGTGTTAGCGCCAAAGAAAGTCAAGTTTAGAAAGATGCAAAAGGGCCGTATGCGAGGCAAGGCCTATCGCGGTGGTCAGATTACGCTCGGTGAATTTGGCCTTAAAGCGCTCGAGCCTGGATGGGTTACCAGCCGGCAGATTGAAGCCGCCCGTATTGCCATTACTCGTTTTGTGAAGCGTGGTGGGCAGGTATGGACGAGAATTTTCCCGGACAAGCCGATTACCAAGAAGCCGGCTGAAACTCGTATGGGTAAAGGTAAAGGAAACCCTGAGTATTGGGTGGCCGTTGTGAAGCCGGGACGCATTTTATATGAAATGGATGGTGTTCCGTTGGATGTGGCGAAAGAAGCCTTCCGACTCGCGTCGCACAAGTTGCCGGTAGCCACCAAATGCGTTGCCCGTGGTGAATTTTAATCAGGTCTCATAGCGGTCCGAGGAGTAGGTCACATGGCGTTGGATTTGAAAGAGTTGCGGCAGTTGACGGCCCCGGAGTTGGTCGAGAAGGAAAAGCAGTTGGTGCAAGAGTTATTCAACTTGCGCTTTCAGCTGGGCACCGGACGGCTGGAGAATCCGATGCAGATCAGGAAGACCAAGCGTGAGATTGCTCGGGTAAAGACCGTTTTGCAGGAAGTCTCTCAGGCTGAGACGAAAGGGTAAGGGGTTCTGATTATGTCTGATGCTGTCAAGAAGCGTGAGTGGGTTGGCCGTGTGTTGAGCAACAAGATGAACAAGACCGTTGTGGTCTCCGTTGAACGCTCAGTGACGCATCCGCTGTATCGCAAGGTTCTGCGGAGAATCTCGAAGTTCAAAGCGCACGATGAGCAGAATGTCTGTAAGATCGGCGACCGTGTGCGCATGGTTGAGACCCGTCCAATCAGCAAGGACAAGCATTGGCGTGTGATCGAGGTGATTCAGAAGGGCCGGGCAGAATAGTTTGATGTGGTTGTGACTCCAAGGTAAGGAAAGAGCGCTAGCATGATTCAGAACTATAGCTATATGGATGTGGCGGATAACTCCGGTGCGAAGCAGGCGATGTGCTTCCATGTTTTTGGAGGGACGCGTCGTCGGTATGCGTCCTTGGGAGATATCGTGGTTGTTGCGGTGAAAGAAGCTATCCCGCATGCCAGCGTCAAAAAAGGCGATGTCAGTCGTGCGGTGATTGTTCGGACCACCAAGGAAGTTCGACGTGAAGACGGTTCCTATATCAAGTTTGATCGCAATGCCTGTGTTTTGATCAACAAAGAAGGGGAGCCGATCGGGACGCGTATTTTCGGTCCGGTCGCACGTGAATTGCGTTGGAAGAAATTCATGAAGATCATCTCCCTGGCACCTGAAGTGCTGTAGGGACACATGGTGGGGGTTGTCGTGCAAGCACTTCGGAAAAGCAGAATTCGAAAAGGCGATATGGTTGTCGTGATCACGGGTCGTGAGCGCGGAAAGTCCGGAAAAGTTTTGTCTGTGGACTTGACGGCCGGCAAGGTGATTGTGGAAAAACTGAATATCATCAAGCGCCATACCAAGCCGAACCAAAAGGTCAAGCAGGGTGGAATCCTGGAGCGAGAGGCTCCGCTGGCGATCTCCAATGTCATGTATGTTTGTCCCGTGACGCAAAAGCCGACGCGTGTGGGTATTCGCAGGCTTGAGGATGGTCGGCGGGCACGGTTCAGTAAGAAATCGAACGAGACTTTCGAGTAGTCTGAGGAGTACGGAATGGCGAAGGTTGAAAAAGGTAAGGCAGGTAAACCCTCCGAGCGAAAGTCCTCAAAAAAGGATGCGGAGGCTGCGCCTAAGCAATTAGACGATAATAGTCACGAGTCTAGTTTTAAGCCGCGACTTCGTGATGCGTACCAGGAAAAAGTCATCCCGGTACTCATGAAAGAGTTCGGGTATAAGAACGTGATGCAGGTTCCCAAGTTGGAGCGCATCGTGCTCAACGTCGGAATGGGAGAAGCCATTCAGAACGTAAAGCTGCTTGAGAGCGCAGTCACCGAGCTGGGTACCATTACCGGACAAAAGCCTGTCGTCACGAGAGCGAAGAAGGCGATCGCTGGATTCAAGCTTAGGCAGGGCCTCCCGATCGGCGCGAAGGTCACGTTGCGAAGCCGTCGCATGTATGAGTTTTTCGATCGGCTCGTGACTCTGGCGTTGCCGCGTATTCGCGATTTTCGTGGTGTCTCGCCGAAGGCATTCGATGGTCGTGGTAACTATACCTTGGGCGTGAAAGAACAGTTGATATTCCCGGAAATCAAGTATGACGAAGTGGCCTCCATTCATGGTATGGATATCACGATTGTCACGACAGCAAAGACGAACGATGAGGGGAAGGCCTTGCTGAAGCATCTCGGAATGCCGTTTCGGGCATAGAGATTTCAGACCTACGCACGTAACTGAGCAGAAGGAGTTCATGTGTCACGTTTAGCGCTACGGAATAAGGCGGCGAAAAAGCCGAAGTTTGAGTGCCGATCCTACAATCGGTGCCCGCTGTGTGGTAGGGTGCGTGGCTTTTTAACTCGCTTTCACATGTGCAGAATTTGTTTTCGCCTCTTGAGCCTCCGCGGGGATATCCCCGGCGTACGCAAGTCTAGTTGGTAGTAGCGGCAGCTCTGAGACATTAGGACTGGAAAGAAAAGGGAATAGCATGTTGACTGATCCAATTAGTGATCTTCTTGTTCGACTCAGAAACGGCTCGCAGCGCCGTCACGATACAGTGTCTGTCCCTGCCTCTAAGCTCAAGCGCGCCATTCTTGAGCTGCTTAAGCAAGAGGGTTATGTCCATGACATTGCTGATGCCGTCGAGGATGGACATCCGGTGTTTACCGTGCAGATGCGCTATGTCAACGAAGGTCAGCCGATGATCACCGGTTTGCAGCGGATCAGCAAGCCTGGCCGTCGTGTCTATGTCGGAAGCAAGGATATCGCAAAAGTCAGAAACGGAATCGGAATGGCGATTCTGTCGACTTCCAAAGGGATCATGACCGACCAGGAATCGCGGAAAAACGGCCTGGGCGGTGAAGTATTGTGCTCAGTCTGGTAGCAGCGTAAAGGACAAGGAAGAGAACATGTCGCGGATTGGGAAAATGCCGATTGCTATTCCTGCGGGAGTAGAAGTGAAAGTGGTGGGACCTAAGGTCTCGATCAAGGGGCCACTGGGTAAAATGGATTGGCCTCTTGAAGAAGGTCTTGGCGCCGTGGTTGAGAACGGTCAGTTGCTCGTCAATCGAACGAGCGAAGACCGCAACGTCCGTGCTCTTCATGGTTTAGCTCGTGCCGAATTGAGCAATATGGTTCTGGGAGTCTCAAAGGGTTATGAGCGCTCTTTGGAGATCACAGGGGTCGGGTACAAAGTGGCGCTCCAGGGGCGGACGATGAGTTTCAATGTTGGGTACATCAATCCCGTGCTCTTTCAAGTTCCCGCTGGTATTGAAGTCAAAGTCGACAAACAGACTCTCATCAATGTCAAGGGATTCGATAAACGATTGGTCGGTCAAGTAGCGGCAAACTTACGTGCGATCAAGCCCCCCGATGTGTATAAGCAAAAGGGTGTCCGTTTTATGGGCGAGGTCTTGCGTAAGAAAGAAGGGAAGACGGGGAAATAGGGGCGACGATGAATACAGCAGAAAAATCCAGACAACTCGAGCAAAGAAGACAGCGTGTTCGCAAGCGTGTCATTGGAACCACCGAGCGTCCACGGCTCAATGTGTTTCGAAGCCGCTCGCATATTTACGCGCAGGTGATCAACGATTTGAATGGCTCCACCTTGGTGGCCGCCTCGTCGCTTGATAAAGACCTGAGGAAGACATTGAAGTCTACCGGCAGCATGGAAGCCGCAAAGGCGGTGGGAAAGCTGTTGGCCGATCGGGCGAAGGCGGCAAATGTGCTGACCGTCGTGTTTGATCGCGGTGGACGTATGTATCATGGTCGCATTAAAGCCCTCGCCGAAGCTTCGCGCGAGGGTGGGCTCCAGTTTTAGAACGCTCACTCCTGTGGGTCCTGCTCGTTTCGGGTGGGAAGGAAGAAGAGAGGGATTGCGTGCGAGTTAATCCAGACGAATTGAATCTGAAGGACAAGGTCGTTTTCATCAACCGAGTAGCCAAGGTTGTGAAAGGCGGAAAACGATTTAATTTCTGCGCCCTGGTGGTGGTCGGTGACGGCCATGGCTGGGTCGGCATTGGAAAAGGTAAGGCCGCGGAAGTGCCGGTGGCGATTTCCAAGGCTGTCGAGCAGGCGAAGAAGAATCTTGTTCATGTCTCGCTCAAGGGAGGGACGATTCCTCATGATGTGCATGGGCTGTTCGGTGCCGAGCATGTCCTCTTGAAGCCAGCCGTCGACGGTACCGGTATTATTGCCGGTGGCGCTGTGCGGGCCGTTGTTGAAGCGGTCGGCGTGCACAATATCATTGCGAAGACGCTTGGCCGAGGCAATCCATTCAATACCGTTCGAGCCACGTTGGCGGGCCTCAGTCAATTGCGCAATCCTGAGGAAGTACTCAGGCTTCGGCGAGAGGCGGCTGGGGAGCGACTTGAAAGGGCGAGTGCGTAATGGCTACTGCAAAAACTGACAAGGCAGCGAAGTCTACTGTCCCGGCCGTGCGAGTGACTCTGCGGCGGAGCCCGATTGGGACGCCACAGACGCATAGGCTCGTGTTGCGTGGGCTTGGCCTCCGCCACATTCGACAAACAGCGGTTCATCCTGATACCCCCCAGGTTCGCGGGTTGATTAAGAAGGTTGGGTATCTGCTTGAGGTAGGAAAACCATGAATTTACACGATTTATCCCCGGCACGGGGTGCTAAGAAAAAGCGGAAGAGAATCGGCCGCGGCCCTGGATCTGGTCATGGAAAGACAGCCACGAAGGGACATAAGGGTATTAAGGCGCGTTCTGGCGGAGGCAAGAGACCTGGTTTCGAAGGCGGTCAGATGCCCTTGGTTCGTCGTTTGCCAAAGTTTGGTTTCACGAACCCATTTAGGACAGAATATAATGTTCTGAATCTGAAGAGCTTTGAAACCTGGACTGGTCCTTCAACTGTGACGCCGCAGGCGTTGGTCGATGCGGGGTTGGTCAAGCGTAAGCGCTTACAGATTAAAATTTTGGGGAATGGAGAGCTGACTAAGCCGTTGGTTATTCAGGCGCATAAATTCAGCGAATCAGCCAAGGCCAAGATCCAAGCTGCCGGTGGTCGAGTCGAGGTTATCGGCGGTGCTTGAGCGACTTTTTACCAGTTTCCAGAATATCTTTAAGATTCCTGAGCTGAGGACCCGCGTCCTGTTTACGCTTGGGATGCTTGTCGTCTATCGAGTGGGAGCTCACATTCCTACTCCCGGTATCAATGGCGACGCGCTCTCCGATTTTTTGGCAAAACAGGGTGGTGCGCTCCTCGGATTTTTGGACATCTTCTCTGGCGGCTCACTCTCAAGACTGACGATTTTCGCATTGGGCATTATGCCCTACATCAGCGCGTCCATCATTCTCCAGTTGCTGACCGTGGTCGTGCCGCATCTCTCCAAGCTTGCAAAAGAGGGAGAGCGTGGTCGCAAGAAAATTATCCAATACACCCGCTTTGGTACGATCGTTATCGCGTTGATTCAGGGTTTTGGTATTGCGATTGGGCTTGAGCAAATGAATCAAGGCGCCTTCGTGTTGAACGGGGGCTGGGCATTCCGTTTGATGACGGTCATTACGCTCACGGCTGGTACTGGGTTTCTCATGTGGCTCGGCGAACAGATTACCGAACGCGGGATCGGTAATGGGATTTCGCTCATCATTTTTTCTGGAATCGTTGCCCGTCTTCCAGCGGCGGTGGCTCAGACCTTTGATCTCTACAAGGTCGGACAGCTCAATATTATCTTGTTGGTCGGCCTTGCTGTGTTGATGGTCTCTGTGGTGGCTGCGATTGTGTTTCTTGAGAGTGGGCGCCGAAAAATTCCTGTTCAGTATGCGAAGCGTGTCGTCGGTCGTAGAGTCTTTGGTGGGCAGAGCACGCATATTCCACTGAAGATCAATACAGCTGGTGTCATTCCTCCGATCTTTGCCTCGTCGATCATTGCATTCCCGGCAACGATTGCAGGCTTCTTTGAGACTCCGTGGGTGAAGGCGATCGGTTCACAGCTTGCGCCAGGATCTTTGCTCTATACGCTCATGTACGTCGGGCTTATCTTGTTTTTCTGTTTCTTTTACACAGCCGTGGTTTTGAATCCTGTTGATATGGCTGACAACATGAAGAAATACGGTGGGTTTGTCCCAGGCATTCGGCCTGGACAGAGGACTTCTGACTATATCTATAATGTGCTGACGAAGATCACATTTGCGGGGGCTATCTATCTCGCTATTGTGTGCGTTATTCCAGAATTCTTGATCTATAAGATGAACGTGCCGTTCTATTTCGGTGGTACGTCGCTCTTGATCGTCATCGGAGTAGGGCTGGATACGGCTCAGCAGATCGAGTCCCATATGCTGATGCGTAACTATGAAGGTTTTCTTGGAAAAGGGATGGCTCCATTACGCGGCAGGAATGGGTAATCAGCGATGCAGCTTGTCTTTCTTGGAGCCCCTGGAGTAGGGAAGGGCACGCAGGCTGAGAAGATTGCCGCCCAATATGGAGTCGCCAAGATCTCGACGGGTGATTTGCTGCGAGAGGCTGTCCGGGCGCAGACGGCTCTTGGGAAAGACGCCAAGAGTTATATGGATCAGGGAAAGTTGGTTCCTGATTCGGTCGTCATCGGATTGGTGCGTGACAAGCTAAGCGATCCAAGTTGCGCCAATGGTTTCGTGCTTGATGGTTTCCCACGGACCGTTCCGCAAGCTGAAGAATTGGGTCACGTTCTTTCACAGCGTAATATTCGTCTTGATCGTGTGATCAACTTTCAAGTATCACGTGAGGATGTAGTTCGTCGGCTCAGTGGCAGGCGTAGTTGCCCAAAATGTCAGGCCACTTTTCACGTCGATTTTGCACCTCCGAAGAAGAGCGATAGCTGTGATCGCTGTGGTGAAACGCTCGTGCAGCGTAGCGATGATAAGCGGGACGCGATTGAGACCCGGCTGCGGGTGTATGAAGAGCAAACCGCGCCATTGATTGATTACTACGATTCGAAGAATCTCTTGACGCATCTTGACGGAGCCAGTGCGGTCGAGACGGTGTATCAGACTTTGACGAAAGTGCTGACTCCATTTAAGAAAGTATGATCATTCTGAAGACGCCTGCGGAAATTGATGTGATGGCTCAGGCGTCGAAGGTAGTTGCTGAAGCGCTAGAAGTTGTCAGGAAAGCCGTACGGCCAGGCGTGACCACAGAGGATCTTGACCGTATCGCAGAGCAGGCAATTCGTGATCGTGGGGCTATTCCGGCGTTCAAAGGATACCGTAGCTATCCGAAGACGCTCTGTGCTTCAGTCAATGAACAGGTGGTTCATGGAATTCCATCGAAACGGAAACTGAAGGACGGCGATATCATCGGTCTAGATTTGGGGGCGATTGTCGGTGGGTTTTATGGTGACTCGGCCGTCACTGTGGCGGTCGGAGAAACCAACGAGTCTGTTGCTCGACTGATTCAGGTGACGCAAGAGGCTCTTGATCTGGGTATTCAGCAGGCGGTTGTCGGTAATCGGTTAACCGACATTTCTCATGCGGTACAGCGGCATGTCGAGGCAGCTGGATATTCGGTCGTGACGGAGTTTGTCGGCCATGGTATTGGCCGTCAACTTCATGAAGAGCCTCAAGTCCCCAACTACGGGAAGGCTGGACAGGGGCCACGGTTACAATACGGGATGGTCCTGGCGATCGAGCCGATGGTCAATATGGGTGGAAGTGCGGTGCGTGTGCTTGAGGATCGGTGGACGGCGGTGACGGCTGACGGTAGCCTTTCAGCCCACTTTGAGCATACAATAGCAATTCAGCCGACAGGTCCGGCTCGGGTGCTCAGTCAGAGAGTGCTAGACGCCGCATAATTGCAGTACAGATAGAGGAATGGGAGTACGTGGGAAAAGAAGACATTATCGAAATACAGGGAACGGTAGCAGAGACATTACCCAATGCCATGTTTCGTGTGAAACTTGATAATGGTCATATTCTTCTAGCTCATATTTCTGGAAAGATGCGGATGCACTTCATCCGAATTCTTCCGGGCGACAAAGTCACGGTGGAGATGTCTCCATACGATTTGACGAGAGGCCGAATCACTTACCGTTTCAAGTAGTAGGAGCGCTGACGCGTCATGAAAGTAAAGTCTTCAGTCAAGCCGATTTGTGCCAAATGTATGGTCGTTCGTCGCCGGGGTGTGGTGCGAATTTTGTGTGAGAACCCCAGGCACAAGCAACGTCAGGGATAACACCGGGCAGGGTAGGTCTGTGCTCGTCTAGAGAATAGGAAAGAGGAGAGATCATGGCACGCATCGCAGGCATCGATTTGCCAAGAGACAAGCGGACCGATATCGGCCTCACGTACATCTACGGGATTGGGCGAGCCGCCGCACGAGAAATTCTGCGGAAGGCTGGTGTGGATGGCTCGATTCGGATCAAGGATCTGAGCGAAGATAAGATCGTCAAGCTCAGAGAAATTATTGATCGCGATCACCGTGTCGAGGGGGACCTTCGGAAGGAAACGTCCCTGAACATCAAGCGATTGATTGACACCGGGACCTATCGAGGTCTTCGCCATCGAAAAGGATTGCCGGTGCGTGGTCAGCGCACGAAGACCAATGCCAGAACGCGGAAGGGCCGACGCGCTGGCGTGACAAGCAAACCGAAACCGACAGCCAGATGATCGAGCGGATCGCTCGTGCTCTGAAGTGAAGGAGTGTCTATGAGTGTGAAGAAGGGCAAGAAGAAGGAACGCCGGATTGTTCAGGCCGGTGTGGCGCATGTCCAGGCATCCTTCAATAATACGATTGTCACTATTACTGACATGGGCGGCAATACGGTCGTCTGGGCTAGCTCAGGCAATCAGGGGTTTAAGGGCTCTCGCAAGAGTACCCCGTTTGCGGCACAACGCGCCGGCGAAGCGGCTGCCCGTAAAGCCATGGAGAGTGGCATGCGTCAAATTGATGTGTATGTGAACGGGCCTGGGGCTGGTCGTGAATCAGCCATTCGCTCGCTCCAGGCCGCTGGCCTGCGCATTAATCTGATTCGCGATGTTACTCCGATTCCCCACAACGGCTGTCGCCCGCCGAAGCGGAGACGTGTCTAGCCGAGGGGAGCATCAAGGTTCGAGTCTGCAGCAATGTTGGCGCCAGAATTCAGGCGTCCTGTAACCGGAGGTAATGCAGTGGCTAAGTATCGGGGTCCAGTTTGCCGTCTCTGTCGACGCGAAGGCGAGAAGCTCTTTTTGAAGGGCACTCGGTGCATGACTGAAAAGTGTGCTATTGAGCGACGGAGTTATCCTCCAGGTCAACACGGTCAGGGGCGCCCCAGGAATTCTGACTATAGCCTGCAATTGCGAGAGAAACAGAAATTGCGGAGAATCTACGGATTGCAAGAGTGCCAATTCCGCGGTCTATTTGAAAAAGCGGAGCGGCAAACTGGCGTCACCGGCGATGCTCTGTTGCGACTGTTGGAGTGTCGATTGGACAATGTGGCCTACCGTCTCGGGTTTGGGGCGTCTCGCAAGCAGGCCCGCCAGATTGTGAGTCACGGTCACTTGACCATGAACGGCAAGAAAATTAACGTTGCCGGAGCTACGGTCAAGACGGGGGATGTGATTCAGGTGCGTGAGCGGAGCCGGAATTTGCTCTCCATCCAATCGTCCTTGGAAGGTGTCGATGGGCGTGGGATTCCGGATTGGTTGGAGCTTGATAAGGGCACGCTTAAGGGAACTGTTCGTGCCTTGCCGACAGAGGAACAGATCACGCTGCCGGTCAACGAGCAGATGGTCGTCGAATTGTATTCTCGATAGCACATTGGGCCGGTAGGGAGCCGTCTACGTTTCTGCA
>JABFSU010000140.1 GCA_013140455.1 Nitrospira sp. | reverse complement strand
TCCGGAGGAATCCCACAGCCCGTATCAGCCACCGTGAGCTTGACCATCGTGTCAGCCTGAGCCATCCCGATGCGCAACTGCCCGCCTTCAGGCATGGCATGGACGGCGTTCATGATGAGATTGATGAGCACCTGATTCATTTGGTCGGCATCAGCCTGCACCTTGGGACAAGCCTCATCCAGCTGCATCTCGACCTGCACCCGGTTTTTCGCCAGCCGCTCATGGAACATCTCGACGCTGTTTTCGATGACCTCCCGTAAGACCAGCGGGCCGCGCTCAGGGGGTTTGCGCCGGGCAAACGCCAGGAGCTGATTCATGACCCGCGTAATACGTTCCACCTGCGCCACAATCGTTTGCAGCCCCCTTTTCACCGTCTCATCCGTCACGCGATCCATCAGATATTCCGCGCGGCCCAGAATGACGTTCATGGGTGTCCCGATCTCGTGCGCCATCCCGGAGGCGACCGTCCCGAGTTCCGCAATTCGCTCGGTCTTGCGCAATCGGTCTTGCAGCCGTTTCCGCTCGCTGATATCGCGCAGCATCACCAAAATCGCCGGACCTTCTTCATCGGAGAACCCTGCCGAGCTGACCTCGACATCCATCGGCAGCCCATCTTGCTTGATGATCCGCTCCTCGACCATCGGCGTCACCTGACTGCCGCCGAGCAATTCACCGGCCCGCTCGCGCATGGCATCATGGCAATCCTGATGAAAGAGCTCGAAGGGCGATCGCCCGACGATCTCCTCGGCCTTCACGGCGCCAAACAGCTTGAGCGCCTGATCGTTCGCAAAAATGACCCGATCGGCCCGGACCACAAGGATGCCGTAGGGTGACACCGCGACCAGACGCCGATACCGCTCTTCGCTCTGCCGGATCAGATGCTCCACACGCTTGCGAGCGGTCACATCCTGCGTCGTCCCGACCACACGAGTCACCCGAAGGCCTTCACCCTCACCTTCAAAAAACGCCTGCGCCCGCACCACCATCCATCTCACTTCCCCGTCGGGATACTGCATCCGACACTCCAACGTAAACCGCGCGTCAGGCGCATCAGGCCGATGCGTCGACGTCATCAGCTCCTGCAGGGCGTGGAGATCGTCGGGATGCACGCAGGCCATCATGACTCCGAGCGAAACGCCGGTCCCGCAGCGATAGATCGCCTGGGCACGGGCGTCCAGCTGCACTAGATCTGTCGCCACATCATGTTCCCAGGCCCCCAGCTGGCCGGCTTCAAGGGCCAGCCGGGAGCGCTCTTCGATTCCCCGCAGCTGCTCTTCGGCACGCAACCGCTCCGTAATGTCTCGAAGAATAACGGTGTAAAACGTGTTGCCCTCCACGACGATATGGGAAATCGCGGCTTCGACCGGAAACTCTTCGCCGTTGGCACGAAGCCCCAGCACCCTCCCGAGCTGCCCCATCTTCCGGCTGGTCACCCGAGATCGTCCGAATTCCTCTACATGACAGCGATGGGCCTCACGAAACCGGGCAGGCAAAAATTTGTCCACCGATTGACCGATGGCCTCGCGCGCCGGGCATTGAAACATCCGTTCGGCGGCCTCGTTGAATAACAGGATCTGCATCCGGTCATCGCTGGTGATGATGGCGTCCATCGCGGACTGGACAATCCCGTCCAACCGGAGGTTGCTCAGCAATAACTCGCGAGCGGCTTGGGACTCCCGGTGAATGGCGCCGGTCGCACTGGCTTCCGCCAATTCACGCGCCGCCACCGCCGCCTCTCGCCCGGCTTCTGCCTGGGCCTGCGCGGCCCGGGCACCGACGAGCTGGCTGCGCGCCTGTTTCTGCCGGACAATCATCCAGGTCACTCCCCACATGACCATCAGGCCGAACACACGATTCATCAGCGCGACAGCCGGATGAATATCGCGCGGCGAAAAGTATCCGCCTAAGGCCGTCAACAGGGTGACCACCGCGGCAAAATTGTAGGAGTCACGATCGCGCGGGGATTGCAGGGTGAGAACCAGCGGAATGAAGTACAACAGCCAGTCAGCCCATCCCAGCGGAGTCAGGAGATCGAGGACAAAGATGGATGTGGTGAGCAGGACCACAGCCCCTGCTCCCAGGCGGGTGGATTTTTCGAGTGGCGGGCTCACGAGGGTCTTGGACCGGCGTGCATGGTGAATGACAGTCTACTCGTGAGCCTTCGCTTCTTCAATCTCACCGAGCTTGCGGTAGAGCGTCTTCCGGTCAATGCCCAAGGCCTGCGCGGCCTGATACTTATTTCCGCCGGTCTTGTCGAGAATCTTCTTGATGTACTCTTGCTCGATCTCATGCAGCGGCAGCATTTTTTCCGCCGCTTCGTCCAGCACCCGCCGGTCCCCGCGAGCCCCTTGCACCGCCTGAGGCAAATCGTCCGGGGCAATTTTCTCGCCGCGATTGAGTGTCACCGCCCGCTCCACCACATTTTCCAACTCTCGGACATTGCCCGGCCAGCCGTAGTCCATCAACATTGCCAGGGCTGATTCGCTGACACCCTTGACTTCCTTGCTCCTGGCTGCGGCGCATTTCTTCAAAAACGCTTCCACCAGGATCGGAATATCCTCCCGGCGATCCCGCAACGGAGGCAGCATC
The DNA here is from genome assembly GCA_013140455.1 of Nitrospira sp. Taxonomy (GTDB): domain Bacteria; phylum Nitrospirota; class Nitrospiria; order Nitrospirales; family Nitrospiraceae; genus Nitrospira_D. The sequence continues at coordinate 7,459 of JABFSU010000140.1, read as the reverse complement.
ACTTCAATGACGTTGAGCCGATAGAACAGATCGTCGCGAAAGCGCTTCGCCTTTACCTCCTCGGCAAGATGCAGATTGGTGGCGGCAATGATGCGCACATCGACGGCGATCGGCTTGTTGGCGCCGACCCGACGGATTTCCTTTTCTTGAATGGCGCGCAGGAGTTTCGCCTGGAGCATGATCGGCAACTCGCTGATCTCATCGAGAAACAGCGTGCCCTTCTGCGCCTCCTCGAACAACCCGCGCTTGTCCGACTTCGCATCGGTAAAGGCCCCGCGCATATGGCCGAACAGCTCGCTCTCCAACAGCTGTTCGGGGATCGCGGCGCAATTCACCGGAATGAACGGCGCGTCTTTCCGGTCACTGTTGTAATGAATGGCTTTCGCCACCAGTTCTTTTCCCGTTCCGCTTTCCCCGGTGATGAGCACATTGGTCGGACTATCCGCGACGCGACGGATCAAATCGAACACCGCCTGAATCGCCTTGCTCTTCCCAAGAATGTGATGAAAACTGTATTCCTTGTGCACTTCCTTCCGGAGCCGGCTCACCTCGCGCCGGAGTGCGGATTCGCGCACCGCGCGCTCGACAACTCGAATAATTTCCTCGGTCTTGACCGGCTTCGTCAGATAGTCGCTGGCCCCTCGCTTCATCGCTTCAACCGCAGTTTCCACAGACCCGAACGCAGTCATAAGGATGACGCCGATATCGGGGTACAGCCGCTTGATCTCGACCAACAATTCGGTTCCCAACATCCCCTTCATTCTCAAATCGGTGAGCACGACGGCGAAATCTTCCTCGGCCAAGAGCTTCAGCGCCTCCTGCCCGCTCCCTGCCGTCGAAATCTGATGACCGCGATCCTTGAGCACGTCAAAGACCAACTCGCGCATCTCGGCATCGTCGTCAACGACCAGTACCGCGCCCCATTCTTCCGTCATGCTCGACTCCTTCTTGTCGTCATCGCTCGACCAACCTAATCCGCCGCCGCTATCTCTTCAAGCCAAAAATGTCCCTAAAGGCCACACTGCAACCGCTCCCCATTGAGGGGAAACGCCACAATGACACCTTATTTGTAGAGACTACTACAGACCTAGCTATGTCTTAAGCAAAGCCGGGGCCAATCGCTACGCATTATTGAGGAAGGGGGAGATAGGCGGAAGCCATCGAGCCGTCAGATCTTGGAGAAGTACACGCGGGCAATACGGTAGAAAAACGCTACCAGAGCCGCTTCTTTGCGAACGCATGTCCCGATCCTGACTTGAGATACCGCTCGAATTCGATCGCACGCTGGTCATCGTGAAAACAGAAATGCACCACGACCTTCCACGGACGATACTTGGACGTATGAGGTGACCCGCCTGCGTTATGAGTTTGAAGCCGCGCTTCGAGGTCTTCTGTCATACCAATGTAGCGTTGATTCGGGGCCGTGAGGCTTTGAAGGAAATACACGTACTTCATGGATTTGTCCCCCTTCGCGAATGCGCAGAACTGCGCTTCGGGGGACAACCTTCGCTACGGTCTTGGCTGGCCTGCCAACCGAATCCTTTATATGGATAGTGGCCTGCCAACCGAAGCTTTAGCGAAGGTTGGTGGAGGGCAGGGGAGTTGAACCCCCGACCCCTACGTTGCGAACGTAGTGCTCTCCCAACTGAGCTAGCCCCCCACCTGGCGGAACTGAAGACGCGAACCGTGAATCCCACAGGGTTAGTTGCGCATGAGCGCGCACACTCGATGCTGCGGTAGAAGAACGGGGAGGAAGTTGGCTCGCGTCCCCTAAGCAGTCGGATTATACACAACCAGTCCGCGAGTCTCTAGAGGAAGTTTACTTGTAGAACGCAGTTCCCCAAGATTTCTACATCGGCCCGATGACGGCCTCTCCAACCGGCTTCCCCTGCTCAATAAATACCCGACGCCCCTCTACGCGCAGACGGCCTTCGGCAAAGAGCTGCACGGCACTGGGATAGAGTCTGTGCTCCTGCACCAGAATTCGAGCGGCCAACGTCTCGGGTGCATCGTCATCCAAAATCGGGACAGCTGCTTGCAGGATGATCGGCCCCTCATCGACTCCCTCGGTCACAAAGTGCACGGTGCAGCCGGCCAGTTTACATCCCCACTCAATGGCCTTCTTCTGCACATCCAATCCCGGAAATGACGGCAGCAGCGACGGATGGATGTTCATCATACGATTCGTGTAGGCATTCACCAGCACTGCCGTGACAATTTTCATGTAGCCGGCCAGCAACACCAACTCCACATCATGCTGTTGCAAGATGGCCAGAAGCGCCCGATCATAGGCTTCACGGCTGTCGGGTTGCCCGGCAAACGGCTTGGGATCGACATACAGATCTTTGAGCCCGTGTTTCCTCGCTCGTTCAAGCGCGACGGCGTCTTTTTTATTGCTGATGACGGCGACGATAGCCGCCTGAACCAGGTTGGCTTCGATGCCGTCGATGATGGCTTGGAGATTGGACCCGCGCCCCGATGCGAGGACGGCCACTCGAAGCGGAACGGTTCGCTTACCCGACATACGTTACCAGTTGATCCGTCTCAGTCCCGGCGACGATTTCACCGATCACATATCCTTGATCGCCCAACGCCTTCGCCCGCGCAATGACGGCATCGGCCGAACCGGCGGGGACCACGAGGATCAAACCGATCCCCATGTTAAACACGCGATACATCTCGTCACGCTCGACGGAACCCAGCCGGCTGATCAGCGAGCAGATCGGCGGCACGACCCAGCGATCCCGATGGATACGCGCCCGCACGCCGGATGGGAAAACGCGCGGAAGATTTTCGGTGATCCCGCCGCCTGTAATATGCGCGATGCCCTTGATGGGATACTCCTGAATGAGCGCCAGTATCTGCTTGGCATAAATTCTGGTCGGAGCCAGCAGGGCCTCGCCGACGGTGGTCGTGAGTTCCGGTACGCGGCTGGTCACCGTGAGCTTGGCCTGCTCGAACAATACCCGCCGCGCCAGGGAATAGCCGTTGCTGTGCAGTCCGGAAGACGCGAGCCCGATGATGACATCACCCGGCGCGATCGACCGGCCGTCGATAATCTTCGGACGGTCCACGACGCCCACGGCGAAGCCGGCGAGGTCGTACTCCCCGTTTCCATACATCGACGGCATCTCGGCCGTTTCGCCCCCGATGAGCGCGCAGCCGGCCTGGCGACAACCCTCGGCAATTCCCTTCAGCACTTCCTGTGCTTTGGGCACAGACAGTTTTCCCGTTGCGAAATAGTCGAGGAAGAAGAGGGGTTCCGCGCCGCTGACGGCGATATCGTTCACACACATCGCCACGAGATCGATGCCGATCGTGTCGTGCTGATCCATAAGAAAGGCGACCCTGAGCTTGGTCCCGACGCCATCGGTGCCGGACACCAGCACCGGGTCTTCATACTTCTTGGCCTGGAGGCGGAACAGCCCTCCGAATCCGCCGAGGTCCGTGAGCACTTCCGGACGAAAGGTCGACCGGACGAGCGGCTTAATGCGGTCGACAAACTCGTCGCCTGCATCGATATCCACACCTGAATCGCGATAGGTCGTCATAAGAGGGACGCATCTTATACGGAGCGTCTTATGAGGGTCAACGCACTAATTACGGTCCCAATCCCCCGCTGATGAGCCAAGACAGAGGCAGAGAATTCCACTATACTGCCATAGGCTATTTCCCCGATCACATCAAGGAGACTCCCGGTGCGACAACTGACTCCCTGGTTGGGACTGTTTTTTCTGTCACTCACCGCCTGCACCGAACTTTCTCAATCGCTTCAGCTCTTCGGGATCCCGGCGCCGGCGGGCCTCACACAAGACCAGATCGCCGCCGGACTCAAAGAAGCGCTGCGCATCGGGACAGAGCACACGACCGCCCTCACGGGAAAACCGGACGGGTACTACCGGAATCCGTCGATCAGGATTCCAATGCCGGAACAACTGCAGGCGTTTGAAAAAGGCCTGCGTGTGTTCGGCTTCGGCCCGCAAGTCGATGAATTCGTGTTGAGTATGAATCGTGCGGCGGAACGAGCCGCGCCGCAGGCCACAGAGATCTTTGTCGGAGCAATTGATCAGATGACGTTTGCCGACGCGCAGCAGATTCTCTCAGGACCCGACCGCGCCGCCACGGAATACTTCAAAGCCAAAACCTCAGCCCAACTGACTGCCGCCTTTCGCCCGCATGTCGAACGGGCCATGAACCAGGTCGGCGTCACGCGCCAATACAAAGACTTAGTCCAGCATTTTCGAACGATCCCGTTCCCCAAGACTGAGCTGGTAGATCTGGACCAGTATGTGGTGGGGAAAGGGTTAGAGGGGCTGTTTCTGATACTTGGGCAGGAGGAGCAAGCGATCAGGAACAATCCCGCCGCCCGCGTCACCCATCTCCTCAAGCAGGTCTTCGGAAAACCTTCCTGAAATATCCGCCAGCACTGGAGATCTATATCAGCTACCAGGATGCTCAAAAAGATCGGCCAGCAAGGCCGCAGCCGATGAATGCACCGGCGGCGTAGCCTCTGGGCTACGTTGAGGATGTGTTCGAGGCGAGAACGCCGCTGGTCGGCTTTTTCAGCATCCTGTTAAACTTCCGGACGCATCTCCACTTCGAGCAACTTAATCTTGCGATGGAGGTGACTGCGTTCGATCTGGAGATCTTCGGCGGTCCGCGAAATATTCCAATGGTGCTCCCGTAGCTTCCTGCCGATATAGTCCTTCTCGAACGCATTCCTGGCATCGCGCAAGGAATCGTAGGATTTCGTCAGCAACGGGCTGTTCGCCTGGGCACTTGCCGCCGTACTCTGGCTGCTCCCCCGCCCCTGTAGGGACATCGCCGCTTGCGGCGCATCGATCACGGCTCCCGGCACCATGATCATCAGCCGCTCAATGAGATTACGCAATTCACGGATGTTGCCGGGCCATTCATACTGCTGAAACACCGCCATCGCCTCAGGAGTCACGTCCTTAATGCGCAACCCCTGCTCCTCGGCATGGATCTTCATGAAATGGCGGACCAACGCAGGGATATCTTCGCGGCGCTCCCGCAACGGCGGCACGATGATCGGCACCACGTTCAACCGGTAATACAGGTCTTCGCGGAACGTTCCCTTGGCGATTTCTTTTTCCAGATCTTTGTTCGATGCAGCCAACACCCGCACGTCCACCTTCATCAACTTCCCGCCACCGACTCGCGTGAACTGCTGTTCTTGTAGGGCGCGCAGCACCTTGGCCTGCGTGTTCAAACTCATGTCGGCGATCTCATCTAGAAATAACGTCCCGCCGTCGGCCTGCTCGAATTGCCCCCGCTTCATCGAAGTCGCGCCGGTAAACGATCCTTTTTCATGGCCGAATAACTCGCTTTCAATCAACGTCTCGGGAATCGCGGCGCAGTTCACCGCCACGAACGGATGTTCGGCCCTGGCGGAGTGCGTATGAATCGCGCGCGCCACCAGTTCTTTTCCCGTCCCGTTCTCACCGCCGATCAAGACCCGGCTGTTGGTGGGGCCCGCCGTTTCGATCAGCTGCCGCAACTGCTGCATGACCGGCGACTGACCGACGAGCTCGAACTTCCGCTGCACCTTCGTCTTGAGCGTCCGGTTTTCCTGCTCCAACCGGTATTGATCGAGCGCGTGCTTCACACGGAGCGTGACGTTCTCCAGGGACAGCGGCTTTTCAATGTAGTCGTAGGCTCCCAGCTTGATCGCTCTGACCGCCGTCTCGATGGATCCATGCCCCGACATCATCATGACCTGGGCCGTCGGCACGAATTCTTTCACCCGCTTCAGGGTCTCCAATCCGTCCAGCTCCGGCATCCAGATGTCCAGAATCATAAGGTCCGGCGGATCCGTCGTATAGATCTTCAAGGCCTCGACACCACTGCCGGCCACGGAGACATCGTACCCCTCGTCCTCAAGGATGCTCCGCAATGACGTCAAAATAGCGGCTTCGTCGTCGACGATTAAAATCGATGCTGACATGCGTCCCCCGTGATACGTGAGTCCCGTTCCAATTCAGCGCCCATTCCTCGTGGCCCCTACACCGGTAGATCGAAGGTAAACACCGCGCCCTTCGGCTGATTATTCGACGCCTGAATCTGGCCGTCATGATCGGTAATGATCCGGCGCACGATCGCCAGCCCCAGCCCCGTCCCGGTCTTCTTCCTCGTAAAGTATGGCACAAACAACTTCTCTTGATCTTCGGGCGTAATCCCGACGCCTTCGTCGGCCACGCTCACGATCGCGCGTTTGCGCTTGGTGTCGTATTTCGTACTGACCCACACCCGCCCCGCGTGATTCATCGCCTGGATGGCATTGTCGAACAAATTCACACAGACCCGCTTCAACTGCTCACGATCGAAATTGAGCACCGGAAGATCGTCATCCAGCTCGACACAGAAGTCGATGTCCTTATGCGCCGCCCGATAGAGCGTGAGCACCTCCTGAATCACCTCGTTCAGCGACTGCCGGGCCATCTGCGGCGCAGGCAGGCGGGCGAACTTCGAGAACTCGTCCACCATATGCTTGAGGCTGCCCACTTCCGTCACGATGACGTTAGTCGCTTCATCGAAAATCCTGTCAAAGTCCGGGGACTTCTCGAAAAATTTCTTGCGCAATCGCTGGGCCGAAAGCTGGATCGGCGTCAGCGGGTTCTTGATCTCGTGCGCCACACGGCGGGCTACTTCCTGCCAGGCCGCAACCTTCTGCGCCTTGATCAGCTCCGTCAGATCGTCAAAAATCAGCACGTACCCTAAATCTTTGTTCGCCTCATCACGCATGCGCGACCCGTTCAGCCTGATTTTCACGGGCTTGCCCTGCACATCCACTTGCCCTTCCAGCGACCAGTCATCCCGGGCATCGGCCTGCATCCGATCGTAAACCGCTTGAAAGACCTCCAGGCCAAACTCTTTAAAGACCTCGTTTGCCGGACGATCCCGGATCCGGTCGGCGGAAAGCCCGAGAATACGTTCTCCCGAAGGATTGAATGTCGTGATGATTCCGTTGCGATCCATCGACAGCAATCCGGCGGCAATGGTCTCGACCACGGTTTCGATGTACGCCCGGCGACGATCCAGCTCGACGTTGGTCTGCCGCAGCGAGCGGTTGGCGTCCTCCAGCTTGAACTTGCTGCCTTGCAAGTCCCCGGTCATCCGGTTGAACGACTCGATCAAGGTCCCGATTTCGTCGGTCGCTTTGGCATCGATCTTCACCGACAAGTCACCTTGCGCCACCGCCTCGGTCGCTTCGGCCAGGCGCTGAATCGGCACCGTAATACTGCGGGCGACATAAAATCCGAACCAGGTGGCGCTGAAGAGAATCATGACGGTCACGACCGCCACAAAGAGGTAGGCGCCGGCCTTGATCGGATTCTTCATGGCCTTGATCTGCTTATACTCTTCGTATTGCCGCCCGATCCCTTCCATCTTGGTCAACAGCGATTCCGGCACATAGGCCTCGACGACCACGACTCCC
>JABFSU010000085.1 GCA_013140455.1 Nitrospira sp. | reverse complement strand
TGACCATCGACCTGCGTCAGGCGCCCTTCATGGCTTGGATTACAGACCTGTCTGTACAGGACCCCTACTATGTACTGCCGATCATTATGGGAGTCACCATGGTGGTTCAGCAGAAGATTACTCCGACTACGATGGATCCGACCCAAGCGAAAATCATGTTGATGCTTCCGGCATTTATGACCTTTCTATTTATCAATTTCCCGGCGGGCCTTGTGCTGTACTGGCTCACAAATAACGTGCTCACCATTTCCCAGCAGCTGATTACCGACCGCGTTATTTTCGCCAACAAGCCGGTTATTTGAGCCATCGATCTTTTTACGCATCACCGTTCGTTCTGCGACAAGCCTGGGATGACATCGACGATAGAGTTCGACCATGCTAAATGCTGGAGGGTCAGGAGATACGATCTGCGCCGTCGCTACCCCGGTGGGCGAAGGCGGGATTGGAATTATTCGTATCAGCGGCCCTGAGACTCTCGCTATCGCCAGCCGGTTCATCCGCATCCGTTCAGGAATCCCCCTGTGCACAATAGAGTCGCATCGTCTCCACCTTGCCGATATATTGCGAGCAGATGTTTCTTTAACTGAAGCGTCGTTACGCTTCCAGACTCCCATTGATGAGGCGCTGGTGGTCTACATGAAAGCTCCGCGATCATATACGGCGGAGGATGTCCTCGAAATTCATGCGCATGGGAGCCAGGCCGTGTTGGCCATGATTTCTGAATCTTGCCTACAGGCAGGATGCCGCCTCGCAACTCCTGGAGAATTTACGAAACGGGCTTTTTTGAATGGCCGTTTGGATTTGTCCCAAGCTGAAGGCGTCCTCGCGACAATCAAGGCTACATCTGAGCAAAGCTTGGCCATCGCCCAGCGCCACCTTCGGGGAGATCTGAAGCAGGAAGTCGATCAATTGAGATCACGGCTTTTGGCCATGCTGGCGCACCTTGAAGCGGGAATCGATTTTGTTGAAGAAGATATTGAATTCGTTGGCCGGGATGAATTGAAGAAGGTGTTACAAGAGACAGCGGACGTAGTCGACGCCGCTCTGAATTCATCAAGGACCGGACGTGTACTGAGGGAGGGGGCACGGGTCGTCATTGTGGGCCGGCCCAATGTCGGTAAGTCGAGTCTGCTGAATCGATTATTGGGTGAGAATCGAGCTATCGTCACCGATACTCCCGGTACTACACGCGACCTGATCGAAGAGACCGTCCACTTTGACGGAGCCACGCTGTCCCTCGTTGACACAGCCGGGTTACGGGAAACCACCGAGGCCATTGAGCGAGAAGGCATTCGCCGTACGGAAGCAGCGGTGCGCGATGCCGACCTTCTTATCATTGTGATTGACGCGACTGATTTGGCCCAGGCTGCCTTAATGTTTGACATCCCCATGTTTGACAGGGGAAACATGGTCGTTGCGCTGAACAAGATAGACCTGCTCACTCCCAGTCAGGTAGCGGACTTGTCTGACCACTTCTCTTTGCCGGATGGTGGAGTACCATTGCCGATTTCGACCGTGACGGGTGAAGGCCTCAAAACATTGCGCGAGATCATCAAGGACCGAGTTGGGATCCGCAGTCTCGAGCCCTCACAAAGTGTCACGATTACAAATATTCGGCATCAGGAGATTCTTCTCAGATGCCGTGATTATCTGGCAAAGGCCCTTGAATCAATTGAGTCAGGCACACATCCGGAATGTGTGGCGGTGGATCTTCGGGGTGCCGCAGATACGCTTGGTGAAATTACTGGAGTGATTACCTCGGATGAGGTCCTCCATCGAATCTTTTCTCAATTTTGCATCGGGAAATAGTGGGTGATTTATGGATCAGACGTTCGATGTGATTGTAGTCGGCGGAGGGCATGCGGGGTGCGAAGCCGCTCTCGCTGCGGCTCGCATGGGTGCACGAACTCTGTTACTGACCATGGAAAGAGATCGAATCGCCCAGATGTCCTGCAATCCTGCTGTCGGAGGAATCGCTAAAGGCCACCTGGTGAAAGAAATCGATGCCCTTGGCGGGGAGATGGGTAGAAACACAGATCAAGCCGGTATTCAATTTAGGTTTATCAATACAAGCAAAGGACCGGCAGTCAGAGCGTTGCGCGCGCAATGCGACAAGAGGCTTTACCGCACGGCCATGCAACAAACATTAGCCACTGAGCCCTGCCTCACGATTCATGAAGGCACTGTTGATCGACTACTCACTTCAGGGCTGTGCGTAAGCGGCGTAGTGACGGGAGACGGAGTTACGATCAACTCGCTCGCGGTGGTCCTCACATCAGGTACTTTCCTTAAGGGACTTATTCACATCGGCCTGAACCACTTTCCAGCGGGGCGTGCCGGAGAAGCCTCAGCAGAACACCTTTCCGATTGCATGCGCGATCTGGGCTTTGAACTCGGCCGATTGAAGACCGGCACTCCGCCGCGACTCGATCGAGATTCGATCGATTTCTCGGTCATGGTACCGCAGCCTGGGGACAACCCTCCCACGCCATTTTCTCATCGTACGGAGCGCATTTCCACGCCGCAGCTTCCTTGCCATTTAACGTATACGAACAAACAAACCCACGATATTATCCGTCAGAATCTCGATCGATCTCCTCTCTATAGCGGAGTCATCGACTCAATTGGGCCGCGCTACTGCCCATCGATTGAAGACAAAGTCGTTCGCTTTGCTGAACGAGAACGGCATCAAATATTTATTGAGCCGGAAGGCATTAATACAAAAGAGTTTTACCCGAACGGGATTTCAACAAGCCTTCCGGTTGATGTACAGAGCGAAATACTTCGTACAATTCCAGGTCTTGAACACGCCAAAATGCTTAAGCCTGGCTATGCGATTGAATATGACTATTTCCCCCCACGACAACTCCATCCAACCCTTGAAACAAAGTATGTTTCAGGGCTCTATCATGCAGGACAGATCAATGGAACATCCGGGTATGAAGAGGCGGCTGCTCAAGGAATCATGGCGGGAATCAATGCAGCATTGAAGATTCGAGGAATGGAACCACTCATTCTTGATCGATCACAAGCCTACATAGGCGTACTCATCGACGATTTGATTACGAAAGACATGCGTGAGCCATATCGTATGTTTACATCGCGCGCCGAATACCGGCTCCTCCTCAGACATGGGAATGCTGATCTACGCTTAATGGATATCGGCCACCAGGTCGGATTGGTTTCACAGCACAATTACGATCGGCTCCTTAAGAAGCGGGACGGCATTGCCAGCGAAATTGGTCGACTGAGCACGACCAGACCAAAGATTACGAATGAAATTTGCGCACGGTTGAACTGGGTAACCATTGATGATCGCCACTCGTCTCAAACATTTGCACAGCTGCTCAAAAGGCAGGAATATTCATATAGAGATCTCTTGATGAAATTTGATGGTTTATCCATAGAAGATGATGAAATTATTGACGAAGTTGAATTGGAAATAAAGTATGAAGGCTATATCAGAAGGCAACTACAGCAAATTGGACAATTCAAAAGACTCGAACTAAAAGCCATACCTTTAGCCTTTGATTATGGAGCCATTCAAGGGTTCTCACGTGAAGTGCTTGAAAAGTTCTCACGCGTGAGACCGGCAACAATTGGGCAAGCATCACGAATTGCAGGAGTCACTCCTGCGGCTATTTCACTTCTCATCGTCGCAATAGAGAAATTTAAACGGCACGGCCAACAACCAGCAGAAGTTTGACGCGACCATCGAATTCCTCCTACCTTTCCCTTGACCTCACAGTTTCAATCACGTATGTGTTCCACGTGGAACAGAGAGCAGATATCCAATCGCTATTGTCCAGCGCAGCTTCTTCGATCGGGATAAATATGACTGCTGAACATGTCAGCAAGTTCATGATCTATCTGAAACAGCTTAAAGAGTGGAACAAAACCACGAATTTGACCAGTATCGTCAAAGATGAAGAAGTCGTGATTAAGCATTTCATCGATTCAATCGCAGCTATTAAAGCGGAAAGTTTTATAGACGGGAGCCTTATCTTTGACATTGGTTCTGGTGCAGGATTTCCAGGAATACCGATAAAAATACTACGGCCAGACCTAAGACTTGTCCTCGTCGAACCATCAAAAAAGAAATCATCTTTCTTGAGATATATCATTGGGTTACTGAAACTAAGAGACGTTGATATTTTTGAAGGATCATTGGAGCAATTCGCAGATAACTTTATAAATCACGAACAAGCCAACTATATTGTTGCGAGAGGGATAAAGTTTGAATTCATCATTGACCTATCAAGGACCATATTGACCAGCAACGGAAGAATACTCCTATTTCTTTCAACCCTTGTCGATAGATCAAGGATTGGCTCAAAAACCATCGTTGAGAATGAATACTCTTTTGACCTTCCGATCGGATATGGAACAAGAGTTGTTACAAGCCTCTCTCTTTCATCGTGAATAGCAGAGAGGGGCTGTTCCACGTGGAACAGCCCCTCTCTATTAGGAAGGGCGATCAATGGCAAGGATAGTTGCGGTTGCCAATCAAAAGGGAGGAGTTGGAAAAACAACGACTTCCGTAAACCTTTCAGCGGCAATCGCGCTCCAAGGTAAATCCGTCCTATTGGTTGATCTCGACCCACAGGGTAATGCAACCAGTGGAGTTGGAGTCGACCCGCGATCACTACAGAAAACAATATATAACTGCTTAATAAAACAAGATATTTGCGATAATATCATTCAAAAAACAAGCGTCAATGGGCTATCCATATTGCCTTCAAACGCCGATCTCGCCGGAGCTGAAATCGAGTTAGCTAATGTTGATGGACGAGAACACCATCTCGGTGACGCAATCAAAGGGATCCACAATACATACGATGTCATTGTGCTTGATTGCCCCCCAGCTCTCGGCATTCTTACAATTAACGCCCTTGCTGCCGCAAAGTCAGTTCTCATTCCAGTGCAATGTGAGTACTATGCGATGGAAGGACTGTCTCGGCTTATAGGCAGTATCGAGCGGGTAAAGCAGTCCATCAATTTCGATCTCTTCATAGAGGGAATCGTGCTGACCATGTTCGATGCACGCAATACCTTGGCTCGCCAGGTCTCAGAACAAGTCCGAAATCATTTTGGGAGCAAAGTCTACCAAGCCGTCATTCCCCGAAATGTGACGTTGGCTGAAGCCCCGAGTTATGGTCGGCCGGGCATTCTCTATAATGTGGCGTCATCGGGCTCACAGGCCTACCTCTCACTCGCAAAGGAGTTTCTCGATCATGGAGAAAAAAGCACTAGGTAGAGGTCTCGATGCATTACTGCCGGTCGGGCAAGCAGTCGCTCCAAGCAACGCGGCAGATGTTCAGCAGATCAGGATTGATGCGATTGTGCCGAATCGCTACCAACCTCGGCAAATCTTCCATCCTGCCGAGCTCGCAGAACTCGCAGCCTCAATAAAAGAAAGCGGCCTGCTTCAGCCAATTTTAGTCCGTCGAAAAGGTGACGGCATTTTCGAGCTCATATCAGGCGAGCGGCGATGGCGCGCCACCAAAGAGGCCGGCCTCGACACCATCCAAGCTGTCATACGCAATTGCAGCGACCAAGAAGCGATTCTCTTCGCCCTCGTTGAAAACCTTCAGCGGGAAGACCTCAATCCCATGGAAACCGCCAGAGCGTATTCGAGAATGATGAATGAATTCGGATTAACTCACGACAGCATCGCTCAAAAGGTCGGCTGCGATCGGTCCTCTGTGGCTAATTCCGTACGTCTACTCAACCTCCACCACGATGTGCAAGCCCTTGTGGAGTCCGGAGCCCTTTCGGCCGGACACGCCAAAGCCCTTCTGGCGCTGGATACTCCTGAGACTCAATGCAAAGTTGCGAAGACGGTTGCGGCGCGCGCCCTTTCCGTTCGTGAGACCGAACGTCTCGTCACCACCTCAAGCACCACAAGAAAACGGACAAAACCACCAACGACCACGTCGCATTGGAGCGACGTAGAATCACGGCTCCAAAAGCGGTTTGGCACACGCGTCACAATCGAAGCAGGCCGAAAAGGCGGGAAAGTCGTCATCCACTATTATTCCGCACCAGAGCTGGAGGGTATCATCGACAATCTCCTTTCCTAACCAGCATCCCTTCCCCACGCCACAGACGCATGCTGAGAAAGGCATATTTGTTGCTTTTCTCTCAACTAACGCTAAATATCTTCTCTAGACACTCCGATACAGCACCTAACAGGGGCTAACCCCATCATCTTTTATCCCGAACCCAGAGGAGGAGCATCGATCATGTGGAAATCAGACAAGCAGGACGGAAAGCGCACGATGGCAGAGGAAGTGGAAGCTGAAGACATCTCGCTGGCTTCAAACCTGGGCCGCCAGGAAGCCTCAGAAGATGTCAGCGCATTTGTCGGCAAAGGCGTAGAGTTTAAAGGCACCATCTCGTACAACGGAACCGTCAGAATTGATGGATCCCTCGACGGAGAAATTCACACCGAAGGAGTCCTCCTCGTGGGTGAAGAGGCAGTCATCACGGCCAAAGTGACGGCCGGCACCATTGTCTGCAAAGGGAAAATCACGGGCGATGTCGTCGCGAAAGAAAAGATTAAGCTTCGCGCCCCAGCCATCGTCAACGGTGGAATAAAGACCCCCATGCTTTCAATCGAAGAAGGCGTGCTCTTTAACGGAACCCTCGAAATGTCACAAGGCATTCGAGAAGTCCCTCGGGAAACGCCCCTTCACCCGATTGGCATCTCAGGCCAAGGCGGCATAAAAAGAATAAACGGTTAATTTTTCCGGTCACACGATAATACGCTCATCGGGGTCCTGAACCCGTGACACCCGGTGAGCCTGCCGTACCTGGAAGGACCTTTGATCGCATGTGGGCAATTGGCGATAAGAAATCATCCCCCTCGGACGACGACAATTTCACCTTTCTTGGGAAAGGGGTTGAGTTCAAAGGCGTCGTGAATTTCGACGGCACCGTCCGCATCGACGGGAAATTGGAAGGTGAAATACATACCACCGGCACATTGATTGTGGGGGAGTTTGCCGTGGTCAAGGGAATCATTTCCGCAGGCACGCTGCTTACCAGTGGAAAGATTAACGGGACCGTCACTGCCACAGAAAGAATCCAGATCCTCAAACAGGGAGTCCTTATTGGGGATATCCGAACTCCTGCCATTGCCATCGAAGACGGAGCGCATTTCCATGGCATGTGCGACATGGGCGCTCATCGCTGGGTCGAGGAGCATCCCCAATCGGCCAAGAATGTCCACGACCTCACGCTGCATCGAAATAAAATACGCACGCCCGACCTCTAGCCCTTTCGCTAGTCAGCCAGTACAATAGTCGGACTATGTCACGTCCAACCGTTCTCCTCGGTATGAGTGGGGGAGTCGATAGCTCCGTTGCCGCCCTCCTTCTGACTCGGCAGGGATTCGAAGTCCACGGCGTCACCCTCCAGGTCTGGGAGCATGAGAACGAAGAAGTCGCGGCCTCGAAGCGATGGGAGGAGCGCGGCTGTTGCAAAGTTGGCATCGCGAGATACGTGGCCAAACAACTCAACATCCCGCACGAACTCGTGGACTCCAGAGCACAGTTCCGCACAGCGGTGATTGACGATTTTGTTGCCGCCTATGCGAACGGAACCACACCCAACCCCTGCGTGCGCTGCAACGAACGAGTGAAACTCCGGCAACTCATCGAGCTCGCGGACTCAAAAGGTATCTCTTTCGTAGCAACCGGCCATTATGCCCATGTGGACGGAAGCGGGGATCACCTCTCCCTCATGAAAGGGGCTGATGCCCGCAAGGATCAAAGTTATTTCCTCTACCGCCTCCAGGCCTCTTGGCTGAACCGCTTGCTGTTCCCCGTGGGGAAAATGCAGAAGGCCGATGTCTGGAAGGAAGCTGCCACCCTCGGGCTTCCGGAAGAAGAGATGAGGGAGAGTCAGGAAATCTGTTTTGTGAGTCATGGCGATTACCGGACCTTCCTCCAGGAACAACCCGATCTCCAGGCCACCCCCGGCAACTTTATAGACGAAACCGGCGCAACGCTAGGAACCCACGAGGGGATTCCCTTCTATACACCGGGACAAAGAAGAGGGCTGGGAGTCGCGACCGGACAACGCCTCTACGTCCAGCGGGTTCAGCCGGCTACGAATACCGTAATCCTTGGGCCGGAAGAGCACCTGCTCAGTTCCTCCTGCACTGTGAAAGACCTGAATATCCTCGATCCGAGACTTCTGACTGCTCCCTCTCTCGTCGACTGTAAAGTGCGTTATGCCACACCCCCTTCACCAGCCACTACGATACCTCTCGCTGCCGGAAGGATGATGGTCCAATTCAGCACGCCGCAGCGGGCACTCAGTCCTGGGCAATCCGCCGTGTTTTATGACGAAGATCGAGTGCTCGGGGGTGGGATCATTGATACCATTGAGGCCACATCCAGCCTGACACCCAGGCTTCCCTCATCCTCAACCTAGGCCACAGAATCCCTAGCCAACACCTTGTTGCCGGTAAATCGCCGGTGTTAACATACCGCGCAGAATCCCTGTACCCGTTGGGGATGACTCGGACGGTCGCCATCTTCTAGCGGACGACGCGATACATCACACACTTATCCTGGACCATGACGCCATCATGCTCCAGAGCACGGACCCAAGGAGTCGCTTATGTCACCCGAAGCCGCGGACGCTCAAGCCCCTTCGCTCGTTGCCGAGTCTTCCACGTCGTCTTCCCATTTCCTGTCGGCCGACGACAATGCACAGAACGGCAATCTCGAAAAGATTCGCGACATCCTCTTCGGCGCACAAGTCCGCGATCACGACCGGCGCTTTTCCGCCCTTGAACAGAATCTCGTCAAGGAAGCGGCCGCGCTCAGAGCCGAACTCACGAAACGATTCGACGCACTCGAAGCCTTCATGCAACAGGAAGTGGCGGTCCTGTCCGGTCGCCTGCAACATGAACAACAAGTCCGTGGCGAAGCCTTGCAGCACCTCGTCAGAGACCTCACCACCCTCGGAGCCGTGGTCGAACGCAAAGCGACGGACCTAGCCCAACAGACCAGTCACTCAGAACACACACTACGCCAGGAAATTCTGGATCATGTCACCGCACTCAAAGAGACGATCCGCTCCACGCAAGATCAACTCTCAGATTCTCTCAATCGCTCCGTAGCAGATCTGCGGTATACCAAGACCGACCGCACAGCACTCGCAGAGCTGTTGACGGAGCTGTCACAGAAACTCCAGCAGGGCTCGCCCACATCCTAGGCGCCCGGGGATGCAAGGAGCCCGTGCTGATGAATCAACCCAGGCCCAGCAACCAGCCCTCATCGGCTGATACGGCCGCGAGCCCCCAGCTGAAACAAGAGTGGGCCGAGCTTCGCACACTGCTTCTCGCCCCGGAACAAACCCAGCTCACCGAACTCCGCAATCGTATCGACCATACGGAGACCGATGCGCCCTCCGTCAGCAAAGTGCTCGCCGAGGCCATCACATTGCGGGGCAAACAAGACGAACGACTGACCGCCGCACTCACACCCCACGTTCAGACGGCCTTGACGAGTTCTGTACGCCGGAACCCCCATGTGATCGCCGAGGCCATCGCCCCCATCATGGGCCCGGCCATCCGCCAGGCGATCGTCCGCACTCTGCAAGGGATGATGCAGTCGTTCAATCAGACCATCGATCACAGCCTGTCCCCCAAAGGCCTCGCCTGGAGAATCGAGGCCTGGCGAACGGGACGCCCCTTCGCCGAGGTCGTCCTTCTGCACACGTTACGATTTCGCGTTGAGCAGCTTTTCCTCATCCATCGCGACACCGGCCTCCTTCTCCATCACGTCGCATCGGATACCGCCATTATTCATGACCAACAGCTGGTTTCCGGCATGCTAACAGCGATCCAAGCCTTCGTGCAGGACACCTTCAGTACCCCGCGAGGGCAGACGCTCAACACCTTGGAAGTCGGAGAATGCCGGGTCTTGATCGAACAAGGCTCCCAGGCCATTCTGGCCTGTGTTGTCAGGGGCACCGCACCGGGATACCTTCGGGCTCAGGTGCAGCAAACCCTCGAGTCGATCCAGCTCGACTATGCCGACGCGTTCGCTGCATTCGACGGGAACCCTTCAGGCTTCGATGCCACGCACGACCGCCTCATGGAGTGTGTGCAGACTCAGTATGAGACTCCCCGCACAAAAACCTCCCCCATGACTTGGGTCATTCTCTCAGGCACCAGCCTCGCCCTAGCTCTGTGGGGATGGACGTCGTATCACAACAACCAGCACTGGAAACACATCACCCAGCGACTCAGCGCCATGCCTGGAATTGTCATCACCACTCTCGAACGTGACGGCAACAGGATCAACCTCGCGGGACTCCGTGATCCACTGGCAGAAGATCCAGAACAGATCCTGGTCGAAGAAGGAATCCCCAGC
>JABFSU010000030.1 GCA_013140455.1 Nitrospira sp. | reverse complement strand
CGATCGGTTCGATGGCGGCATCCCAGAAGAGGGCCTGCAACACCCAGCGCAACGAACGCAGCGTCGAGAGGCTGATACCCGAGGTCCGGTAATCCGAAAACTCCCGCTTGGCTTCGCTGAACGAATGTCCGACGTCTTCGCGGTAGTTCGAGACGGTCTGACCTGCCAGATCGGTCATCGTCTTGGACCAGCGGCTTCGGCGAGCACTTTCTTCTTCAAGCATGCCGGAGAGGTCCAGTTCGCGAATGTTGTCGCCCACGGCTTTGGCGCGGGCTTTGGCATTGGCGGGAACTGCTGCATAGCCTTTGACGAATTTCTCACGGGCAAACGACATAGACTCCGACGCCCGCGCCGTGCCGCCCTTCGAAAGTTCATGCGCCTGATCGAGCGACTGCCGGACAATCCGTTTGCCCTCTTCGTTCATCTGTTGCGAGACGGTCTCGCCACGCCGGGACGATTTTTCAATCATCGCGATGCCCAGTCGATCCATATCGTCGGCAGTCTCTTTGGATAAGTCCCAGGACTTGCCGACGATGCCTTTGGCATCCGCCCAGGAGCGGGACGCCAGCAACCTGCTGTTCGCGCGCGTGGCCTTTGCGATTTCATCTACGACCGTACCCGTCGCCTGGTGAATCCCCTCTGCCATGTGATAACTGAGCGTAGTGCCTTCGGACAGAATCGTCACGGACTCTTTGGCCCGCGAGATCGCCAGCAGAAAGGCCTGCCGCGCACGCAGTCCCATCAGTTCGCCGACGATCTCCCAGACGCTGGGGCCTGCCGGGATCAATCGAATGGAGGTTTGCGGCACATTGAACGCGCCGTTGTTATAGAGCGATACATGGCCTTCAACGACCAGCTTCTTCGTGTGCTTGAGCGGATCGGCGGCGGGATCGGCCGTGGCGCAGCTGCCCAGCGCCATTGCCAGAAGCGGCAGCGCCACAAGCGCGCGCATACGAGTCAACTTATTCTGCGGTGCATGGGCCATCGGTGTCCCTCACGTCACAGGGGAGTTGTTGCAGCACGTCGCGAATCTGCTTGGGATCCTCGGACAATACTTCGACGGTGATGCCCTCAGTCGACTGCAGCTGTTTCAGATTGATGACCGTCCCGACCGGGAGATCGCCCGCCGACGAGTCGGCTTGGCCCGATTTGGATTTCAGCCGGCCGCTCGCTTTGACGATGAGCAGCTTGGGACCTTCCCACGCCAGCAGGATCGCCGCATCCTCCGCGCCCATGAAGAGATGCGCGGGCAGGGCCGAGAGGGCGTTATAGCCGAGGACTACGCCGGAGGAGGCCTGGTTGATCGCCACCTTCGTCGCGCCGGCCAATGCATCGTAGGTCACATACCCGACATACTTGCCGGTGTCGAACGTGGTGAGCGCCGCCGCCTCTCCCACCGTCGCCGTTGGGCCCGCAGTCGTGAAGGCCACCTGGTTGACGGCTCCGAACATCGTGCCGCCTACCGCAGTCGCAGGAATCGATCCGACCGAAAGGATCGCCAGGCTCGTCAGCAGCCCGCTTTCGACCGTTGGTGAAATCAATTTGACACCGGTCTTGCCCGTATAGAACAGCGTCATGCCGGCAGCTTGAATCGTGCGCCCCGTCACAATGGACGTGGTGGCAACCGGAAGAAACACGGCGCCGGTCGCAGCCCCCGTTCCTCTGGCGCTGGTGCGCACAATAGTCTTCGCGGCGGGCGCCAGGCCGCCATGGTACAGCGCCTTGAGATAGCCCTGGAGGATCGGGCCGAGGGCGCGCAGAGAATTCGACTGCTCGCCGGACCGTTCGTACTCCGTTCGAAAATCACGCCCGGCTCGCTCGAACGCGGCGTCCCACGACACCTGGATCCGTCCCGAGAAATTCTCGTGAATGATTTTGGTGATGTCCCAGATGTTGCTGAAATCACTTTTCAGCGACGCGAATTCACGTCCCGGTAGGGCCAGGAGCGCCGCACGATCCTGCTCGGTGCGCTTGCCGAGCGAAAGGTTGCCTTGAATGAATTCCTCCCAGGCCTCGCCGAAATGCCCGGCGGCATAAGTCCATTCCGCTTTGGTCATCGATTTGGTACGGTCGAGAATTTCGCCGCTGCGTTCCGTGCCGGATTGCACCAGCGACTTGCCTGTTTCATACGATCGTTGAAGATCCGTTCCGAGTCCGGCCTTGTACCCGGCCGAATGGGTCGCCATACGGCGCGACGCCTCCTGCATGGCAACACGGGAGGAGCTGACGGATTTCTCTTTGGCGTATTCCAGAGATTTCCTGCTGGAGGTGATGACGTACCAGCCTTCGTCGTAGAGCATCCGATGCCCGCGAAGATTGGCCGAGGTCAGCGGAATCACGTCCTCAAGGGTCTGGCTTTGCGGAGATTCTGAGGTACGAGGAGATTGATCGGATGCGCAGCCGGACCAGACCAGGCAGAACGCAAAAGGCAGGATGAGTGCCGGCAACCTTCTCAACGCAACCATGGCACATTCTCCAGACGGTGAATGAGGATGGCTAACAACGTGACGTCGGCGAACTGTACCTGAGTCGGGGAAACGAGTCGAGAGGGAGGCCGAAGAGATGTCCGGGTAATCCCGGACATCTCTTCGGACAGAGTGACACTTATGGGGTTACGGTCGTCTGCGCCGGAGCGGCAGCCGGCGCGTCGCCGTCTTTCGCATCGCGGGCGCAGCGGACGCCCATCCAGTTCATCGAGGTCTTAGGGTCGGTGCCGTTGCGTTGCGAGACCCGCACGCTCGGCGTGCTGTCGATCCAGCCTCCGCCCCGGAAGGCTTTCTGGGTCCCTTTGTCAGGTCCCTTCGGATTCTTGTCTGGCGCGGTCTTGTAATAGTCTTTGTCATACCAGTCGGACACCCACTCGGCGACATTGCCGACCATTTGAAAGACGCCGTACGGGCTCACCGCGTTGTCGTACTTGAACACCGAAATGATCGGCGGATAGAGCAAGAGTCGCTCCGGACGATCGCGCACCGGACCGGACAGACCCGTGCGGCCGTAATTCGCCCGTGACAGGCCGGCCATTTCATTGCCCCAGGGATAAATGCGCGCATCGGCCTCGCCCCGCGCCGCCTTTTCCCACTCAGCTTCGGTCGGCAGGCGCTTTCCGGCCCACCGGCAATACTCATCCGCTTCATACCAGGTCACATGCATAATCGGATGGGCGACCATCGTCTCCTGAAAATTGCCGCCGTCGAACTTCCAATCCACTTGGGGTGGTCGATTGGTCGCTAGAACGAACTTCAAATACTGCACAGTCGTCACTTCGTATTTATCGATGTCGTAGGCATCGAGGTAGACCGAGCGCTGCGGCATCTCCACCAAATAGGCGTTCTTATCCGCTTTCTTATCGCTGCCCATCGTGAACGGTCCCGCCGGAATGCGGACCATGTCGTCGTAGGCCGACAGCTTCACCCGTTCGGCGGCCAGTTTGCGCCCTTCCGCCGTCCACTCCTGCTTGATATCGCCCACATCCAGCGACCACGCCGTTCCCCCGACTCCCAACAGCCCTGCGACGACAGCACCGGCCAAGATATTTGCCCTTCGCACGACGACTCCTCCTTGATGGTTACATGCCCTGTTCTTTGGGTTCCGGACTCGGTTCCTTGTTGAATTCTTCCAGCGGTTGAAAGTTCAGCGGGAGCTGAAACAAATAGTCCGTCACCGCCCGTAATTTCACATGCTGGTATTCCACGATCCAGCTTCCGTCCTTTTTGGCGAGCTTCATGGGGAAATGAATATCGGTCGCCAGCCACTGGTAATAGACCTCGGTTCGCTCTCCATGCTTGGTCACGACTTCGTAGAGGATTGTGGGATGGCCTTCCCGGGTCTCCTGGCCGATCTCCTCCCGCGACACTTCCCCATCCAACTTCTCCGTCACCCACAAATCCTGATCCGCACTGTAGGGTATGGTCTTAAAATGCTTCATCCGCGACAGCAACATCCACACGACTTGCTTGTCTTTCCGCACGATGCTGACGTTCACCGGCCCCATTGTGTGATGCTCGATACGCCACATGTTGTCGCGGTAATAGATGTTGGCTTTGCCCGTGCGGCCGTCGGTCTTGGTGATCCGATCGGCCGTAAACTCCAGCGCCCAGGCAGCTCCGCTGAAACAGATCCCCAGGGTCACGATCGATGCTGTAATGATTCGACGCATAGCCGCTCAATCTACCTAATCTGCATGATCGAATGCTAGATGGGTGCGGGATCAGATCGTGAGGACGGCGGCGCCTTGAAACGATCCGGCCTTGAGGGCTTGCAGCGCCTGATTGGCTTCCCGCAAGGGAAAGCGGACCGTGTGCGGTTTGATCGGAATGGCCGAAGCCTCGCGCAGCAGCTCGATACCATCCTGCCGCGTATTGGCCGTGACGCTACGCAGGACACGTTCCCCGAAAATATCACGATCGTAGTCCAACGACGGAATCGGCGACATGTGGATACCGGCCAGTGCGAGGGTGCCGCCCCGCTCCAATGCCCGCAATGCCGGAGGCACCAGCTCACCCGCCGGCGCAAAGATGATGGATCCATGAAGCTTGTCAGGCGGCTCATCTTGCGCACCCCCGACCCAGACAGCACCCAGCTCGCGCGCAAGCGCCTGGTGCTCAGCTTTCAGCGAGCTGACGTACACCTGGCAGCCCCAATGACGCGCGATCTGAATGGCAATATGCGCGGAGGCGCCGAACCCGTAGAGTCCGAGCCGCTGGCCCGGCTTGATGCCGCTCAACCGCAAGGCGCGATAGCCGATGATGCCGGCACAGAGCAGCGGCGCCGCCTCGTCATCGGTAAAACCCGCTGGAATGGGATAGGCAAACCGCGCCGGCACGACCGCATATTCCGCATAGCCGCCATCCACCTGATAGCCGGTGAATCGCGCTTTCAGACACAAATTCTCCCGCTCACTCCTGCAAAAATCACAGATGCCACAGGTCCCCTGCAGCCAGGCGATGCCGACGCGATCTCCTTCGTGCACTTCCGTTACCCCAGCCCCCACTTGCGTGACTGTGCCGACCACCTGATGGCCCGGCACCAGCGGGCGCTTCACATCGGCCAGCTCCCCCTCGATGACATGCAGATCGGTTCGGCAGACCGCGCAGACATGCACCTTCACCAGCACATCGCCGGGTCCCGGAAGCGGCATGGGGATGTCGCGAAGCTGCAACGGGCTGCCCGCCATATCTCCGACATGGTCGAGGACCATCGCCTTCATAGATGCTCCGATGGGTCGCGGCTGGTGAGTGGCCCGGCCGCCTCACTCGTGAGGCGGCCGGGATGTGAGAGAGGAGCGGGAAACGGCTACGGCTTCTTGGCCTTGATGCACTCGATATCGAGCCGGATATTCACCTCGTCGCCGACGACAAACCCGCCGGTGTCGAGCGTCTTGTTCCAGACCATGCCGAAGTCCTTACGATTCACTTTTCCCTCGGCGGTAAATCCCCCGCGTGTGTTGCCCCAGGGATCTTTGCTCACGCCGTTAAAGGTTCCGACTAATGTGATCTCTTTCGTCACGCCATGGAGAGTCAGGTCACCGAGCGCCGTATAGCCCTCGCCCGTCTTCTTGTAGCTCTTCATCTTGTAGGCCATCGTCGGAAACTTTTCGACATCGAAGAAATCCGCGTTCCGGAGATGCGCATCACGCTTCTCGTGGTTGGTGTTGACCGACACCGTGTTGATCGTCGCTTCGATCGTCTTGAACTGGTGCGCCTCCGCATCCATTTCCACGACACCGCTGTAGTCCATGAACCGGCCCGCCGTCTTTGAGACCACCATGTGGGCAACGCGGAACTCAATGATGGAATGATCGGGATCCAGATCCCAGCGCGCCATCTCGGCCCCGGCCCCTACCGGCCACCCGGCCAGTAACACCGCACACAAGACACCAGCTTTCACCATTGTCCGTTGATACATGCACCCTCCATGAGATGAACTGCCACGAACACTGATCCGCACTTCGTTCCCGTCATTTTTTAGACGACCCGGCTTCAGGCCCAGCGGCTTGCTTATTCGTAATCGATTGCATGTCTCGCCCCCCGCCCCTGGCCCCCGTTCGCATCCGCACGTGAACATCGACGGCTTCCGACTCAAGATTGTCCGGGAACGGAGGAAAGGGCTGCGCATGGACCACCGCATAAATCCCCGCTTCATCGACTTCCCGCGCACCGGACCCCTTCTCAATCTGAATCAACTGCACGCGCCCACTGGGATAGAGCCGGAACTTCACCCGAACCGTCTCGCTCGTCGGCGCATGCCGGACGTGGCGGACCGTGCGGCTCCAACTGCGGCTCACCAGATAACTGATTTGCTGCCAATAGGCCTTGCCCTGCCCCGGTGTCGGCATCGGCAGCAGGTCTTCCTCGACCACCAGCCCACCCGAAACCGGCAAAGCGTCAGGCTGTACTTCCTCTTGTACCGACTCCCCGCCCGACGACTCTTCCGAACTCGGCAGCGGAGTATCACTGCCTTCGTTGGCCGCCTCCTGTTTCCCCATCGTGACATACACGACGCGCGTGAGCACCCGCTCGAACTTGTCTTTCTTCACACGGGCAATGGTCACTTGAACTCGGGCCGCCTTGGGAGGGACCGACAGTTTTCCCGATGGGATCGGCTCCATCGTCGCCGCCCCCTTCATCACCATGTCGACGTTGTCGGGCTCTAACGCAATCACTTGTTTATGAAACAGAACCGATTCGCAAATCGCCACCAGTGGGGCGCCGCCCTGGACCACGCCTCCGATCGCGATTGACAAATCGAACGGTTTCCCCATTTGAATGTCGCCGGACGCATCGGCCGTCGCCAGGTCAATCTTCACCCAGCGCGTTCCGGATGGCGCAGAAACAGCTTCTGACGGGGATCCTGCCGCCGGAGTGACCGGCACGAGACTGAGCGGAAGGAGGCAGAGACCGAGGACGCCGGCCAGCAAGGCGAGAGGACTGGGAACGAGGTAGTCCATAAAAATGATCCTACTCAGCCCAGAGATCGAGTGCAACCCGTTTTTTCGACCAACACGTGCCTCCTTCACAGGGTTACGCTAGAATGCGGTTATGCGTGCGCTGGTGAAAACAACCGCCGGTCCCGGTTTGACGGCCATGACCTGTCCGGACCCCACCGCCGGGCCCAACGATGTCATTGTGAAGGTCAAGGCGACATCGCTCTGCGGCACCGATGCCCATATCTACAACTGGGATCCCTGGGCGCACAGCCGCATTCATCCCCCCCGCATCATCGGCCATGAAATGTGCGGCGAGGTCGTCGACATCGGCAAAGATGTCACGCGGGTGAAGATCGGCGACTATGTCGCAGCCGAATCACACATTACCTGCGGCCACTGTTTTCAGTGCCGCACCGGTCAGGCCCATGTCTGTCGAAACTATCGCATCCTCGGAGTCGATCGCGACGGCTCATTTGCCGAGTACGTCGTGCTGCCCGACAATGTGCTCTGGAACACCTCGTCGTCCATACCACCGGAATTCGCCTCGGTCCAGGAACCGCTCGGCAATGCGGTCGATGCCGCCCTCGCGGAAGACCTGACCGGCCACACCGTCCTGATCACCGGTTGCGGACCGACCGGATTGTTCTCGGCCGCCGTCGCCCGAACCGCCGGCGCAGCGACGATCATTGCCACGGATGTGAGTGACTATCGCCTCGGCCTGGCCAAACAGGTCGGCGCGGACTACGTGTTGAATGCCAAGACCCAGACGCCCGAACAGATCGCGGCGGCGATTCGCGAGATCACCGCCGGAGAAGGCGTCGATGCCTCGTTGGAAATGTCCGGCCATCCCGACGCCTTACACCAGGCATTCGGCGCCGTGAAAAACGGCGGGCGGGTGACCCTGTTCGGCATTCCGACCGGTCCGATCTCGTTCGACCTCGCCAACGAAGTTATTTTCAAAGGGATTCGCGTGCACGGCATTACAGGCCGGCGCCTCTTCAGCACGTGGTATCGCCTGGCCGGGCTCTTCAAGGCGGGCCTCAATATCAAGCCGATCGTCACCCATACCTTCCCGATGAGCGACTACGCCCGGGGGTTTGAGTTGATCAACTCTGGTCAGTGCGGGAAGGTCGTACTATTCCCGTGAAGGGTTCGGAGTAAGGGGTGAAGGGCGAGTAAACATGGCCTACGCTTCACTCAAGACCGTCCTCACGCAACAACTCGCCGAGATCCGCGCGGCTGGTCTCTACAAGCAGGAGCGGCAACTCCTCGGCCCGCAAGGGACCGACATCCGCGTGGCGCAAGGCCCGGCACTGAACCTCTGCGCGAACAACTACCTGGGCCTCGCCAATCATCCCGATATCCTAAAGGCCGCCGCCACCGGACTTACCGAGCACGGATACGGCATGGCCTCCGTGCGATTCATCTGCGGCACGCAGGATCTGCACATTCAGCTGGAACAGGCGATCAGCACCTTCCTCGGCACTGAGAACACGATTCTCTACAGCTCCTGCTTCGATGCCAACGGCGGCCTCTTCGAAGTGCTGCTCGATGAACAGGATGCCGTGATCAGCGACGCGCTGAATCATGCCAGCGTGATCGACGGCATTCGGCTCTGTAAGGCGACACGCCTTCGATACGCCCATGCCGACATGGCTGAGCTGGAAGCCCGACTACAGGAATCACGCGGGAATCGGCTGCGCCTGATCGCCACGGACGGGGTGTTTTCCATGGACGGGGATCTCGCCAAACTCGATCAGCTCGTCGAGCTGGCCGATCGCTATGATGCCATCGTCATGGTCGATGACAGTCACGCCACCGGGGTGCTGGGTCCGAACGGGCGCGGGACACCGGCGCATTTCGGAGTGGTCGATCGAGTGGATATCGTGACGAGCACGCTCGGGAAAAGCCTCGGCGGAGCGGCCGGAGGATTCACCTCGGGACGGATGGAAATCGTAGAACTCCTGCGTCAGCGGTCACGCCCCTATCTGTTCTCCAACGCGCTGCCTCCCGTCATCGCCGCCGCCGCATTGCAGGCGGTGAAGCTGGTCGCACAAGGCGATGACTTACGGATTCGCCTGCAGGACAATGCCGCGTTCTTTCGTTCACAGTTGACTGCGCTTGGATTCCGGCTCATCCCGGGCCATCACCCCATTATTCCGGTAATGCTGGGTGACGCCACGCTCGCCACCAGCATGGCCGATCGCCTCCTGCAGGAAGGCGTCTACGTGGTCGGCTTCAGTTTTCCAGTCGTGCCGAAGGGCCAGGCGCGCATCCGCGTGCAGATATCCGCCGCGCATACGAAAGCGCAGCTGGAGCAGGCCGTAGGCGCCTTTGAAAAGGTTGGCCGAGAACTCGGCGTGATCTAAGCGCGCTGACTGCTGAGATCGTTCAAGACAGTCGGGCACCGTCCTGTTAGAATCCTCCCCGCATGAACGGCACGTTGATGAAGCGACTCCTTGTCAGCACGGCGCTCGCGCTGGCAGTCGGTGCGCTGCTGATCACGGCGTACCATCGACAGGTCTTCGCCACGGCCCAGGCACAAAGCACAGACTTTCTCTTCGCCGCCCGGACCGGCGAGCAATCCCGGTCCACCGTCATCGTCGGCATCGATCAACGCAGCTACCGCGAACTTCTCCCGGAATACGGCCCGCTGGTGAACTGGCCCCGCACGCTCTATGCGCAGGCCCTGGAGGCCCTGCGCACAGCAGGCGCGCGCGTGGTAGTGCTCGACATCTTCTTCGACGCGGCCAAACCGGACGATCCGCAGCTGATCGCCGCGATGCAACAGATGGGCAACGTGATTGCCCCGCTCGAAGCGCAAGGGCCCAAAATGCTTCATCCACGGCCCGGGGTCGCGCAGGAGTTCGAGGTGTTCGTCTCTCCAGCAACCGCCATCCGGTCCGCTGCGGCGGCAGAAGGGACGGTCAACGTCACCACGGATCGCGATACGGTCATCCGCAGTCTCCCTCTGTTATTGGAAGCGAAGGGACAGGTCCATCCGGCGCTGGCGCTGGCGACCGTGGCACGCTATGTCAGGCGGCCGGCCGTGCTCGACGCCGACGCCACAGACGAGATCGCCTATGGAGCCGGGCGGGCGATTCCATTGATCGACAACGGCCGCATGCTCATCAACTTCCTCGGACCACCGTCGAGTCCGGGGCGAGGCGGTGCGTTTGCCATTCTTCCCTTCGTGGACCTGCTCAACGGGTCGTTCTCACCTGACGTCGTACGGGACAAAATCGTGCTCCTGGGGTTGACCATTCGCGGCGTGGACGAGTTTGCCACGCCCACGACGGCGGAAACCAGAATGTGGGGTGTGGAAGTCCAGGCCAACATCGTCGAAACGATTCTCGGCCAGCGCTATCTCGTGCCGGGCTCGGCACCGGCGACGAGCCTGCTCGTGTGCGCGGCCGCGTTGATCGGAACCTGGCTCGCGGCGCTGCTCCGTCCCATTCGCGCGGCGATGGGATTGTTGGGGCTGCTGCTCCTGTATCTCCTGGCCGGCGGGATCTTCTTCGATCAGGGGACGCTCTTGAATCTGATTTATCCGCCCGCGGCGCTGGCGCTCGGCTTTGCGGTCAGCCAAGTCTATCGCCTGCTCTTCGAACAAGCGCAGCAACGGACGATGCGGGACGTCATGGCGCGCTATCTCTCGCCTTCCGTCAGCCAGTGGGTCCTGAACCGGCCCGAGCGTCTCACGCTGGGAGGCGAAACCCGCACGATGACCGCTTTCTTCTGCGACCTTCGCGGATTCACGACCCTCTCACAAGCCATGGAGCCGCAAGCCCTCGTGGCGCTCCTGAACGACTATATGAGCGCCATGACGGAGATCGTGTTCCGGCACGACGGCGTGTTGGATAAATATATCGGCGACGAGATCATGGCGTTTTGGAACGCGCCGATGGGGCAGCCCGATCACGCCACCAGGGCCTGCGCCACGGCGCTCGATATGGTCCAGCGGCTGCACGAGCTGCGCGCGCAGTGGAAAGAACGAGGTAATCCGCAACTGGACCTGGGCATCGGGATCAACACCGGTCCGATGGTGGTGGGCAATATGGGATCGCGTGACCGACTCGCGTATACGGTCCTCGGGGACGCCGTCAACATTGCGTCCCGGTTACAAGGCGTCAACAAAGACTATGGAACCAGAGTGATGGTCAGCGAGGCGACGATGAAGGCCGCCGGAGAGTCGTTCACGTATCGGTATCTCGACCGAGTACAAGTGAAAGGACGAACCGAACCGCTGGCAGTGTATGAGGTGGTGTCCTACCGGCATCAGCTCGACCCTGAAACGAAGGCAATGCTGGAGCAGTATGCGAGAGGCATCGAACTGTATCACGCCGGGCAATGGACGGACGCGGCAGATCTATTCGACAGGCTCCTGGCCAGCCATCCGGGAGACGGCCCGAGCGCTCTCTACCTGCGCCGCAGCCGGGAGTTTTCCGCAACTCCTCCACCGCCTGATTGGAACGGGGTCACGATCCTGAAAACCAAATAGCCGCAAATAGTCGGGGAGTTTCCTTCTTCAGACCGTTCACTCCCAGGGAGACAGCAAGAGCACTCCCGGCAAGGGGCCATCCATCGGCTGAAAGGGTGTCGCCGTGAGACCGACCACTTTCGCCGTCTTCGGATTACCTGCCGTCGCGTCATCCAGTTGCGGCATAATCGTGGTCACCAGCCGTTCTCCTTTTTTGATCGTGCCGGAGAGCCGCTGTTGGGAGACCTGCCCACCCTTGTACAACCCTGCGAGCGTCACCTCGAACGGACCGCTGGTTTGTCCTTCCACGACCAGCATGAAAGGCGCCGCGACACCGGCCGGGACTTCGACAACGCGCCCGCCCTGTTCCGTCAGCCCGGTGAACGAGCCGAACACCTGATTCACCTCAGACCGGGGAGAAGCAAATCCCGCCAACCTGGCCTTGTCTACCATCAGGATCAGAGGCAAGCCGCCCGGCGACGCCGTCACACGCAGTGCGCTGTCATTGGAGAAAAATGCATGGGGGTTGGACGGCTGCCCCGTTTTTACCGAATCCATTTGACCGGGATTTAATTCCGAGATGATACGGCCGCTCGGGGCGACGAGAAAGAGAGTACCGGCTCGGGTCCAGCAGGTAAAGGTGCCATCGGCCTCTTGCCGGGCGCCGATGAGGCCGTCATGGACCGTGGCCGTCGCGCTGTTGGATTCGAGCGAAAAGCTCGACCCTGAATCCACCAGCCTGGCGACACGAGCCCACACGGTACCGAGATTGACTTTGATCCTGACGGTCGATTGATTCTTCCCCAGATCGGCCTGCTTGACCGTCGCATCCGAGTCAGGTTGTACGGTCAACGTGCTGCCGTCGAGAAAGGTCACCAGCGCCGTGGATTTCTGACCGGTCACCACATGCGCCCCGATGGCCAGATTCATGCCGTCTTTCGCTGCGCGAGCCGGGCCGCCCTCGGTAGGAACCACTTTAACGTCGCCCGCGATGATATTCAGGGTCGCAGTGGCAGAGGCAACCGGCGGCCCGACGGCCTGAGAGGATGTCGCCCCGCCAAATAATGCGATCACGATAACCGCCCCGGTCCACAACAGGATGAGCGCTCTTCGCAGGCTCAGATCCGGACGCATAAAGACCTCCTCGTCGATTGATCACGACAGGACCGTCAATTCCTACAATCAACCACTAAGTACCCGTCATTATAGTAGGAATGGAACAGAGGACGCCAACGGAGGATTATTCGAAAGACTACTTGATCAACAGGGCGCAGTCATCGCCCACACGGTCATAACAGTGCGATCCACATCATCCGACCCGAGTTCCCAGACTTTTCACGGACGCTGTCTGCCGATGAATGAGAAAAGAGGTCCAGTCAATCCGGTGCTCCAGAAAGGGCAGGCGCGCATTCGCGTGCAGATGTCCGCTACACACATGGGGGGCAATTAGAACTGGCCCTGTCGGCTCTTGTGAAGGTTGGTTGATGGGTATTATCGGGTCGGGGTCAACGAGGGAGGCGCCGGTTTCGGATCGGCATGAGGAGGCTGAACCATTCCCGTAGCAGGTTTGCCCGACCGGCCTGATTCAGGCATGTGCAGCGACGCGATAGGGACCGAACTCCACGGGTTCCAGTAGCCCACTGCGACCAGAGAGATCACGGCACCGATCGCCGCCAGCGCGATCGTCGCTCCGATCCAGCGGGCGTGCTGACGGACTTCTTGCTGTAGGCCATAGAGCACCCGCCTGAACTTGCGACGCTTCACCATCGGGACCATCGCCGTCGATCGCACCAGTGTGGCACAGAAGGATCCTGATCCGTCCGCGGTTTCTGTGAGGTTCCAGGCGGCCAACCCGGCCACATTCCCCTCGCCGTCGATCAGCGGAATCTGCCGAACTCGGCTCTGCGCTAACAAGCGGAGCACGTCTTTATCGGACGCCTCAGCTGCCGCAGTCACCAAGGGCGCGGTCATGATTCGGCCCAGCGTGGTTGACCGGGGGTCAAGGCCATTGGCTACGACTCGAGTGGTCAGATCCCGATCGGTGACGATTCCTACCGGTCGATGCTGCCGCACAACGACCACGACCCCAACTTTCCGCCAGTGCATGATCCGCGCAGCGTCATAGACCGACACCTCCGGCGGCGCCGTATGGACGGCGGCGGGAAAACCCGGGCTCTGGCTCAATGCAGAGGTATTCATATACGAGAGGCAGGCCTTGCGGGTTGACTCACAAGACCTGCATATCCTTGTCGGAGATCTGCCGAAAAACTGAAGGGGCAAGAGGAGTCGCGCCAGCCGCGCGTGACCAGCCGACGACAGAGAACAGAGCGGTTCAGCGTGTTGCTCGCGATTATTCGCGAATCGCGCGGGCCCGCTTCTGGAGATACGCGTTGCGGACGGCGGCGTACAAATCCAGAGTGGCTTCTTCAACCCCCTGGAACTTTTCGAGGTTCAACGAACGGTCATTCACGATTTCAAAGACCCGGCCGCCAAGCTGTACCATCGAGCTCGTCATGCGATTCTTATGAGCAATCACCGAGGGAACTCCATCGATTTCAATGATCGGCGCCACCAGCCAGTTGATCGGATTGAGCGCGATGTCCCCCACAAAGCCAACCAGATCGCGGAGGTTGAACGGAGGCAGCAGCGGGAGGACCACATACGGCCCCGGCTTCACTCCATAGAACCCGAGGGTCTGGCCGGTGTCTTCTTCTGGTGTCTTCAGATCAAGATGTTGGGCCACGTCAAACAACCCGCCAACCCCCGCCGTGGAGTTGACCAGAAATCGGCCCACCTCTATGCCCGCACCCTTCGCTTTCCCCTGAAAAATATTATTGAAGAATCTTGGCGGGAACCGGAGATTGTAGAAAAAGTTGCTGATCCCGATCTGGACCGGATCCGGCATCACAAAGTTGTACCCCTGCGCCACCGGCTTCAAAACCCACCGATCGACCTGCCGATTGAATTCAAAGATTTTGGTATTGAGGGGCTCCCACGGATCGTATTCCTCGATGCCTTCTTCGCCGGCCTTCGCGAAGGGATCGAAGGGCTCATCAGACGGCTTCTCCATAGCATCAGAGACCGGACTCGATTTCGCCGAGGCATCGGCGAGAAGAACCGGCGCCGCGGATCGCTCAGGCGTGGCAATCGGCGCAGTCGTGGAACCGGTTCGGCCGGCGCAGCCTGAAAGCAACAGCACGGCAACGGCGATGAAAATACCAAATCGCATAGCTCTCTGATCGGTCGTTTTGTGGTCGATCTTGATCGTCATTCCCTGTTGCCCCGTTTCAACCGCCCCAGATGTAGCCTCGGACACAATGCCCGGCGCACTGTACCAAATATGGGGACCAATCACCAAATGCATATTTCAGGGACGCACTCGCTGTCCGGCTAGGCCGTGATCGCGCGTTGAATAAAGTCGGCGAACTGGCGAAAGTACACACGCCCGCCGACTTGATAGGTGTTGTTGTGATCCGCACCGGGAATCGCATACCACCACTTCGGCTGCTTGGCGGCATCAAACACCTGACGGCCGAACTCGATCGGGATAATATCGTCCCGATCGCCGTGGATCACGAGCGTGGGGAGGGACAGCTGCGGAAGGCGATCGATGAGTTTGAATTCCGCCCCGAGCAGCCAATGGACCGGTATCCCGCCGTAGTGGTGCTGCGCGACCGCCGCAATCGACGGGAACGGTGATTCCAGAATCAATCCTGCTGCCGGCTTCTGCGAGACAAGATCAGCGGCGACGGCGGCGCCCAACGACCGGCCGAAGACGACGATCCGCTCCGATCGAATCTGACGCACCCGGGTGAGATAGTCATAGGCGCCGATCGCGTCTTGATAGAGACCGTCTTCCGATGGCTTACCCTGGCTCCGGCCATACCCGCGATAGTCGAAGATAAAAATCGACAGCCCCAACCGATAGAGTTCGCGAAGATTTTCAAGACGGTGGATCACGCTCCCGGCGTTACCATGACACCAGAGCAGCACGCCGGTATCCGCGCGCGCTTCGACGTACCAGCCGAAGAGTTTGGTGCCGTCAGCCGACTGAAACCATACGTCTTCCAGCGGAAGGCCGCTCGCGCCTCTCCAGTCGCGGTCTTCCCATGGTTCAGGGTGATAGACGAAAAATTGGTCGAGGATGCTGATAGGGACCTCAGGCAACAGCGTCCAGGAAAAACTTTGTGCTGAACCTAGCATGTCATCAAGGGACAGACAATGAATCCGGTTCCCCTGACTGATGCGATGCAGCCTAGTAACACATTGGTTTCTTGAGTATACTCCGCACCGATGTACTTCTAACTAAAGGAGTCCTCCGTTGGGTCACGCCACAATGGAATCTGTTCAGAGTCTCATCGCCTGCGACGTGCTGGTGGTCGGCGGCGGGCCGGCCGGATCCACCATCTCTTCGCTGCTGACAGAGCAGGGCTGGAACGTGCACATGCTCGAAAAAGATTCCCACCCGAGATTTCACATCGGAGAGTCGCTCCTGCCTCAATCGCTCCCCATCTTGAAACAACTGGGGGTGCTTGCGGACGTCGAACGAATCGGCATTGTTAAGTACGGCGCCGAGATGGTCTCCCACCGTTACGGCCGCTCGCAGATGTTCTATTTTGCTAAAGCATTCGATGAATCCCAACCCTACGCGTTTGAAGTCAAGCGGTCCGAGTTCGATGCCATCCTCTTGAAGAGCGCGATCTCCAAAGGCGTGACGGTCCACGAAGGAGTCAAAGCCCAGCGCGTCGAATTTCGCCCCGGTCAGACATCGCTGATCCATACGGAGAATCGTGACGGCCGGCAGCAAATCTGGGACGCGAAGTTTGTCGTCGACGCCAGCGGCCGTGACACCTTTCTCTCGAACCAGCTCGGCGGCAAACGCCGGAGCCCGCAACATAGCAGTGCGGCGATCTTCGGCCATTTCGAAGGAGTCGGCCGTCTCCCCGGTAAGGATGAAGGCAATATCACTGCCGGCTGGTTGAATGACGGCTGGTGTTGGCTGATTCCTTTCAAGGATGGCACCACCAGCGTCGGCGTCGTCTGCCATCCGGACTATATTAAGTCGAGGACGGTCCCTCTGGATCAATTTCTCCTGGATACCCTTCGACAATCTCCGCCGATTGCTCAACGCATGGAACGGGCTAACCCCCTGACGCAAACCTATGCCGCCGCGAATTTTTCCTATCGACGCGACACCATGTCGGGCGACGGCTATCTGATGGTCGGCGACGCGTTTGCCTTCATCGACCCGGTTTTCTCCAGCGGAGTCCACCTGGCACTCAATAGCGGCACCAGAGGGGCCAAAGTCGTCGACGCCTATCTTCGGAAGTCGCCTGAATATGCCACACACCTTCAGGAATTTGAGCGCATGGTCCGCCGGGGCATCAAAACCTTTTCCTGGTTTATCCATCGATTCAACCAGCCGGCCTTTCAGTCGCTGTTTGTCTCCACCAGGCGGCCTCCAAAAATCGAACGGGCGGTGCTGTCTTTGTTAGCCGGAGATGTCTTCGCGCAATCGCAAGCGCGCATCCCTCTTTTCTGTTTTAAAGTTGTGTACTACATCGTTTTCGTATTGAATTGGAAAGAAAATTGGGCTGTGGCCCGCCGCCGCAAGCAGGGCACAAAAACGACCGTGACCGAAGTCAAAGATTACGCCGTGAACCAGGCCAACTCGCCAAGTTAGCTATCAGGGAATAGATATGGGACAGCGCGCCACACCGCGACCCCTGAGATCACATCAGCCGTTGCTCGAAGCCGCCCCCCACCTGCGGGTGGACTATATCGAGTCCACTAATCTGTCTCGTTGGCTCGCCACCTCCGCCACTCTTCCCATGGCTATTGTGTCCTTTGGCTCGCCAGTTCCTGCATCCGTCTCCTGCCCTGTCATCACCCTGGACCTTCCACAGCTGGGCAACCGCTCAGATCTGGAGGTGTGGACCAGCGACCAACCGGTCACCGTTCATCGGACACACGAGTTCTCCGCCGCCGCGAGCGGGGAGATCCTCGCGGGCACGCTTCAACTTGAAGAAGAACCGGGTGCCGGCTTGCAGGCGACGACGGAACGGGCGTACCGGCGCCTCCTCCATCACGTCCAGGAGTTAGGCTATCCGTATCTCTGGCGCATCTGGAATTTCTTTCCCGGCATCAACGAGGATGAGCACGGCCTTGAACGCTATCGCCAGTTTTGCGTCGGACGCCATCAGGCCCTGGCTGGGACGCTTCAAGGGTTCCCCGGATCACTTCCGGCCGGAACGGCAGTCGGGACGCGGTCAGGCCCGCTCCAGCTCTATGTGCTCGCAGGAACCCAGCCAGCCATCCACCTGGGCAATCCCCGCCAGGTCCATGCTTATGAATACCCGGAACATTACGGTCCCTGCAGCCCGTCGTTTGCCCGCGCCACACTCCTTCAATCAGACATCCATGCGCAGCTGTTCATCTCGGGAACCGCCAGCGTGGTGGGACACGAAAGCCGCCACATGGGCCTCCCTGAAACCCAGACGCTGGAAACCATCGACAACCTGCGCGCCTTGCTTGCTCATGCCGATGAATTATCGGGAACCACGCGCGGCCATCAGCCACCACGCGGGCGATACAAGGTCTACGTCCGACAGCCGGATCATCTCGAAGCGATCCAACAGGCCCTCAACATTCCCCTGTTTGCGTCGAGCCGGATCGTCTATCTCCAGGGTGATCTCTGCCGCCGGGAACTGCTGATCGAAATCGAAGGGGTTGTCACGACGGATTAACTTACGCTCAAGCCTCCATGCCAACCTTACAACATGACACCCGAACAGTCGTCGCGTCCCGGAAGGATCTGTAATGGGTTGGACTGAACGATCCCGACAAGCCGCTCTGCCGCTCAAGGGACAGGGGCCCGGACGGGCCGCAAAGCCGGGCAAACAGTTTTACTTTACGATCGATTGCGATTGGGTCCCCGGTTCGCACGTCGGGCTGGTGTCACTCCTGGACTGTTGCGATCGTTTCCGCATCAAAGCGACGATCTTCTTTGCCGGCAGATTTGCCGAAGCCTATCCGGATCTCGTCCGCGAGTGCCTCCAGCGCGGACACCAGCTCGGCACCCACGGCTGGGCTCACGGGGGACTGGAAGAGGATGAGGACTTCCGTATCGCGTCTTACGAGCAACAGCGACAATGGATCCGGCGGGCGACGGATGCCGTGGAGAAGGCGTCCGGCGTCCGGCCGGTCGTGTTCCGAGCGCCGAATCTGTGGATAGGCGAAACCACGCTGCGGGTTCTCGAAGAAGAAGGCTACCACTACGACTCCTCTGTTCCCGCCAGGCGGTTCGACATGGGACTCGGCCGCGTCCACTATGTCAAATACTTCGGAGCCCCCCGGGACCCCTACCACCCGTCACGCAGCAATCTGAATCACCCCGGCGACAGCAGCATCGTGGAAGTGCCGCCCTCATCTTGTCTGTTTCCAATCAATCTGGCTACCCTGCGCACGGTCGGCCTCCGTACGTTTCAGCGAATGATCCAATGGATCGGACAGCGCTCGCGCCATCTCGTCTTCTACTGCCACCCGAGCGAATTCGTGCTGGCCGCCGAACAAGCATTTCCCCGATCCATGTCCAAATGGAATCAGAAGAGAATGAGTCCGCGCAACCTGATCTTCGTGGACGACTTGCTCGCGCATATTCACGAGGCGGGCTATATCGCGACCAGGATAACCAATACCGCGACGCGCCAGATTGACTTGCCTCGAGTAGGCATACTAAGAGCAAGCAACGTTCAATCGGGCCACACCTATCGAGAGGGGGAAAAACGATGAAGCCTCATGATTTTGTAAAGAAATTCGCAGGAGCATGCTTGGTATTGATCGCCCTTGCGGGATGTCGTGCGGGTGCACCGATTTATGATGTGAAGGACACAGCCATACCGATTTCCGCAAACCAATCACTTTCACTAAATGAGGTGACAAAAGCTATAACAGCTGCCGCAGCAAAACACGGTTGGGAGATGCACATTGAAAAGCCAGGACTTATTGTCGCTACGTTACATCTTCGAGAACATGAGGCGGTTGTCAATATTCTCTACGACACTAGCTCCTATAGCATTGTCTACGTTAGCAGCCAAAATCTCCAATTCAATGAAGGCAAACGGACAATCCACAAAAATTATAATAGTTGGATTCGAAATCTAAATATCTCGATTCAGCGGGAACTCGGTGGAGCCGGGAAACCCAACTAAGACCTCACTATTTAGCAGATGAAAACTCAACGTTGCTGACCCCTTCCACAAACAGATTATCTTAACCGTCTCCTGGCGTTTTCTGCGGCAGGAGACGGTCTTATCGAGACCGGACCCTTTCTCTACGCTCCTTCTTCTGTTTATCAACAAGCAACGCGTTATCATGAATGTTCAGAAGAGGGTTTCCCGCTGAATCAAACCTATCACCCCGCAACGTACGCCACAGCTCTCGCGGACAGAGGCCCCTTGAAAGGATCTTCCAAGCCACCATCCGGGTGATCTTGACGATATCCAGCACGGGGCGAAAATGGCTGGGACAGGGTCCTGAACGAGGCGTCACAGCGATCGGGACATTCCGGATGACCATGGCCCGCCTGGCCGCCTCGATCAGGATCTCGCTTTCGAACACAAAACTTCGTGACCGCTCATGGGGAACGTCGACCGCCCGAAGCAAAGCGGCCGGGTACAGGCGAAATCCAGACTGACTATCTTCAACCGGCGCACCTGCCGCCCAACCGACCCAGAAGTCTGCCACTCGATTCGCACCGTACCGCCAGAATGACGTCTTCCGCTGCTCGCGACGGCGCGCGCCGATGAGAAATGCGCTCGGATCGTCAAGAGACCGTTTGATGAACAATGAAATTTCCTCGGGAGCATGCTGCCCGTCGGCATCCAACGTGATCACGCCGGCTGCGCCACCTGCCAAAGCCTGCTCAAATCCCCGGCACAGACTTCCCGCTTTTCCGAGATTCTTCTCGCTTCTAAGCACAGTCACATCAAGCCCAGCCAGCACCTCGGCGGTGCCGTCCGTCGATCCATCATCCACCACAATGACATGCGGGCACTGTTTTCTGGCGCGCAGGGCCACGTCACGAACCGTGTGGGCTTCGTTGTACGCAGGAATGACAACCCAATAGGATTGGGCGGCAGCGGGCACCTCGGAATGCTGTTCAGTCACCACAAGATGTCCTGCCATCATTGTGCATATCACAAACGGAGTTGCCGAACTTGTCTGGTTGCAGGATGGTCAAAAAGGTCCGCCGGCAAGGCCGCAGCAAGTGAAGGACCGAGGCGTACCCTCTGGGGTACGTTGAGGGTCTGAACGACGCGAGAACGAAGCCGGAGGCCTTTTTCAACATCCTGCCTTTCACGCCATGCCTCCGTTGATGCCGATGACCTGCCCCGTGATGTACCCCGCCTGCTCAGACACCAGGAATGAGACGAGTGCCGCGACTTCCT
The DNA here is from genome assembly GCA_013140455.1 of Nitrospira sp. Lineage (GTDB taxonomy): Bacteria > Nitrospirota > Nitrospiria > Nitrospirales > Nitrospiraceae > Nitrospira_D. The sequence goes on along the minus strand of JABFSU010000030.1, from coordinate 23,526 downwards.
CCGGCGTGCCCGCCCGCTTCATCGGCACCATGGCATCGACCTGCTCAAGCTTGAAGGACTGCCTTGTCGCCGACGACTCGATCAAGCCGGGCGCGACGACATTCACGGTGATCCCTCTGGACGCCAGCTCGATCGCCAGGGACTTGCTGGCTCCGTGCAGGCCGGCCTTCGCCGCCGCATAATTCGTCTGGCCGCGATTCCCGGTCACTCCGGCCAGCGACGAAATCGAGACGATCCTTCCCCAGCGGGTACCGATCATCGGCAGCAACAACGGCTGGGTGACGTGGAAAAATCCGTTCAGCGACAGATCAACGACCTTCGTCCACTGCGCTGCCGTCATTCCGGCCATCGGGGCATCGTCATGGATACCTGCATTATTGACGACCACCTGAATCGGCCCGTCGGCAAGCAGGACTTGCAGCGCCTGTCCCGTGACGACCCCATCGACAATGTCGAATGTCGCCACCGTCGCCAACCCTCCTCCGGCTGTGATCTTCTCTGCCACCTGCTTCGCCGATTCGCTGTGTCGATGGGCATGCACGATGACCGCATAGCCGTCTGCAGCGAGCCGCTCACAGATTGCAGCCCCGATCTCGCCGCTGCCTCCCGTCACCAGTGCGCGTTTCTTCGTCATCACGACCCCGCCCTGATAAAGATTGAGGCACGTCCCTTGATAACTGTTCGATCTCCAAGCGCGACCGTAAACTGATACATATAGCTCTGATCCCCTTCGGCCAGGCGTGTTGCTTCTATAATGAGATCGAACGCCGTGTCATCAAGCCGATCGGCGCTGAAGGAAACGTCCCGGACGCTTCCGACATAGCCGATTCGCCCTGCCGTCTGACACCCATGATCGCACAGCCCCACATGGACGCCCATCGCTTGCGCGGCATACTCCAGTCCGACCGACACCGAGAGGCGATCATGGTAGCGGAGGGGATGGGCCGGGTTCCGGTGCGTGGCCGTCCGGCAGCGGATCGTCGTCTCGTCCCAGGCCTCCACCGTATCGAGCAGGCGCATGGACCCGCCATGCGGAAGCAGCCGGCCGATCTCGTCTTTCGTCAGTTGCGGCAGGACTCAACCTCTACGATCAGCCGTTGATCGTCCAACAAGTTCAGATGGATCGTGGCGCGGCGCTCCATGGCGAGCGCCTGCAGCACCGGCAACAACCGGGCAGCCGGATTATCGAGCCTGAGCCGTTCGAACTCCTGACTGAACGCGTGGCTCACGTCACGACCGGCGGCGGCCGTCAATGTCACATCGGCCGTCGCGAGTACCTGAATCATTGAAGGCGTGATCACCAGGGCCGTAGCAAAGGCTGAGGCGATCGGCCGGGCGCCGTTGAGCGGCGCCGGCGCCGGCAGATCATATGCGACAAAGAGCACCGGACGCTCCTCGACACAGGCATAGGTGACGGCCTCCAACAGCCCGGCCGCGCAGGAATCGTCATAACAGGACAGCGCCGTCGAGGACTGCTGGCAACTCGTCGCAATGCCCCAATAGCCCGCCGCGGTATTGTGCACGGACTGATGAAACAGCGTCGGCGAGACGACCCGCTCGGTGGTCGCCAACGCCCGGCACAGCTTATCAAGCACCTCCATCTCGCCGCCGGAGGACGCAAAAACGGTCGCGACCTCACGAGGATCGAGCCCGGATTGCGCCATGGCTTCCTGCGCCACCTGCACGGCCCACCGGACACAATCACTGCTCCGCCGCCGCTCATTCGCAGGGAGGAGCGATGCATCCGGATCCGGCACCGTACAGGGATCGAACGGCCTGGTACCGGCCAACACTGCACGTCCGGTCGGCCAGCCTTCGAGGCCGGCCGCAAGCAGTCCGACTCCGAGAATCCCGATTTGCATCACAACACTCCCAACACAAGACTACAGTTATTGCCGCCGAATCCGAAAATATTGCTCACCACGCGCCTGATCGGCCGGTCCTCGTTCTCGCGGAGAATGCGGCTGTGCAACGTCGGATCGACCCGTTCGCAATTGAGCGTGCCGGGGATAAATCCCTGCTTCAAACACAGCGTCGCGATTAAGGCTTCCGTGATCCCCGCCGCTCCCAACGCGTGCCCGGTCCAACCTTTCGTCGAACTGCAGGCCGGCCCGTCACCGAAGATTGAATACACCGCTTTGTCCTCGACCGAATCGTTGGCCCGGGTCGCGGTGCCGTGCAGGTTGATGTAGTCGATGTCGGACGGCTGCAACCCGGCCCGATCCAGCGACTGGCGAATGGCGCGAATCGCACCGGCGCCTTCAGGATGAGGATGCGACATGTGGTACCCGTCGGTGCTTTCGCCATACCCTAGCAATGCGACGGCCCCTTTCCGCCTTACCCGCTCGCTCGACTCCAGTAACGCATAGCCTGCCGCTTCGCCCAGCGAAAGCCCGTCGCGATCTTCATCGCAGGGCCGGCAGGGGCTGGTCGAGAGCAGCTGCAGGGCGGAAAATCCGTGCAGGGTGGTATGGCACAGGCTATCGACTCCCCCGACGATGGCCGCATCGCAGAGACCCGCCTGTAGAAACCGCGCGGCCGTCGCAAACACTTTGGCGCTCGATGAGCAAGCCGTCGAGATGACCATGGCAGGCCCCTGCAGGCCCACGCAGGCCCGCACGAAATGGCCTAACGAAAACATGTTGTGCGTATAGCGATAGCGTGAGGTGTACCAGGGCGGCAACGAACCGGTCAGGGGATCGCGATTCCGGTAGGCATGCTCCGTCTCCAGAATGCCCGAGGTACTGGTACCCATGACGACCGCAATCCGGTCGGCTCCGTAGCGCTGGATGGCTTCCGCCACCGCGACCATGAACCCGTCCTGTTGCAGGCCCAGCCAGGCCAGTCGATTGTTCCGGCACTCGAATTGCTCTAAATCCGCGCCGAGAGAAAAATCTTCCAGCCCCGTGACACGTCCGATGTAGGTTTTGAGCAACGCGTCTTCGAAATCGCACGGCTTCAGCCCTGAACGCCGCTCGCGCAAGGCCTGGGAGACGGCGCCGACGCCACGACCATTCGCCGTGACCAGCGTGTAGGCCGACAAGGTCAAAGGAATCATCGGTCGGTTAGGCGTCGGCATGGGCCTCCTCATCCGCCATCATACCGGCAAACAGCAGACAGCAGAACGATCCGATCGCGGCAGTCATCCCGATGGCATGCAAGACCGGAATCGTCGAGCAGGCCAGCACCCCGAAGACGAGAATGGTCGTGGCGCTACAGACCAGCAAGCCATACAGCGTGCGGGCGCGTTCTTCACCCGTGCCCTCCGGCCGGTTGAAAAACAGCGCGTAGTCGAGACCGAGCCCGATGACCAGCAGAAAGGTGGCGACGTGAAAGAGCGAAAGCGATTCGCCCGCCGCGTTCACAACGGCGGCGACCACAACCAGCGCGCTCAACATGGGTAAGAGGACCGGCCGGAGCACGCTGATCGACTTCAGCCCGACCGCCAGCACGACGGCAATCACCAGCAACCCCCAGGCCACGATCGCAAGGGTCCGGTCGCGATAGGCCGTCATCAACCGGTTGGATTCCTCCTTGAGATCCACGTAGGCCACACCGGGGGCATGCCATTCCGCGACGGTGTCGCCGAGACGACGCCGGTCCGCCACGCCCCGCAGCGGCACAACGGCAGACCATTGTCCCTGTTGCTCAATCAACAATGACGCCAGCTTCATCCCCACGGCCGTACTTTTGAACGTGTCGCGGTCGATCATCGCTTGCGTGCGCGCCACGTCGATCGAGTCAAGAAACGGAGTAAAGAGACCGGGGGCGAACGGCAGCCCCGACAGCGCAATCCGGAGATTGTGTTCCAGCACGCTCCGCTCAGGAAGAGCCTGCTGCCTGGCCTGCTGACTGCGGTGGCTCGGCAGATACGAGGAAATCAGGTCGTAGCCTGCCACCAGGTCGCCGGCTCGCAGTTGTTCCAGTCGCGGCATCACGGTTTCACCCCGTTGGAGCACATCTTCAGCCGTCGGCCCTTCGATGACGAGCAGATCGCGGACATCCGGTGCGCCCAGGTCCTGACGGAGCTGCTGATCAAGGTGTTTTCTGGCTTCCGACACCGGACTCAGACTCCCGAGATCCGTCTGCCACAGGGGCGTATCAGACCACAATAGTGTGAATGTCGCAAGAACGACCGCCCCCGGCACCAGCCACTTGGCCCGGGTGAGCCGCCGCAGCGACGGAACGATTGCTTGTGGCACCTCCCGAGGAACAAACGCCGGCGGGACGCAGACCGGCAACACATACCGGGTGACCAGAGCCGCCGCAATGAGCCCGACCACTGCAAAGAGGCCCAACTGCGCCAGCGCAGGGAATCCGGACAGGAGCAGAGAGGAAAACCCGATCACAGTGGTGAGCACACCCAGGCGCATCGTGGGCCAGATAGCCCGGATTACAGCCGGCGCAGAGCCTCGCACATGCACATGGCTGAACAGGTGAATCGGATAATCGTCGACGACACCCAGCAAGGTGATGCCGAAGCCGAGCGTGATCCCGTGAATAAAGCCGAACCAGCTATTGACGGCCAATATGCCAGCCACGATGCCGGTAGAGAGGGGGATCACACTCAACAACACGAGTGTCACCGACCGATAGCTCGCATAGAGCAAGAGGACGACGAGTGTGGACGCGGCGGTTGAGAGCCACCAGATCTCTGCTTCGATGGTCTGCTTGATCTCCACGGCGAATACACCGGGACCGCTCATGAGCAACCGGAGCGAGTCCGGCCGGTCAGGCAGGTCTTCGAACGTCTCGCGGATGTCCCGCTGAATCGTCGTCTGCGCATCAGCGTCGAACCCTGTCGCTCTCGTTTCCGCGATCAGCAAGGCCTTCGAATGGTCCTTCGACATCCAGACCCCGCGATGTTTCGCCGGCCCCTCCTGCCCGGCCCAGTCTTTGAGGATTCCCAGAAAAGCCCCCGTCGGATCTCCCGGGATCGTCTCTTTGATCATGGACGCCAAGGGGGAACGGAGGTCGTCAAGCCGTTGTTCCAACGCATGACGCAATGATTCGACAGAGAATGCCTCAGGAGCCATCTGCCGGCTCAACAGATAGCGGGACCGGAACAGCAGCTCCTGATCCTGTTTCGACAGAGCCTGAACGCCGTTCCCGATAACGGTGAAATGCCCGGTCGCACGAAGTCGCGTGCCGAACTCTCGACTGGCCTGAGCCAGTTCATCCGGATCTCCACCTTCGATGGCCAAGAGCATCAGCCGGCCTGCCACGCCGGTGCGCACTTGCGTGAGGAGCAACCGTTGAGTCGCCGTCGTGCCTTCCGGCAACAGGTCGGCCAGCTCGCTATGCACGGACACCTGCACTGCCACCAGCCACAATCCGCAGACCATCGCCAGAGCCCAGAGCCCCATCACACCGAACCGCCGGCTCATCGTGTGGGTTCCCGCAGCACGGTCATGACCGATCGGTCTCCGTCCGGCAAACGAATGGCAATGGTCGCCACGCGACCCTCCGATCCGGCGAAGAGGATGTAATCAACCATCGACTGTCCAGCCGCCTCACGAGGACGCAGCAAGAACGTCCATTGACGGCGGGTGCCCTCCAGCGTGACGGCATACACTTTCTGTAACTGAACGGCGTCGCCCGTAAAACTCGCGCGGAAGGCGTCGACAAAACTGCGGAGCGGGGGATAGTCTTCGAGCGAGATCGTCTGCTTGATCCCTTTCCGCTCGCTTTCAAACAACACCCGGTCTCCTTCGATCACGTACCGCTCGCGAAACGGCTCGGTAATGGCTTTCTCCATTGTCGCCGGTGGAGTGAATCGCAACAGACCCCGCACTTTCAAGGGTTCGGTCAATAAGGAGGAGTAGGTGGCTTCTTCAAACGCCATGGAGGGCTCGCGCTGCTCCTTGAGCAGCGCCACCAGCGCGTCGACCGTCCATGGCGCAGGAGGAGCCTCGACCGCTGCCAGGGCGACGCTGCCGAGTAAGAGCAGGAAAGAGATCCCGATGATGGACTTACGAAGAGGCCTGCCAAAAATCATAAAAGTTGAACCAATTGTCCGGCGCTTCGCGACTGTAATGGGCCAGTCGATCCGCATAGCGTTGCGTCCATCGTCGCACATCGTCCTGCCGATGGTCAGCAGACAACTGAACGGACTCGCTCAGCAGTTCCAAATGAATGTCATACCGGTTGCCGCCCCGGTAGAGCCCGAAAAAGAGGACCACCGGCGCGCGCACGGCGTGCGCCAGCCGCACCGATCCGGTCGGGAACGCCGCGCCCTCGCCGAGAAACTCACACCGCAGCGATTGATCTTCCGCCGTCAGCCGATCACCCATGATACCGACGACTCCGCCGTGAGCCAGGCATTCCTGCACCTGCAGCATCGTGTCCACCCCGCCGACTTGAATCACCGTCCCGGCAACGGCAGGGTTCAATTCCTGTATCAAGGCTCGGATCAATGGGGCATTCTGCTCGTCCATCAGCACCTTGACGGCAATCCGTTCACGCGACAGCCCGACCGCTCTCACAACTTCGAAACTGCCGAGATGCGAGCCGAGCAGGAGACAGCCGCCTCCCCGTGCCAAGGCCCCGTCGAGCACTTCAAGCCCATGAATACGGATATCGAACAGATCAAACCGGCCCCGCAGACAATACACCCGGTCGAGAATGGTGGAGGCAAACGAATGATAGTGGCGGAAGAGTACCGGCCACCCCGGTGCATGGCCCTGGAGACGTTCGTAATACCGGCGAAGGGCCCGGTTCGCCTGCTGCGAGCCACAGAGGTAGTACAGACAAATCGGATAGAGCAGCGCGCGGGCAAGCGGTCTTCCCAACGCCTGCGCCACCCAGGCCATGAGACGGATTGCCCGCAGACTGCCGCGCTCCGCTTGCTGTTTCCAGGCGACAGTCATGGCATTCTCGCCTGACCGGCGGCCGGGAGTTGAATGCGAATCGAGCCGGCGGCCACAACCCGTTGATCAACTCGACAGGTGAAGACCGCCGTGTCAGCCTCGTCCTGTTCGATCTCAATTGTCAGTGGCTGGCCCGGCAAGAGCGGAGAGGAGAGCTTCACCGAAGGCAGACCGGTGACGACCAGCGCTTGCCCGGCTTGTAGCCGTAGCGTCTCGATGACTTCGTCCAAGATCACCACGCCGGGTACGACCGGATGGCCAGGAAAATGGCCGGGCAGAGCCGGATGATCCGGGCCGATCGAAACGACACGCTCATGTTTCATGTGGCAATCCTTTGGCGTGCCGTCTGGCGAACATCAGCAAGGCCTCGCGCGGCAATTTGCCCGTCCCGTTGCGCGGCAGTTGCGGCACGAGCAGAAGGGGACGGGGAAGAAACACGGGATCGATCCGCGCGCGCAACGCCTGCTGAATCTCCTCCACGGTTTTCCCCGGTGCCACCACACAGGCCATCAGCCTCGTGACCAGCTCAGCCTTCTCCTCCGGAAGAAAAAACACACCATCCTGGACACCTTCGATTTCCAGCAGTTTCTGATTCAAATCCCCAAGCGACACACGGTGACCTGCAACATTGATCTGGTCGGCTTCCCGGCCATGCACCACGAACTGCCCTTCCGCATCAACGGTGATGCGGTCCGGCACTCGGACCGGAGTCGGCAGATAGGCGGCCTGTACCGTCCACGCCGCCTGGTCCTGTGCGAGGCGCACCCCGTCCAACGGTCGCCATCGATCGCCCTCAGTTGTTCGCCGTTCCGCCACACTGCCCGCTTCGGCAAAACCGAAAATTTCATGCACCTCAGCTTGGAAATGCCGTTCGGCTTCTTGCGCCAGACTTCGGGACAACGGCGCGGTCGCGGAGAGGATCAATCCAAGAGGCAGTACGCGCACGCCTTCGGTCACACAGGCGCGGAGATGCAACGGCGTCGTCACGAGTATGCGCTTGCCTGTCACTTCAGCCAAGGCGTCGCGGATGTCGGCCGGAAAGAGCGGGCGCCCGGCATGCATGACCAACCCGTGCACGATCGGCAGCATGACTGAGGCTTCCAGCCCGAACATATGCTGATGCGGAACAGTCGCCACCACCGCCGCTTGCTGACCGGCCTGCAGGCCTAATCTGGATCCCGTCGCCCGGGCGACAGCCGTCAAGGCTCCCCAGGTTTTTCTGTTCGGCATCGGCTGACCGGTGCTGCCCGAGGTAAATGCGATCGCCGCGATTTGATTAAGCGGGATATGCGGCATCCGCTTCGGCCATCCGGCGATACCGCCCTGCCGCCGCACAATCACGGACTCGATCCCCTCAACCGGATCATCCTGATTCGTCAGACAATAGCTCTCACGAGAGTCGCCGGCGATCCGGCGCAATGTCTGAGGCGCCCGGCTCTGCGGGAGCAACGTCACCTGCCCCCGTAACATTGCGGCGGCGAAGCCGACCAGAAACTCATACCGGCTGGACAACAGATTGAGGACCGCGGGGCGGTCAGGCAGCGAATCGGCAAGGTGGGACACATCGGATAAGAACTGCCGGGCGGGGCGTGGACCGTCAGCCTCCCAAGCCAACACGTCTTCCGGATTGTAGGGGCCAATCAGTGGAGCGTCGTGCATGGCACCACATGATTCACTTCGTACGGTTCTTCTCGATCGCGTTGGCCAGCGCCCGCAGGGAGGAAAAGATCGCTTTGATCTCCGGATCGCTCGATTTGAGTTGATAGCCGTACGTTTGGGAAATGGCCAGCGAAAGCTCCAGGGCGTCGATCGAATCAAGTCCGAGTCCGTCCCCGAACAGCGCCTGCGTCGGATCGATCGTACCGGGATCGACCTTCAACTTGAGAGTCTGAACGATCAAGCCAGCCATGTCTCGTTCCAAAGACGAGGCGAATGAATCTGTCATGTGTGCGTCTCGACTTTTACAGCCCGGTAGTCCCGCAGGAGTCCGTTGAAGAGTTCATGCAACGAGCAATCGGCAAACCCGATTTCTTTCAATGCCTCGAGAATCGTCCCCGACGGCACGCAATACTCAGTAGTGTCCCACCAGTATTCCATCAATGTTTTCATGTCACGATTGCCGGTCGACGCAGCAAACACAATCCCCATCACCGTCTTAATATAGAACCGCGACAGCGACAGGAAAATGGGCGACCGCGGGCGACAGATGTCCAGCAACAGCACGATCCCACCGGGCTTCAAGACCCGGTGATACTCTGCAAATGCCGTCTTGAGATCGGAGACATGGCGGAGGGCGTACCCCATACTCAGAAAATCAAACGTCCGATCGGGAAACGGCAACTGCTCTCCGATGCCCCGTACGAACTTCTGACAGGGCCCCTTCTGCGCTTCTCGCAACATCCCGATACTGGGATCCAGCCCGATGACCGAACCGGATGAACCAACGATTTCGCGTGCACATTGCGAGACCAATCCCGGCCCACAGGCCACATCCAGCACTTGCATACCGACCTTGAGCCCAGCTTCACGCAGCGCCTTCGCGCGATACCACATGCCGGATCCGAATCCGGTCGCTTTATCGATATTGCGGTACTGATAGGCCGTGCGATTGAACAGCTCATTCAAGAACACTTGCCGTTCATCCCCTTCGGCATAATAGCGGCGCAACGGGGGATGCGGTGCCACCGGCACCATCGGGACGTGGGCCACGGAGCGGTCACCGGCTGGATCTGTGGGGTAGCTCACGATAGGCCTCCTGAAACGCTTGACGGCCACTCTTGTAGCAGGACTGTTTCGGACGGGCAAGTGGGCGATGTGCTATCGGCTCCTGCTCCGACAGATCAGGAACGGCCGCTCGGATATTGGATTCCATACACGCGCGAAGGTTTGGCTATTAGGCAGTCTGACACCCCACACCCTCCAGCGGCAACCCATTCCGTCCAACCCAGTCGCACGCTTGGCATCACCCAGCTGACAGACGGATCATCTTCGAGGATGCGCATCGTGCCTGACTTCGGAGCACGACGACTTAGAAGCGCAGCCCGATGCCAAACAAGGCGTACTGAGAGCGGAAGTCCAGCGCGAGTTGCTTCCAATGATAAGTGGCCGAGAAGTACTTATACTCGCTGAACAGAAACACATTCTCACTCAGATTGCCTTGCACTCCGCCGAAAAATTGAGAGCCGAATGTCCAGGAACCTTCAAGATCCGGGTCCGACCGACCCGGTATGTTGGCGTGGGTGAGCACTCCGTTCGACAGACCACCCCCAAGGCCAATGTACGGCACAACCACCTTCCCGGGGTAGCGAAGAATCAGGTTCACCATCGAATTAAAAACCCAGAGGTTCGTACTGGCTGGGGATCCCGCGCGCGCCGGCGAAGAAAATGTGATCTCACTCCCATGACCGGAGGACTCCAGTTCGACCCCAATGCTGTTGCCTAAATTGCTCGGAAACACCGCGACCTTGATGCCGGCTCCAACCCCATTGATGATTTTGGTATCAGAGGGATTACTCCCTTGGGCAAAGAGGCCCTGATTTGATGGAAATGCACCCAATGTATACAGGCTCAGAGCGACGTCAGCAATCTCAGAGGCTGAGACAAGACTGGCTTGGCTGAATACCATCAGGAAGGCGAGCGACAGGGGAAGGATAACCGGAAACACCAGGGAGAAAAGCCAGGTCTCAAGTGTTGCCCTCACTCCTTTGATCCGGTAGCGCTGCCCAAAATAAAAAGGCCTCTGGGACTTGCGCCCCAAAGGCCCCTTCGACTGCGGACAGTCGAGAATCAGCTGCCCTTGACGATCGTGCAATAGTCACCGACGATGCCGAGGATCTGGTGGGCCGTGTGATCAACCGACGCCACCGTGGAGATTCCGCCGGCCGCTTTCGCCGCCGCGACGCTCGCGTCACCAGTGGCAACCCATCCGAGGATCGACGTGGCGCAGGCCTTGCCTTCTTTCGTTGCTGCGGTTGCCGTCGTCGCCACATCACCGTACTTCACATCGGTGAAGATCCAGCCCGCCGCCGGTGTCGCAACGATCTGACAACCGGTCAAGCTCAGACCAGCCACAACAATCAATCCAAGGGACAACGCTTGGTAAGCATGCTTCATGATTCCTCCTCGTTTAACAAATTAGTTAGTTGTGAGTAAGTTGTGTGATTGACCCACCCGACCTTTCAGTAGGAATCACTTGGCGGGAGTATAGTGGTGGCTATACGGCCTGTCAATTCGTGATGCGGGGCAAAGATGTCGAGCGTGAGTTGAAACTGCCTATCGACCTGCTAATCACCGCACAGAATAACTCCATCTAGCATGGCTTGCTAGAAGAAGGCCTGGACTGAGAAAACAATGTCATTGTCCCGCTCCCGATGGTTATACTCAACACGCAACGCCCAGTCCTGGCTCAGAGTGTAGCGGGACCCGGCAAACCAGCGGATATCCTCGGACTTGTCGCCCAGGGCGTAGCGGAGATACGTGCCCGACAGCATCAATTTCCATCGATCGGTGAGATCACTCAGCAGCCCGATGGTTCCTCCGCCACCAACACGATGGCGCTCTTCATAGGCGCGACTGTAGTTGGCTTCGGCCTCGGCAAACGCAAAGTACACTTCTCGCTTGAACAGACTCGACTCGACGGCGGCCCCAAGACCAGCGCTCGCCACACCGTTGCTACAGAGTTGGCAACCGTTGTGTCGAATCGTGTTCATGCCGACATTGACCTTCCAAGAGGGAACAGATGAAAGCGCATGGATCGGCGCGAGAGAAATAATGTTGACCAAACCGAACCGTTCAACACGTGCCTGAGACTGATCGTGATAATGACGAATCCCGACCGACACCAGCTCTATCTGCGCATCCGGAGTGTACCCAGTTTCCGGATCGAGCAGATCGTGGTACGCGCCACGGAAACTCACTTCTTCAAACGCTCTCTGGTTTCTCCATCCGGCCCCGAGGCCAAGCCGGCTGGTCCCGTGACCAAGATCAGGTTGTTTCACATAGGGCTCAATCAGTACCGCCGATGGTGTAACTTTGAGTTCACTTCTGGCTCTCAGAATGGTCCTGTTTTTCTCTCGATACGGAGCCCCGTCCTCCCCTGCTCCGGCACTGTGCTGGAGTAAATAATCCGAGGCCGTCTCCAAGACAAACGCTTGCCGCTCAATGTGAAGCGCCTGAAATCCGTCCTCCCGCAATCCGGCGGGATTCCTGATCAAGCGATCGAGCCACCCCCGCTCCTCATCGGTCATCGACGTGCGCTTTCGACGCACGAGCGTACTGCGGGACGGTCGGGAGATCACCTCTCCGACAAGCCCCGATTCCCGCAGGAGTCGAACCGTATCGACTGGAATCGTGTAGGCAGGAAAGGCATCCAGCAGACGGACGGATGGTTCAGCCGCCTCTATCAAGGAGAGGATATGGTAGGCGCAGTTTTCACCAAAAAAGTAATAGTCAAAATAGGCATTTCCCAACTCCCAGGTGTGCATCAAGAGGCGAGTCACCTGCCGCTCGGTCAGCTTCAATCGGTATTCCCAGATATCTCGATTGTCGATATCCCGATACTCCTGCACCTTGAGATAATACGGAATCGTGGAGAAGTACCCGGGGTACGCGCCGGCGAGCCCTTTGACGGCATACTCAATGCCTGCATCAGGCGGGAGCTGAGCCGCATAGTTGATGGTGTATGCCAGAATTCTTGTCTGCGGCGTCTGGTCCTTGCCATCGACTCGTAGAAATGTATGGCCGAACATGGATGAGGGATTGTTCATGAACCCCGTCGGAAAAATGAGACTGATCGCTTCGGCGTTGAATTCATCGAACCATTGCCGGAACCGCTCACAAGGTAACGGCGGCAGACGGGTGTCATCGAACTGCAGGCGCTCTTTCAACCAGTGATACCGAGCCACGAATGCACATTGCGCAGGCTGCTTCGACCGACCGACGGCATCGTCGACAAAAAAACTGGTCAGTGTTGCGGCAAGCTCGGCCTGCGGGTTGGTTTTCCCTTGGGGAGCAAGAAAGAACCCTGGATCGTCTTGCATACTCTCCACTCCGCCGAGCCAGGTCCGCCGGTAATGGAGGAGCACCTGCCACTCACGCTCCTCCGCGAGGCGCAGGATTGCAGCGCGATTGAGCAACTCGTTCAGATAAGATTGGTCACCGAGCGGGCTGCTGATTCCGTGAGGCGGAACCAGACCCGTGAGAAAGACGAGCAGGAAGGTGATCGGGAAGATTCTTAAGAAACCGTGGGGTCCCAGTAGTTGCAACCAGAACCCCACGGAGATACCAACTAGTTGGCGGAAACCTTGGCCAGCATCGGATGCGTAGCCACCGCGTCATTCAAGGCCTTCACAAGTGCAACCGGGGAGGTCTCGCCTGCCGAGACGAGAGCGGCGTACTTCTCCTGAGTCATCGCGAAGAACGCCGGCTGTTGCGCCGCCGGAATTCCCATCAACGTCGCCAAGGAAGCCAGGTGTTCACCCTGTCCCTGGGCCATGTCTTGCGCTAAGTTTTCAAAATTCAGCGCGGCAAATACATTGACCTTCTCCTGCGCCCAGAACTTCCCATCATTGGTGCAGCCGGAGGTTCCGCTGCTGATCCCAAACGTCTGATTCCCCATGAGTCCATTGGTGGTCGCTTCCATGGTCTGGATACCAATGACCTTCTGGTGGGGGTAATTCTGCCACGCCAGCTTGCCCAAACCGCAGCCCGGTCCAGTGTCGGGATTACCGGCATTCGCCATCGCCAATCCAACCTGCATTCCCATGAAGGCCACAGCCAACGACGCCATGAGCACTCTCTTCATCATACGTCCTCCTTAGTGAATGAGTTTTGGTACTCCCCGAACGAACTCAATCGGGATTTTTCAATTATAGACAAATTCCATGGCAAAGTCTCAACCAAATATCCGCGAAACGCAGCCACAAAGAGATCGCTAAGTATGAACCCTACAGTGACTAGTTCACAACAGTGGGAATCAGCATTGCCCTTCCTGCTTCAGCGCGAATGACGATCGTCTTGCTTTCCACCGGGCTTCGGTAGCAACGGGATGACTCTGGGCCCAATCCGCCCCCCAAAAACGGTCAGCATTCCGATGCCTCGAGGCAGGGAGAACCGCTTCGGTCCGGCTGACCCTGGATTGAACAACAGCGTTGGGCCATATTGCTCAATGGTCGGACGATGACTGTGGCCGAATACACAGACTTCGGGCTGTTCCTTGTCCAACCACGCTCTTGCGTCCGGTATCAGCTTCCCGCGCTCGAACAGAATGTGGCGGATTCCAATCGTCACCCCGGCGATACGGATCACACGCGACCTAGGAAACCCGCTTTCCTCGAATTCATCGACGTTGCCCGACACGGCGATGACAGGGGCAATCCGTTCGAGCTGCCGAATGACCTCAGGATCACCGATATCACCGGCATGAAGGATCGCGACGACACCTGCGAAGTGCGCCCTGATCGCCTGATCAAACTGGCCATGAGTATCGGCAATGACGCCGATGTGCGTCTGCCCCTTGGCAATCACGGGACCGCAACAGGTGAAACTCCGAGTGCACCCTGCACCTCACTCCACTGAAATGTGAAGGGTTCGAGGGAACGCCTCGGGAGAGCCGCCAATTCAGCTTTCAGACGATCGGCTCTCACGCTGCTCATCGGATGGGTGGAAAGCCACTCCAACCGCCCTTCGTCTTTTTCTGAGAGCTTTTGGAAAAAGGTGATCATGCCTTTGGGATCGATCTTGGCGCGATACACCAATTGCAGCCCGGTCAGGTCGGCTTCCATCTCTTGCGCGCGGTCGAACTTGAGTGTCAGCAATTCGACACCGACTTGGCGCATCAATCCGATAAGCCCCTGCTGATCGCCGACGATGATCGCGACCACGGCCATAATGCCCAGGTTTTTCACAATCCGCTCCATCCCGTGGCGCTGCAACACATGGTTGAGCTCGTGCCCCAACACCCCCGCGACTTCTTCTCCACTGTCCGCCTTTTTCATCAAGCCGGTAAACACGACGACGTAGCCGCCCGGTAAAGCAAATGCATTGACGACGTCGCTCTTCACCACAGTGACTTGAAACTTGTAGGGATTGTTCGGAATCTGCTCGGCCAGACGCTGCGTCATCTCTTCGACGGCCTTGACGGCAGGGCCCTCTTTCATCACGTCTTGATGACTGAGAAAATCCTTGTAGGCCGCTTCGCCGAGCTTCTGCTCCCACTCGACTGGGATTCGACTGACCGCCATCTCTACCAATAGATCGGCCCCGAACCAGAGCCCTAACACTACGGCCAGGATAGACCCGCCGACGGAGGCCCACATGACACGATGCCGGTGGCGTACCTGCCGCACCCGCTCGGCAGCCTGTTCGAATGGCTGGCTCAAGTGATCCGGCGCCGCTTCACGGAACGCCCGGATGAGGTCAGGATGTTTGAGATACAATGTGCGGGCCAGCAGGCCCTCCCCCCACTTCAAGACCAGATGATCATGGTCCAGCCCACCGGCGGAGACCGCGAAGGCCGAAAACGGCACCGTTTCTTGTGCCTCCTTCCCACTCTCAGACCCGAAGGTGATGGTCAGTCCATGCCCCTCGATCTGCACGAAGCAGGGCGCGCCACTAGCTGGCAATTCTTCACCGAAACAAAGTGCGTTAGGAGAATCTGTAGTGGTCATTAGAATTTATCCGGCTGCTCAAAATAGTCTCGAACGAGGCCGCAGGCGAGCGGAAACCGGAGGCGTGACTGTTTCCACCCGCCCACCCCGAGCTGCCAAGACAGCTCGTTCCTCGTGCGGGGTACGTTGAGGATTTCGGCGAGCCGAGAACGAAGTTGGAGGCCATTTTCAGCAGCCGGTTATTCCGACACCGGGATGAATTGTCTGATCCACGCCCCAAAGCTGCCCGGGTTGCGGCTCTGGATATACACAATCCCCGGTCCACGGAAACGGCAAACCAGCCCTTCGCCGGAGGTGAAGCTGGCAACCCAACCAGAAGCGGCTTTCTCGATGTTGTACGACGTGGTCGCAGACCAGGCCACGAGGTGGCTGTTGTCCACGATGTATTCCTGATCCGGCTTGAGTTCGATTTTATGAACCGCCCCGAAACTGTTCAGCACCAGCATGCCCTTCCCGCCGATCTTCAGGATGAAAAACCCTTCGCCGCCGAGCAATCCGCGGCTGAGATTCTGCATCTTGCTTTCGATGTTGATGCCTTCGGCGCCCGCCAGAAATCCATCCTTCTGCACCATATATTCGTTCACACCATCGAGTTCCAGAATGACGATTTCGCCCGGCACCGTCGGCGCCAGCAGCACTTCGCCCGGCCCGCGACTGGCCCGCAACGTCTGGAAGAAGAATTTCTCTCCCGTCAAAAGCTTCCGCGAGAGCGCCCCGAGAAATCCGCCCTCCATCTTGCTTTCAACATCCACGGTCGGCGATGAGCCTACCATGGCACCTGACTCGGCTTTGATGTGCTCCCCGGACGCCAACTCAACCCGCACCATCGGAAACGCCCCCGGATAGAGAATTTCGCTTTTCATCGGTTGATCTCCTGAAATAGACGCGCAGTCTGGACGTGTTCCAGACACAAGACTCACACCCAGGTGATTCTGTGGAATGCGTGCGACACTGTCAAGCACGCATCAGGAATCGCTTAGCGGTTCGGACGGAAAGGCCGGTCGCGGTGCGGGAACTGATTCGACTGCGGAGCAGACCCGTCGGCCTCGAAGTTTTTTTTGAACTGCCGGCGAAGCGTGCGCCGTTCATCGGGCGTCATATTCTTCCAGCGCTGGCGCATTTCATGACGCTCTTCAGGCGGCAACGACCGAAACCACTGCCGCGCGTTGCGAATGGCCTCGCGCTTTTCTGGCGGCAACTCGCGAAATCGCTGGAACCGGTCTCGCAATCGCTGTTGATCGTCCGGGGACATCTGCCGCCACTCCTGGAACCGCTGCCGCGCCTCGGTCCGTTCATCAGGATTCATGTTCGACCACTGTCGCGCGCCGTTGCGCAAGCGTTCCTGACGATCCGCCGGCAGCTGATCCCAGTTCTGATTGAATTTCTGCAACAGCTGTTGCTCCTGCTGATTCAGCTGACTCCACGGCACACCTTGGGCCTCAGCCTGGGCCCATGCCGCAAGGCTCCATCCAAACAGCAGAACAATATTGAGTACAAGTCCCATCATCGCTTCATCTCTCGCATGGGATCGATTGGACGAGCATTTTGCTGATCAGACCCTTCACGGGTTTCCCGTCGATTCGTTCGCGGCGTTTCTTGAGTCGGCCCGGATCGCTGGTCCTTTTGGGGAGTCACCGTCTCGGTACCCGACAAGTCAGCAGCATGAAAGGGATCGACCCATCGGCCATCGCCCATATGCCAGTTTCCTAAAAATTCCAGGAAGTCGGCATCCGGAGCCTGCGTGGCCTCAGGCGGCGCGGCAGCCGCCGATACTGCCGTCCCCAGCAGCGCGCAACACATCCAGGCTAGACACGTATGTCCGCTACCCTGCCTGGTCAACATCGGCCAGCCAATGAAAAAATTCGAGATCTTCGGCTAGCTCGACATTCTCAACAGATGTAACAAGCTCGAAATCATCCAATGGCACGGCCACATACTGCTGAGGGATCGGCAGCGGCACCCACAGATACAACGCCAGAGCCGCCACCGAGGCAACGGCGAACCCCGAAGCCCACGCAATCCAGGATGACCGACGGGGCCGGCTCTCGAGCGCCGCAAGACGCCCGCGCTGTAGACGCAAGGTACTGGGCTGATCTATCTCGCCCGCCGAGCGATCCAGCACCCGTTTGGCGCGGCCGACAAATTCCCGATCGTCTTGATGCAGATCCTGACTCATGGCCAATGATTTCCTAATCGCGTTCGAAGCGTGTGAATGGCACGAAAATAGTGCGTCTTCACACTCCCCTCAGAACAGCCCATCGCCGCCGCGGTTTGCGCCACATCCAGTTCTTCCCAGGCCCGCAGTAAGAACGCTTGCTGCTGTCGAAGAGGCAGCGTTCGCAATGCCGCATCAAGCGCCGCCGAAGCCTCTTTGATCTTCAGTTGGTGGTCTGCCGTCGGAGTCGTCGTATCAGCGATCGTGTCCAATGGATCGCCGGCTTCCTCGCCGTCCTCATCGCGGCCAAGCCAGAGACGCCAGCGGGACCGGACTTTTGTCCGACGATACCAATCGCGAATCTTGGATTGCAAAATCCGATGAAACAGCGGCCCCCATTCGGCTTCGCCGCGCGTACCATACCGCTCGACCAGCTTGAGCATGGCCTCCTGCACAAGATCGAGCGCCTCGTCATCGTGTCCCGTGGCGATCTGCGCCATCCGAAACGCGCGGCGTTCGACCCCGGCTAAAAATCGATCAAGCGCCCGTGTCTCCTCCAGAGTCGAGATCCTCCCACCGAAATAGCATTGCCCGCTGTGGGCCGGTGTCAGGCTACGAGAGAGTGCCATTCGCAGCTCCTCACCTCGATGCTGACGGAACACGATCCTGCGCCGTACGGCTGATTGTCATGAGATCTGCTCCCCAGGTCAAGACATATGGGCTCCACTCGACTCCTAGTCCGAGAGAACCGCCTACTCATTTTAAACGCCTTGAGAAGCCAGGGGTTGACACCGACTTGCGACGTCAACGTGGCAGTCAACAGGGTTTCGACTGTGCGGTGATACGGGAACCCGGCGAGATTACTTCGACTTCGGAACAGGCTTGGCAATAACTGACGCAGGTTGATTGAGGGGAATTGACACGACGACATCCTGCTGAGGATCCGCATCCTGGTCCTTGCCATCATGACCCACGCTATACATGACCCCTCTCCTGAGATTGACCAACATCGGGAGGCCCGTATAGGGATCATAGAAGCGTTGACCGGCTTTGGCGATCCGCGCCAGCAGATCGGCATCCTGCGGACCACGTCGCAACCAGGCTTGCAGACTCGCGAGACGGAGCCGCGCATCGGTATCGATAACCAAGCCGTTGTAGTGATCCCATGCCGGAAGCGGATCAATACCGATGATGTTTTCAATCGGATTGGTCAGATAGTCCATGACACCGTTCGCCGGATGCTTGATATACGTGGAGCGCTTTGGCATGGCACTATACCGACCTTCTCCGGCGGCCTTATAAGACGATTCGTAGTATTCAGCGTAGTCGTTGAATCGTCGTTGTTTCGGCAGCGGAAGCATGCTGGCCACGCTGACATGGAGCGGGATGTCCTCACCCCGGTCAGCATCGAGTTGAGCCTCATACGACTTGGTCGCCAAGACCAGCTGACTCTGCATCGGCCAACGCATCGACGACTCAACCGGATCGAGCGGGCGAAGCATCTTGGTAATCCGAGAGAGAGCCTTACCATCGAAGTCCGGCTTGACCAGCAGCCCTGAGGCAACCGCGATATCATCGTTGATCGCTTGCAGCGCCATCGCCTTGATCGGGAGGGTCTTCGCCTGGCCCAGCGTGGTCCGCCAGGCTTCCATATCACCTTCCAGTCGTTCAACTCCAGCCTCAGGATTAGCCCCTTGACTAAAACCTTCCGCCACAT
Organism: Nitrospira sp.; assembly: GCA_013140455.1. Lineage (GTDB taxonomy): Bacteria > Nitrospirota > Nitrospiria > Nitrospirales > Nitrospiraceae > Nitrospira_D. The sequence continues at coordinate 4,119 of JABFSU010000030.1, read as the reverse complement.
GCAGCCGATGCGCAAAGAGAATCGCCGCACAAGGTGGGGCCACCGCCTGACCATGTCCCCAATCCTCAAACGACATCTTGAGCCATTGCCGGTAACGGACGAGGGACACCGTCGCCTGACTCGTCCAGCCTTTCAGGCTGTCCGCTTGGGCCTTGAACTGCCCAGCGGGATCCGCCGACCCGTACCAATCCTGTGCCACACTCGCAGACGCGTTCTTCTGATTGGCTCCGGCCATGCCCTCATTTTCACCATGGCAGACCGCCGCCATCCCTCTATCCTTGGCATCCGGCTTTCGTTCGTACCCCGCCTGAACCGGGTCCGCCGTCGCATCCGCCTCGAATCCAAGCAACAGCAGGTATCCGTTTTTTCCGGAATCCATCATGGCGCGTTGAGGTGGCATCGTCAGACTGTGGAACGCCGGACTCGGCTTCTCTTCCATCACCAGCCACGTCAGACCCACCGCTCCTATCGCCACGGCCAACATCGCCACACACAACACCGCAAGCCCTACGATCGACATAATCAGCGCACGCGTCGTCGAGAAGCATGAACCGATGAACACCGACAGACTAATGCGGACGCGTGCCAGCTTCGCGCTCAACCGTGGACGTGGTTTGGGAGCAGCCGTTCGCTCAATCGTCTGGGTTCGCGTATGACGCCCCGATGACTGAAAGAGCACATCGACGGCCGACGCAGCCGCAGACGTTGCAGAAACCATCGGCCCTTCGTCATGCGACGCAGAAGGAGGTGGCGGCATCAGATGGACAGGCTCGGCTACAACCGGATCGATGAACCGAATGGCCTCACCGGTTCGGATCCACTCCTCTTTATCCTGAACGGCTGGAGTAGCCGGCACCGCTGTCTCGATGATCGTCGAAGCCGGATGAGGTAACGAATCAACGGGAGCTGCCGATGAATCGTCAACTGGTGGGATGACGGCCGGTGTCTCGGAGGTTGGCTCGATCGAATGTTTTCGCTTCTTGGCCGAAGGGCGATGAGTGTGAACCGCCACATCGCCGGTCTTCCACTGCGATGGGGGCCCCCCTTCAGTCGGAGGCATCTGCGCTGATGAGGGGTTCGCAGCAAGCTCCGCGGAACTCGGCGTCTTTGATGGCTCTCGTAAGGATGCGGCCTCCGGAACGACCTCTTGGTTGCGAGCAACGAGCTCAGAGGATTTCGTCTCAGCAGAAATTGCAGGGATCGTCTTGGTCACCACTGACAGTTGGTCAACCAACGTCTGTAGGACCGGTAACAACTCGTGCGGCAACACTGGCGGAACAGATTCTGGAGAGGGTGCAAGAGCCGGCTCTGCACTCGAAACCGGCGCGTCCAGCTTGACCGATTCTTGGGCAACAGGCGCCGGCTCGACCGGAAGCGCTATTCGAAACTCCTCGGAATGAACCGGTGAACGGTCATCGGCCAGTAACGAGCTCACAGCCGGTTGTGAGTCAGCCGGCGGTTCAGCTGATACCGTCGGATGTTGCGCCTGAAGCACCTCACCAATTGCTGTCGACTCCTCTCCGGCACGAGAGGAATCCTTGAAACGGAACGAAGCCTCCACCGACTGAACTTTAGCAGCCTCAAGAGACTGGGGTTCTTCGATGAGAGCATTCGCCGGTACAGCCGAGGCTTCGACAGGAACAGTGACTTGCGGGGCGTCCCGAGCGACTGCTTCGTCAAGAATCTCGATGGGCGCAACCGGCATCGCCGGAGGCTTCACCAGTGGGTCGGCTGAACTCATAGCAATGTCAGCTGACGAGATCGAAACAGGCGTATCCTGAACCTGCTCTCCAGGCATCGGCAAGACTGCCGCTTCTGCCAGACTGACGGAAGCGGGCATTGATTCTGAAATCTCCCCAGAAACGACCACGTCCGTCTGTTCATCCTTAAAAACGGGGGCCACCGCTGACACTTCCGGAGCGACTACTTCATCAGAAAGCTCGACAGGCACAACCGTACACTCATCCAGAAACTCACCTGGTGCGCTCGGGACACTATCAGCTAATGAAATCGTAACAGGCGCATCCTGGATCTGATCCCCAGGCATCGGCATCGATTCCGAAATCGCACCCGAGGAGACAGCTGGCATCTGTTCCTCGTGAAGGATAGGTGTAACCACGGCCCCCTGGGATATGGCTGATTCTGCTAACTCAGCTGGTTCAACCGGCGATGAATGATGAAGGGAGTCGTGTGGAGCCGGAGACGACGAGCCAAACTTCCAGGCACTGTTGAAGATTGAGGCCCACGAAAACTCACCGATCTTCGGGCTCGGCTCGCCAGCTGCCAGACTCTCCGGCGAAGACGGCTCAGCGCCTGTTGGGACGGACAAAGCGTCGTGCGACTCTAGTCCGCCAAGTTCGGGAGAAGTCGCGATAGCCTCAGCTATACCCCGATCGCTGACTTCAGCGGGAGAAACTTCCTGGAGTTGAGTCGGGAACGGCTCCGGCGTCGCTCCGGCCAGAACGATGGACTCCTGAGTGAATCCTTCAATACTAACAGGAGATTCCTGTATCTGTTCCCATGGCATGGGCGAAGACACAGACTCGGCCGACGCATCCAACTGCTGTTCCCCCAGGGCAGAAATCATCTGGGATGGCTCGGGTGCCGGTGAATAAGAACTCGCTGGCTCAGTAGCCGCCACATCCGGTGCCGACCAAGCCACATCGGGCGAACATTCTTCTGTTGTGGCTAACGACAGGCTTGCCCCCATCTCAGCCAATAGTGAAGACTCCTCTTTCTGCTTCTCTCCTGACTCCTCAGAAGACTCGACCTTGATTGGTGAGATTTCCGGCGAGACCGAGCAGATAGACTCTGCGCTCTGGAAACCCACTGAGAGGGATTCCCCATCCGGTTGAGGAATCGCAACAATTGCTTCCTGAACGTGCTCCCAAGGCAAGGGAGCATGAAGAGCATCCGATGTAGGGCTCGGCAACGTAATGGACGCATCCGATTGAGGAGGTTGCACCGTTTCAGCCACACGAGCCGTCTCGTTCGAAATGGTGCTCGCAAAATCTTGCGGTATTGGCAAAGAGGCCACACCCCACTCCAAACCCGGCGATGCACTAGCCGCACCCGACATCTCCCCATGCACTAATGGAAGACTGGCGGTCTCTGCGTTGTGAAGAGCAATCGGAGGTGAACTTTCACTGCTTGCAATCGGAAGAGAGGGACTTGAACTCGACTCCACCGGGACTCGATCAAGAAGAGCGTCCTGCGGAACGGATATCTCCTCCACAAACGGAGCAGCCTCCGATGCTACGGATAACTCCGCTGTGGGTTCAAGCGGTCCCGCTGTCGATGAAGCGAACTGATCTGTACTCTCAGATTGGGCACTCTGGGCCGGCAATACCGAATTACCCGCAGGCACGTCATCCCACGGCATGACGCCGGAGATCGGGTCAGCCAGCATGGTCGATAGATTCGACGCTGTGGGTTCCAATGATTCAACCGCTACAAACGGTGCCGGGACTTCCTCGTGATTAGGGCTCGGCGCAGTCGCTGAGCGGGCGATCAACTCTCCCGTCTGCGCATCGAAGAGTGATGCGAGACGAAACGCAGGAGGACTAGCCGGAGCTAGCTCCCGAATCTTGGCGTACAGTTCAGTAGGTAAGGCGGGACGGTCAGGGTCAGGATCTTCGATAAGAATGTCGATGGCCTTGGCAAACTCTTCGGACGCGGCGAGGGCATCTCCCTTTTCCTGGTATACCACCCCCAATTTTTCAATGAATGGTACACACCGGGGACCGGCTGCGAGATACTCGCGGAGCAAGGATTCAGCAAGCCAGTAGTCTTGCCGTTCAAGCGCCTCGTTCGCCAGTGATTCGAAGGCTTGCCTCGCTGGGAGTAGACTCCCCAATCGAAGATGAAGCGTGGCAAATAGCCGGCGCGCCTCCATATTCGAAGGATCGAGCGCCAGCAATTCTTTCAGCGCGGCTGACGACCGCCCATACTTCCCCGCATTCATTTGGGTAATGGCGTCTTCGAGAAGGGCGGACTTCTTGCTGTACCCGATCACACCCCGCTTGTGACCACGGGACGGAACTTTCTTGTCGGCTTTGAGTGGAGTTTTCTTATCAGCACGCACGATAGTAACTCTAGCAGATCACAACAGGGTTATAA
>JABFSU010000103.1 GCA_013140455.1 Nitrospira sp. | reverse complement strand
GTCACCGGGATCGCCGGCGGGAGCGGCACGCTCACAACCGGCGCGGGAGCCGGAAGCGCCACAACCGGTTCCAGGGGCTGGGGCTGGGGCTGGACCAGCACCACGGTGTCATTGGTAATCACCTCGACCTCATCCTCCTCACCTTTGGCTGGTTGCACAGGGACCACTCTCTTCCCGCCCGCCTTCCCCTTCTGCAGGGAAGAAGACCCAACGGATGGGGAAAAGAGATCAAAGACCTCGCCCCCAGCCCCTCGCTTCTCAAGGCGATCCAGGTCTCTCGACAAATCAGCGCTGACCTGAACGATCTTCAGAGGCTTACCGGAAACCGCCTGAATCGAGTTCTCTCTGTCCGAAGCCGGCGAGGCCGCCTCGGCCCGCCCTGGCACAACAGGCCCCATGGCAACCAGCGTCATTGCTTGCAGCGCCAGGCTCATACCGATCGACCAGAATAGACGCCGAGATTCAGGCAGCGGCATCACGAATCCTTTCTTGAATACAGCAACAACCGAATCGTGGCCCGGACCTGTCCTGACTTGGGATCCTGATAATCGAAATTCACCTTGTCCGGAACGGCAAAGGGCACTTTGGAAGACACCTGCCGAAGAAAGAGACGAATCTGCGGATACGTGCCGACAACCGGAAAGGCCACTTCATAGCGGAGCAACCGTCCTTGTCCCTCCGTGGCCATGCGATACTCCGCCTGGTCCAACTGAAGCCCCAGCTCAGCGCTGATGCGATAGATCTGACGCAAGGCCTGCGAGATTTCGGAATCAGAAGGGATAACCTTATAAAACCGATCCAGCTCTTCTCCCGGCCCCGCCGGTGCGAGTGTCGCCCCCCCCGCCTCTTGCATCACTTGCTCGCGCAGAGTAGACACAGCGCTCTGCCCTTCCTGTAAGTCCGATTGCCCAGGAACCACCGTGCCCACGTAAAACGTCGCGCCGAGCGCCGCCAGCCCCAGTCCGAGCCGTCCGACCGGTCCCAGCCGCGCGCTCCACAGGCTGGCCCGCCATCGCCACCGGCTCATCACGCGAGAGACGGCAGACGGAGCAGCCACTGCAACCGACACACCACCCGGAGCATCCGGGAGCGCAGGCTTGGGCTGATGAGCAGGCAGTGTCACGGGACGAACTTGGGGCACCCCGGTGACTGTCAGCGATGTCAGTTTCATAGTTCGGTCTTCCATTCCGCCACGGCGTAAAACCGAATCGGACGGCCCGCCACATCAGTCTGCACCTGGTGATTCACCAGTCGCACTCGCCTCAGCATCCCGCTGTTCCCGATCCGGTCCAAGTAATCCATCAATTCACCGAAGTCCTTCGCCTCGCCCGTCAGCAACACCAGCCCTTTCTCCACATCCGGCTGGACGCCCAACACCCGAATCCGGTCTCGATGCACCCGTGTCGCTTGCTCCAATGCCCCGAACACACCCTCCCAGGGCATCGCCAGCCGCCGCAATACCGCTTTCGCCTCCTTCAACTCCGGCTCTCGCGCCTTCGCCTCTGCCACGCGCCGCTCTTTCGCCTTCGCGGCGCGGTCCAACTGCGCACGAAGCGAATCGAAACGGCTCTCCTGACGCTCAAGGGCTTCCGTCACTTCTCCGTACTGCGTAACACTGACGGCCAGAACCAACAGCCCCACCCCAAACCAGGCCACCGCCTCCAGCGTCACCCGGGAACGGCGCCCGCTATAGTCGAGTTCTAAAGGACGCATGACAATACCGAGGCGCTCGCCTTTGAGGGTTGATCAGCCCGAAGGTGCCGCACGGTCCATTGATTCGCCGGCAGTTCCATCGACTCCCCGTTCACCACGTGCAATAAGACCGTTTGCGCAGATTCCGCTTCATCAACAAGGAATTGTTCACGCTCCAGCATGGCCACGAGTTCGGCTGGCCAATCAGACCCCGTTCGGCACGTTCTCACCACGACCCAGCGCCCATGGCCGACCAGCGCGGCGCACATCATGCCGTCTTCTACGATCACCAGCCACTGGCACGCCGTCTTCAGCCAGGCCTTCGCCCAATTGAACGCCTCCATCAAGAGCGGCCTCACCGAGACCAACCGTCTGCCTTGGTGAGCGGCGATGGCCTGCAGCTCATGGATCAACTGGATATCGACCGCACTGCCCACACACGGCTGCCCCACGCCGTCGATGCTGATTTCGACCGACCAATCGGCTGATCGCCGTCCATAGGCGCCGCTCATCAGCTGCCGGACATACCCGATCAACTCGGACTCGTCACGCAATTCATCCCGCCACGGCACCACCTGATACCGCATAAAATGGTTGGACAGGACAATCGAGAGATCGCCGTGACGCCACTCCTCCGCGGTCAGCACCTGGGCAAGAGCGACGAGGGCGCTGGTCCAATTGGGCATCCCTTTGGCGCCGCGATCGCTCACCGGGACCGTCGCGCTCCCGATCACGGCAGGCCGGAGACCTCTGCCGAACCGCACCAGGGTGAGGCTGGCCGGAGTCACGAGCACCTGCACCTGTTCACGCCATAAAGGTGACACGATTGATTTCCTCCAAAGTGGTCTCACCGTTTCTCACCAGATCGAGCGCGGCCTCGCGTAGAAATCGCATGCCAGCCGTCTTCGCCGCTTCCTTGATCCGGCGGATCGGTTCTTTCGCGACAATCAGCTCGCGGATTTCATCGTCCAGATGTAGAATCTCGGTGATCGTGCGACGGCCTTTGTATCCGCTTCCGTGACACGTGGAACAGCCCCGGCCGATCCGAAAGTGAAAAGACCGGCACATGTCCAGGGTCAATCGAGACGCCGCGAGCTCTTTCGCCGAGGGATCGTCGTCTTCTCCACACTCCGGGCACACCAGCCGGATCAAGCGTTGGGCCACCACTCCGTTCAAGGCCGAGACAAAGTTGTAAGGATCGACCCCCATGTGAATGAACCGCGCAATGATATCGAGCGCGTTATTCGCATGCACCGTCGCGAGCACGAGATGTCCGGTCAACGCCGATTGCACGGCGATCTGAGCGGTCTCCGAATCTCGGATTTCTCCGACCATGATTTTGTCCGGATCATGGCGGAGAATCGACCGCAGACCACGCGAGAAGGTCAGCCCCTTCTTCTCATTGACCGGAATTTGCAACACGCCGGCCAATTGATATTCGACCGGATCCTCGATCGTGATGATCTTGTCCCGCCCGTTATTGATCTCCGTCAGCACCGCGTATAGCGTCGTCGTCTTGCCGCTTCCGGTCGGCCCGGTCACGAGCATCATGCCGTACGGTTCGCTGGCGAGGCGGCGAAGATGCGCTTTCGACTCCTCGTCGAATTTCAGGCTGTCCAAGCGCAATCCAAGCACCCGGTCCGACAGCGATTGTTTGTCCAAAATGCGGATAACCGAGTCTTCTCCGTAGATGCTCGGGATGACCGACACGCGAAAATCGACGCCGCGTCCGCGGATCGACAGCTTGAACCGTCCATCCTGCGGCACCCGCCGCTCAGCAATGTCCAAATCCGCCATGACTTTGATTCGGGAGATGATTTGTTCGGCGATGTCGAGCCCGTCCGCGCCGCCGATCGGAGTCAGGACTCCGTCGATGCGGTACTTGATCGCGAGCCCGTTCGGACCCGTTTCGAGATGGATATCGCTCGCCCCGCCCTTAAGCGCATCGTAGATGGTCGAATGCACCAGTTTCACAACGGGACTGCTGTCCCCGCTGATGGACTGAATCGAGATTTCCGCCACTGCGCCCGCCGAATGACTATCGGACTCGCCACTGCGCGCGAGCCCATCCATGGCGCGCAAGGATTCCTCATACCGGGCCAGATAGGCCGTGAGATTGTCACGATGCACCAGGTACCGGGTAAAGGGCTCGGCAATCCGCTCATCCAGCCAGCATTGCCGGTCGGCTACGAACGGATCCCAGAACACCACCAGAAGCTGGTGCTCGCTGTCGCGAACGGCCACGCACCCCTGGGCGACCGTCTCCGGATAAGGAATGAGCTGAAAATCCGGCGTGAGCACGGCCAGTTCCTCCAGCGAGAGGGAGAGGTAGTTGAACGTCACCGCCAGAGTCGACAGAAAGAGCGGCCGAGGAAGATCGGCATGACGTTCCAGCACATCGACAAGCACCGCGCCGGTGCGCGACGATTCCTCGCGGGCCTTACGGATACGGTCCAGCGGAAAACTGGCCAACCCCTCGATCATCTCTTCCGCCACCTTCGCCAATGCTACTGGTTTCATTGAAGACTCCCGGCCAATTCAAAAATTGGGAAATACATCAACACCACAATCGTGCCGATGACGACCCCGATGACCGTCATCAAGACGGGCTCGATCAGGCGGCTCATCCAATCGACCCACCGCGCAATCTCCTCATCGTAGAAACCGGCGATGCGCTCCATCATGTCGCCCATCTGGCCGCTGCGTTCGCCGACCCGCAGCATCCGCAGCGCCACCGGCGTCGTCAGGTCATAGCGTTCCATCGACATGGAAAACGATTGGCCTTCCCGAATGGCTCCGGTGGCCAGAGTCAACTTGGTTCGTAACGACAGCGGCAAGAGATTCGTCGTCATGCCGAGCGCCTGGACGGCCGGAGTGCCGCCACGCAGCAGCATCCCGAGCGTGCGATAGAACCGCGCCAGGTCGTAGACCAGAAACCGGTCGCGCAGCGCCGGGAGGGCGCGGACTCGGTCAGTGACCCAGTCCCGTACCGATCGGCGGGTCGCGGCATAGATCACCGCCAGCAGGCTAACGGCGATCCCGACCATGACTTCCGACCCATGCCGTTCAAGCAACCGTCCCCACTCCAGGAGCAGCTGAGACATCAGGGGAAGCTCGCCCCGGACATCCTCGTAGAGACGGCTGAACTTCGGCACCACATAGAGCAGAAGGAACAGCATCACGAGACCACCCACTCCCAGCAGGACCAGCGGATAAATCGACGCGCTGACCAGCTTCTTCCGGACACTGTCCAACTGGCCGTGATACACGACGTAGCGGGTCAGAGCCTCAGCGACGTCCCCGGTGCGTTCACTGGCCCGCACCGTCGCCACGTAGAGCGACGGGAAGCTCGAAGGAAACCGCTCGAGGGCGGCGGAAAGCGTCTGCCCCTCACGCAACTTGGTGAGCAAACCCTGGAGCACCCGGCTGACATCGGGATGACGTTCCTTCTCCGCCAGAGTTTCGAGGGATTCCATCAAGGACAACCCCGCGCGCAACAGCGCCACCAGTTCCTGGCTGAACAACACGACCGGAAACGGTTGCGCTCGTGTGAACGCGAAGGCGCGCGCCAATCCGCCGGTCTGCACACGCAGCACCTGATAGCCCTGTTCCTCGGCTTGCGACCGGGCCTCCTCCGGCGTGATGGCTTCGACATGAAGCGCCACGATGCCGGGATGGGCGTAGTGAAAGGCTCTGACTTCAAACCGCATGGCGCGATACCCCGTTACCAGTTCTTGATATCTTCGTTTTCAGCAGTGCCCCCAGGCTGTCCGTCCCGGCCGAACGACCAGAGGTCGAACTCACTATGCTCTCCGGGGAATTTGTAGCTGTAGGGACTCCCCCAAGGATCTGGCGGCACGGTTTTCTTCAAGTAGGGACCATCCCATTTCGCTTCATTCGCAGGCTTGGACACCAGCGCGACCAGCCCCTGTTCCGTAGACGGATACTTGCCCAGATCGAGCCGGTATTGATCGAGCGCCTTCTCCAGCGCATCCAGCTGCGCCTTGGCCGACTTGACCTCCGACTTCCCGATTTGCGAGAAGTAGCGCGGCCCGACAAATGACGCCAGCAATCCGATAATGACCATCACCACCAGCAACTCCAGCAAGGTAAATCCCTCCGATCCCTTGCCACACCGACCGCCTAGGCCTTTCTTGTCGCTCATCATGCCATTCCTCCTACTCAACGCCTCATCATCCTCGGCCGGGACCTGCGCTGCACGCAGCCAGGGCTCTTGCCACCCCTATACACTCCTGTCGTAACCGGTATACGCGACGACCACCCCCCGCGACAGTCGCAGGACTACGCCTTGTTGAGGGAAGACCCACCCAAACCACACGCCGAATGGTACGCACTACGAAGGTACGCGCTACTTTTGAGGGGCTTGACCGACGCCAGAGAACGACACGGCAACCCCGAAGGCAGTCGCAGCTCTCCCCCGTACCAGGCCATCGTAGTCATCCAGCCACCAGCGCCAAACTGACGGTGCGCCACAAAGCGATCGCCAGCGCAATCCATAAAAGAAACAGGAATCCGATCATCACCACCACCATCGGCTCATCGTGGACATTCATCGCAGGACTCCCTGTCTGAGGCCGGTCGCATCGCCTCCGGCCCTCGGCCCCTCGCGATCGAGGGGGCCTTCGGAACCGGATCCGATCAAGGCGGCGCGATAGGCGGCCAATGTGTCGATCAGCCATGGGCGCGGCTGCGCCGAATCGTCTTGGGGCGCCAAGGGAACCGCGGTCGCCTGTAACGCCGACTCTAAAACCGGAAGCGGCGCGGCCGGCACCGCGCTCTTCAGCAACGCCAGCGCTCCCGCCACATGTGGCGCGGCGAATGAGGTGCCCGTCACCGTGGCATAATTCAGCATCCCGCCGAACGACCGATCCGCCACCCGCACCTGTTCGCCAGGGGCCACCACCGCCGGGAACATCCCTCCGTCACAGGCCGAGGGCCCCCTGCTGCTGAACGGTGACAACGTGAGCTGCTGGTTCACTGAGCCGACGGAAAGCTGCCCAGGATTATTGGCCGGACTGATACTCGTTGACGCACCGGCCCCCGAGTTCCCCGCGGACAGCACAACGGCAATGCCGGACGCCCGCAGCGCATCTAACTCGTCTTGAAACGCCCGGTTGCACACATTCACCGTGGCGACGGCCCACGAAAGAATGACGACATCCGGCGCATCGTCCGTCGCGACATCGCCATCCGGATCCAGCGCCCACTGTAAGCTCTGATGCATGAGACTTTCCCTGGAAAATCCGGCATCGTTGAACAGCTTGGCGGTGATCCACTGGGCATCGGGCGCCATCCCGATCGCCGTCCCGCCGCTCACGCGGCCGACGGCCAGACTCATCGCATGGGTGCCATGCCCGTCCAGATCGGCCGGAGTCGCATGCTCGCCATGCGGGTCGAACCAGCTATTGGTACCCCCGCGATATTGCGCCGACAAATCCGGATGCTGCGCGTCCACACCGGTGTCCAGACTTGCCACGACCACGCCCTGCCCGGTAAATCCCAAGGCCCAGAGATCCGGGCCTTTGACTGCGGTCAGGTTCCATTCCGGCGATGAGGTGGGAGCAGCAGAAACAGCAGAGGCCTGGGAACCGGTCTCGTGAGGTCCCAATGCCGACACCGAGCCGGTGCGATCCGGATCATGCCTCGGCTTCCGCACCGACGGGAGTCCGTTCCGCCCAAGCTGTATCGAGTGATGCCCCTGCGAGCCGGCAAATACCCGCATGATCCGATCCTGTCGAATCGACTCGACGCCGGAGAGCGCCGCAAGATCACGAATCAGCGACGGCTCACCCGAGAGCGCCAGCGTATGAGCCGCCCACAAGGATTTGATCTGTGTCGCGCCGTGTTCCTCGGCGTACCGGTGAACCTGCGCGGGAAATCCCTGCGCCTCCTGTTGCAACGCCTGAAGAAGCCGGGAGCGGCGCTGCCGCCGATCGGTCTCCTGGAGAGACCAGGGATCGACCACGCGCGGAAACGTCACAATGACGGGAATCGCTTCACCGGCGCCTCGTGCCTGTAGCAAGAGGTTCAGTTCCGGCTCGATGACGGCGGCGTGAACCGACGCGGCGAGCAGAGACCAGAGCAGCGTCCCTGTCAGCAATCCCGCGATGCGCCGGATCGGTTTCACCGGTTACTCCACGATGAGGTTGTCCAACGTGAGATCGCCGAATTGAATCGAGACCTTGCTGCCGGCCTTAATGACCCCGCCGCGGTTCGCGAATAAGACGGAGTAGGTCCGGTCGGCGTACAGATGGCTGCGCGTCTGCTTCAAGGCCCCCACTTTATCCATCACGGGCACTGGCATCTCGGCTTTCGTGGCCTGATCGACGAGGGCCAGTCCCATCTTGGGACGAATCAGCCGCCCGGCTTTTGTTGTGTCCAGCACACGATAGCGGAAGTCGAGCATATGCCCGGCAGCCGTGACCCTGACGCCCAGAATGCTGACACCATATTGTTGCTCCATCGCCAGTCGCTGCGCCTCCGTAATGGAATGCGTTGCGAACGATTCCGGACTATGATGCCCATGCTGGGCCAGAGCCGGCGCCGCCACTGCGACCTGGGTAAGCGCGGCTTCGGTCGGGTTCGCCTCAATCGGCTCCGCCAGAGCTGGCCCAGCGACAACCAGGCCCCACACCATCGTCATCGCAACGCCGAATCCGAGCCGTTGACCGATCTTCGCGCTGTGCATCGTGCTCCCTCCGCTGTGAGATGAATCAAACCCTGTCCTCGATACCCCACCAAGCTGCTTGCCACCGTGATGTCCGCAGCCTGCGCGGGAGGCCGTCCCACAGGCTGCGGAGCTCAGGTGAATGCCGGGTATCCCGGCATTCCTTTACGGCACCGGCACGTCGATCACTTCCGCGCCGGTCGATGACTTGGCGCTGATCGGCTGTCCGGACGAGAGGGACCCGGCCGCTGTCCTGAAGGTCCAACTGCCGTTGCCTCCGACCGTGACAGACGTCTGCCCCGTCGTCGTCGTCAGCGGAGTTCCCGTCGCCGTCGCGCCGGGATAGATTGTCACAGTCGTATTCGGCTTGGTGCTCTTGCCGCGAATAAGCCAATCGCCGTTAGCCGCACGGTCAAAGCGCACCACCGTCAGATCCTTGACCAACGTCACATTGACGTCGGCGCTGTTCAGCAGACCGTCGTTTGCGCGATACTTGAAGACCCGCGTGCCGACGTAGCCCGCCGTCGTTGTATAGGTGAACGACCCGTCTGCATTGAGACTCACCGTGCCTGACGGGTTGGACCGTTGAACGGCTGTCAGCGTATTCCCGTCCACATCGCTGTCGTTCGCCAGCACGCCGAATGCAGGAACAGTGAACGAGGTCTGTTTGTTCACCCCATAGGTGTTGGCCACGGCCACCGGCGCGTCGTTCACCGGTGTGACAGTCATGGTGACCATGCCGGTGGCTGTACCCGGGGTCGGTGCTTGTCCGTCGCTGATCGTATAGGTGAACGAATCGCCGCCGTTGAAGTTCAGCGCGGGCTTATAGGTCACGGTCGTGCCGTTGTTCGTCACTGTACCGTGCGCCCCTTGGGTCACCGCTGTGATCGTCAGCGGCTGGTTCTCCGGATCGGTGTCGTTTGCAAGCACCGAGATAATTAACGTACCGTCCTCCGCCATGGTCCTGAGATCGGGATTGGCCGTCGGCGCGAGATTCCCAACCACCGTCACCGTCACCGTTCCAGTCGCAGTACCAGGCACCGGTAGCTGCCCGTCGCTGATCGTGTAGGTAAAGGTATCGACTCCTGTAAAGGCCGCGTTCGGGGTATAGACCACACCCGTCGCAGTAAAGGTCACGGCCCCGTTGGTTCCCTGCGTCACCGACGTAATCGTCAGCGGCTGGCTCTCCGGATCGCTGTCGTTCGCCAAGACATTCACGGTCACCGCTGTGTTCGGTTGGGTCGTTGCTGCATCGTTCACAGTCACCGGCGGACGGTTCACCGTGATGGTGACAGTTGCGACATTGCTGTCCGTCCCGTTGTTCGCCTTATAGGTAAAAGAGACTTGACCGAAGAAGGCCGGCGCCGGGGTATAGACAAACGAGCCGTCGGCATTGAGGACCAGCGTGCCGCTTGCGGGACCAGTCACGAGGACAGCGGTGGCCGTCAGGGCATTCTGATCGTTCAACAAGACACCGCGAGCCGCCACGTTCAATGGGATATTCACCGGCGTCGAATAGGCATCGCTGACTGCGGTGGGCGCCACCGCTGCGCCCGCACTGACCTCCAATTTCGCCAACATGCCCTGTCGGTTCCGGCGGTCGTGGATCGAATAGGTGCCGTTCACCGCCGGCACCCAGATCGCATCCATCGTCTTGGCGGCAGCCAGCAACGTCTCATACTGCTCGCGCGGATGCGCGAGCGGATTGCCGTCTTCGGCAATCACCTGGAAATGCCCGCCCAGCAACGCCGCCACATGCGACTCCACCCCGGCGTTCAGCAGCCGCAGGAGATTCCGCTGGCCTGCCTGACCAGCCGCGATCGGCGCGGTCAAGGCCGAATAGGGCGCGCCGTTGATGAGGAAGTATTTCGGCTGATAGTTGATGGTGCTGGTCGAATGACCGGCGGTACCGTATGTTCCGTTCGCCACTTCTGTATGGAGCGCCGGATCAATTTCGCTGAAGAGCAGGGTAGCCTCTCCGACGTAGGCCTGTCCCGCGTAGGCTTGTCCCGTCACCGCATCGGCTTTGATGCTGCCATACAGTCCCATCTGGACCTGCACCTGCGCGTGAGTTCCACTGTGATAGAGATAGGTGCCGGGCTTGAGGTTCGACCAGACATAGTCGCCGATTTGGCCCTGAGTGGTTTCGTGGGTGAACGACCGCATCCGAGCTCGTAACACGCCGTCACCGTGCGGACTCACAATTGGATCAAACATGACGGGAACCATGTTGTCTTCCCGCTGACCGGGAATCACAACCGACGTCATATTCGGCACTGAGAGGCCGATAGCAGGCAAGTTGTTTTTCAAATGAATGGTGAGGCTCGTCTCACCAGCCGGCACGACCAGCTGCGGCCCTGGGACAGCGGCGGGTCCGCACACCCAACTGGAGTCGCAGGACGCGTACCCCCACATCGGCACTGTCGACGGTATACCCACCGGATATTCCAACCCAGTCAGTGGCCGAGCCTCGAGCCAGACTTCCGCCGACCAGACGGGGCTGGTGCCGAGAGCCACCCCGACGACAGCCAATGAACAAGCTCTCAGAAAATGATGTAGGGTGCGCATCGTCATGACTCCTGCGTTGTAATGTGAAGACCCGTCATTCCTGTTGTCATCTCAGTCCTCGCGCGATTCATCGCCGTCCAATCCGAGCAATGTTCGCTTCCGCTTGCCTTCCACGCCTGGTGGAAATACGAGATAGATTGACGGCCGCTTCCTGGCCCGCCAACGTTCAGGCCCAAGGCCTGACATCTTAGAGTCCTGCCGGGATTGAGCCGGAGACATCGGCTCCGATCGACCAGCCTGGTCTGGCGCACGCTCTTCCATGGCCTTCCTCCAGTCTGCGGCATTTACGGAATCTGCACGCTCGGATGCTCGACCATCATCATCGTCATCATGCCGCCGGGGAAAATGTCATCGTTGGTCATCTCGCGTTCTGTGTGCGAATGCCACATGAACGTAAAGGCCCCGGTCGGGTTATTGCCACCCTGCCCAGGCGGCAACGCAGCAAGCTGTCCCAGGAACGGGCTGCCGCTCCAGTTGCCGCCAAAGGTCAGGCTCAGGAGATCCGGCATCGTGGTCGGCAGCGCCTTTCCGTGATCGGGACAATATTCATGGGTCACCGTGTCAAAGCCGGTCGGATTGTTGCAGCTGTGGGTCGTGGCAGATTGATTGGGGTCGCCATAGATGTCCCATCCCAATTTTTCGCCGGTCCAAGTCCACAGCGCATCAACCGTTCCTCCCGGTACCATCGTGATGGTGAAATTGGATTCGGCCAGATCGGCCCCAGCACCGGGCGTGCTCTGCAACAGCCGCCCATCACGCGCAACAATCCAGGCATTATTCCCATGGTGATGGAAGGGATGGAGATCTCGTCCCGCGCCGATCAGCCGCATCAAAGCCCGCTCGCCCGGATGGATCTGCGGCATGCTGTTATAGGGCTGATAGGCCAGCCAGGGAGCTTGGCTCCCCGCGCCCAGCATGGTGTCCGGCGCATTGCGTCCATTGATGAACCAGAGGGTCGGGTGATACGTGGTGAAATCAACCTGGGCCGTCATCCCGAAATCGACGAGCCGGTGAATATTGGGGTCCATTTCCGTGAGGAGAAACAGGTATTCGCGCTCGAACGCGCTGCTCGGGTGTTCATAGGCTTGGTGCAAGGGATCTGCGGCATTGGGCCGCACGATCAAGGCGCCGACCAGACCCATTTCGACTTCCAGATCCTGCTGGGTCCCGCTGTGATAGAGGTAGGTCCCCGGCTGACTCGCGGTAAACGTATAGGTCACGGCACAGTCGGCGACGCAGGGAGCCGCCGGCGCTTCCTGTGTCAGAGTGCCGGCCGCGCCGCCCGTCGCGGTCACGTTCGTCTGCCCTGGAAAGACAATGGAGACAGGCACCGCCAGCTCATTCGTCAACGTCACGGTCACGGTGTCGCCCTGATTCACGATCATCGTCGGGCCAGGGTACTGCATCAGTCCACTCCCGTTCGCGTAGCCCCAACCCAACAGACTCTGGCCGTCGCCGGTGGAAATCAGGCCCGTCGTGGCGACCAGAGTGAATGCAGGGCCATTCACGCCGTCGATGGTTGCCAACGCCCGATCCGGGACAAGGCCCGGCAGGACTGCAAGCGCGGTGAAGAACGTCACAATCCCTCGTGTCATGGTTGCCAGCTTCATCGTCGTGCTCCTTCGTGTATCCAGGTCCATCAGGCCTACAGAGTAATGTGGATCTCGGTCATCATGCCGCCGAAATCTTCGGTGTTATTGCTGAGATAATTCAGGTTCGTGCTGTAGAGGAAATAGGTGCCTGCCGGAACGCCGGTCGTATCGATGATCACATCCATGGCCTCCCCCCCGCCCAGCGTCACGGAATTCGTGTCGTAGTAGGCCGGGAGTCCGTTCGGTCCCTTGAGGATATGCGCGCCGGTACCGACCACCTTCATGGGCAACCCCATCGCGGAGAGACTATAGAACGTCGTGATATTGAGGTTACTGATCCGGAGCAGAATCTTCTGCCCGGCTTGAGCTTGAATCAGTGACGACTGCGGGTTCGACGTCACGTTGGCGCTTCGATAGTTGGCGGCGACCTTTTCCTCAGGCGCCGGCAATCCGGTCGGACTATTATTGACCGTATCCGGGTACCCACGGCCGTTCAACATCGGGTAGGTATCGAGCAAGTTGGCAAAGGGCAGCGGCTGAACACCGAGGTGAAGATCGTGAAAGACCGGGTCCATCGAGCCGATCTGAAGCGGGAACTCGACGTCATAGCGGGTCGACCCGTCACCGTCGTTGTACACATATTTATTTCCGGTTTGATGCTGGTGCGTCCCGAGCAGGGTCCCGTTCGGCAAGTCATTCTGTTTCGGCAACACATACAAGTTCCCGAGCATACCCATCTGCATGTGCTCTGCCGCTTCGACGTGGCAGTGGTACATGAAGGTCCCGACCTCGACCGGTTCATAGTAGTAGGTCAGGCTCGAACTGGGATTGATGCTGATACTGGCTTCCGGCTCGCCGTCGTAGACCGACCCCGCGTTCGGAAAGCCATGCCAGTGGACGCTATGCGGATCGAACAAATCGGGCCGCATGACGGTTCCGGCGTTGGAGAGCGTCAGGTAGACTTTGTCGCCCTCCTTGAAGTACAGCGTCGGCGCCGCAAATTGCGCCGCGAGGGTGCCCCAACTCAGAGACTCCGCGATCGGTCTGCCGGTCAGATTTGAAAAGCCAAAGATGTAGAGCCCCGCACGACCGTCGGCCATGCGTATGAAGCCGTCGCCTCCGGAGAGATGCCGGCACTCGATGCCCGGGGTATCGCTCACCCCATCTCCATTCGTATCGCCGGGACATTGCACATTCACGATTGCCTCGGCATTCATGCCGGACAGCCCGAGGCCAGCGGTCATCAAGAGCGTGAGTAGATACCGTTTTGAAAATGACATGTGCGTCTCCTTCTTCAAAGCCCCCGGTTCCACGACTCATCGCGGAACCGGGCTGTTTCAACTAGAACGTCACCAAGATGGTATATGGCTGCTCGACAATCCGACCCTTGGCATCAGTCACCCGTACCCTCACGTTGCGACTGCCCGCTTGCGCGGCGGTCGGCGTCCAACTGATGAGGCCGGTTGTGGCGTTGATCGTCATACCTACCGGGCGGGTCACCAGGCTGTAGGTCAAGGGGTCCCCACTCGGCACAGCCGCCGCGGCCTGCACATCGTAGGTATATGGAGTAGCAACCTTTGCCGTCGTCACCGGCGTCGAATTGATCACCGGCGCTCCAGAAGCCACCGCAATGGTGAACAACTGCTCCGTGAACCGACCCTTGGCATCGGTCACCCGCACTCTCACGTTGCGGTTGCCGGTCTGATTGGCAGCCGGCGTCCAGCTGATGAGACCGGTGCTGGCGTTGATCGTCATACCCGCCGGGAACGTGGCCAGACTGTAGGCCAGCGGATCGCCGGACGGCACTGCCGCGGTCGCGTTCACATCGTACGTATAGAGTTCTGCCACCATAGCCGTCGTCACAGGCGCGGAACTGACCACCGGTGTCCCTGTTGCGACCACGATGGTGTAGGGTTGATTGGTCACCCGGCCCATCGCGTCAGTGACCCGCACGGTCACGTTGCGATTGCCGCGCTGATTGGCCGCCGGCGTCCAGCTGATGAGACCAGTCGTAGCGTTGATCGTCATACCCGCCGGACGAACCGGTAAGCTGTAGGTCAGCGGCGCCCCAGTGAGCGTCATTGCCTCCAAATCGTAGACATAGGGTTCAGCCACCATGGCCGCCGTCACCGGCTGCGAAGTGATGACCGGCGGTCCTGCGACGGTAAAATTCACCGTTAACGGAATCCCCGGCGTACCAGTCCCGTTGAGGCCGCTAAAGGGCGTGGCCGTCAAGGTATGCGGACCGGGGTTCAAGGTCATCCCTGCGAAATCTCCGCCGTTGTTGCCCGGCATCGTATAGGGATTCGTGTTATCAGTCCGCGTCCTGTTCGTCGCGCCACTCAAGGTCAACACGACGCTTCTGACAGCTCCGGGAGCCGGGCTGCTCACGGTTGCTTCCACGTTGACCTGACAGTCTCCGCAGAGATCTCTCAGATCGACGATGGCTGCGTTGGTCAATGGACCGATCACCACATCGTCGTTGGCATCGCGCAAGGTGAACCCGACGACGGCCGGTTTTGGTGGATCAACCGTCACCGAGTAGGACTGCGTGATAAAGGCTCCGCCCTGATCCTGCACCCGCACGATCACCGCGTTCAGTCCCACTTGAGCCTGCGTCGGCGTCCATTGCACGAGCCCGGTCGCACTGATCGTCATGCCTGCGGGAGCGGTCGGCAGGTTGTAGGAAAGGAGGTCGCCTGCATTCGGATCCGAGGCCAGCACTTGATAGACATAGAGCTGCAAGGCCGTCGCCGTGGTCACGGGGCTCGATGTGATCGTCGGGGCCTGGTTGCCCGTCGCGCCGGACGTTTCGTCCGCGCCGATATCGGTGCGAGCCGTGCCGTCGCTGTTGCCGTCGGTCGGCCTCGGCTGGCCGTCATAGTCGGCCGCCAACAGACCGGACACGATCAAGGCCGCATCGTTCCCGGCATCGATGGCCGGAGCGTTGGCCACGAGACGATAGTTGCCGCCGGGCGTGAGCGGACCGTAGTGCACGTCGATGAAATTGCCGCCTTCATCCAGCGCTGCGGCGCTCGCCAGCGTGGTGGTAAATTCGAGTTGTAAGATGGTGCCGTCCGGCTGCACAGACCCGAATCCGGGCGGCGCATTGAAGTAGGGATTCACAAAGACATCCGAAGTCCCGTCGGCCTTCATCACATCGATCACCAGTTGATTCGACACATCGTACCCGATGGTGCCGTCGGTTAAGATGCCGTTCATCGGATGCAAGAGGAATCCCGCCCCTTCGGGCAGCACTCCTAGATCATGCACGCCGGCGGTCTTCAACTGGCCTTTCGGCGGATTCACTTGGGTGTCCACTTCCCAGAACATCGAGCGGTTATTCAAGACGATGTTGTTCTCCATCACGGGATCGGAGTAGCGCGCACATCCCGCCGCCTCTTGGAACGCCTGGCAGAGCCCGGCGCTGAAGCGGCTGGACACGACCCCGGCCGGTTGTGGATTCGACACGTTCGGCACGCCGGCGCTGAACGCCATGCCCGCCGTCGCCGTACTGTCGTTGTGCGCGACAGTGTTGTTAATCATGTTGACCTTGGCGGCGTCTTGCATGGCGATGCCGCCACCGGACAGTCCGGCCACATTGTTCACGATGATATTGTTGAAGAGATTCACTTCGTACCAGGTCGAGTTGTTGGTCGGCGAGACCAACACGTCCAACCCGTTGATGCTCCGAAGCATGACACCCGCGCCGTCGCTGGTGCCCGCGTTGTTGCCCTGAATGAGGTTCGACGCGATGGTTACGGATCCCGCGCCCTCGCTGATCTGGAGCGGCCCACCGACGGCCGGCGCGCGGCCCGCCACGAGCAGTCCGCCGCCCGCGCCCGATCCGCCTAATCCGCCGACCGATTGCACGAAGGTCTGGTTGAAGACGATCTTGTTCCGCGCGATCAGCCCGTTGGGGCTCAAGCCGAGATGCGCCACGCCGCCGCCGTCTTCCGTTGCGAAGTTGCCGCAGACGTAGTTGTCCATCAGTTGATAGTGATCGCTGCCGGCATAGAGGGCCACACCCGCGCCCGGCGCAAACAAGCTGCCGTTCTGCACGATGTGATTGTGATGGATCGTGGCATGGTCGTTCTGCGCACTGACCGTCAAGGTCGGATCGCCCAGCCGGATGCCGCCGCCGTAGGTGCCTTGATTGTTGGCCACCTGGTTGTTGCTGATTTCAACGAATCGGGCATAGCCGTTCACCACGATGCCGGGCGACGTCACCGATCCGGCGACCGAGAACCCATCCACGCGGCCATGCTGGCCGCTGGTGAAGATGCCGTCTTGCGCCCCAATAAAAACCCCCGCGCCTTCATCGATCTGGAACAGGCCAGTGCCGGCGAGGTAGCCACAGGTGCCACCCGTCGCCCCTTGAGTATTGTTCGCCTGACCAGGCAACAAGGCAATTTTTCCGGCCGGCGTGAGCGGACAGTTCACCAGGCTGTTCATCTTCTCCCGCCACGTCTGCAACTGTGTGGCCAAGGATTGGCTGGCAATGATGTGGGTCGAACCCGCGCCCCAGCCTTGCAGCTTCACCGGCTTGGTCATAATGAGCATTTCGTAATAGGTACCGGGTTGCACCAGAATCAGGTCACCCGGATTCGCGAGATCAAGTTGCGCTTGAATCGACTGACCCGACGCGACCATACGGACAGCCGGAATGCCGGCATTGCCGACTGTGACGGTGACGGAGTTGAGGGACGATAGTCCGCTGTCCGCCCGTGTCACGACCAACTGGCCGGTCTGAGCCGCCAATGGGACATCGGCAGTAATCACGTTGTTCGACCAGGCGATGTTCTCTAAGGGAATCCCGCCGATCGTCACTTGACCGGGAGCGTCCCCGAACCCGAAGTCCCGCGTGATGACTGCGCCAAAATTCCCTTCGGTTCTGATCGCGTTAGGATCCGGCACCTGAACCGATCCAACCGACGTAATCGTGAGCTGGCGGCTGGTATCAGCATCGGCAATGAATGGACCGACGTTGCCCGGTCCGGTGACGGAGAAGACCTTCGGCGTCTTATCCGCGCAGTCGCAATCGGTCTGCACGTTGCCGTTGCCGACAAACGCGGCAATCTGCACGATGGGCGTATCGGCGTACGTTGTGGTGCCCGGCAGGTAGTGCAACGTCCAACAGGTCTGGCCGTAATGCTTGTTGTAGAACGGATCAATGACCATCTGCCCCGACACCGGATCCTGGATCGGCCCTGGATTATTGAGGCAGGCCTGCAGCATCTGCGGCGAGACGCCGCTCGGCGTCGGCGCGTTGATGGTGTAGGTCGAGGGCAGCATCGCATTGTAGGTGCCGAATTGATCGGTATAGACCCGGACCACTTCCTTCCCTGTCCAGTCGCGGAAGGAAATGGGCAACCAGGACGGCGCCGCCTTTTCGCTGAAGTTCGGCGAAAGCGGATCGAACTCGTTGGCCAGATCGTTCAAGACGAACCCGGTCACCTGCGCCGCCAGCGGCACCTCGGTGAACATGAAAAAGTTCGCCGCGGCATTCTGGCCGCTGGTGAGCAGCACGACCTTCCGGTCGCACAGCGGTGTGTTGATGCCTGCATTCGGCGCAGCGACGCCCGGAAACAACGTCAGATTCGCGGGGACCGGCGCATTTCGCGTACCCACGCACGCCGGCGGCAGCGCCAGAGGGCTGACGATCGACGCATTGCCGAAGTCCACGTTCTTGTCTTCTTCTTTCTGGTATTCATAGCCTTTGGGAGTGAGGGCTTCGACGATGTACTGACCTGCCACGAGTGTCACCGCGGTTCCACCGGACGACCGTCCCGTCGGCACATAGGAGGTAAAAGCATAGCCGCCATCGAACACGGCCGGGCGCGCCTGATTGAAATTCCGCAGACCATCGTAGCATTTGCCGTTCTGATGGAAGGGATCGGCTGGATTTCCAGGGCAGCCGGTCGGATTGTTGTCGTCCCAACTGTCGGTCGTGGCGATCTGCACCGCATCGCCGGCATTGAAGACGAACGTCGGATCGTTGATACCCGCAATACCGCCAATATCATTTCGCTTCACGTCCTCCGGCCCCATCTCTCCGCCGTTCGACCAGCCGAAGGGGTAGTGATCCGCATCGGCCAGATCCATGGCCCCGTTGCCGTTCACGTCGTCAATGACCTTGTCGCCGTTCAGATCCCGGTAGAGGAATACGGGAACACGGGGAATGCCCGGCTCCCAGGTTTCAGCTGCGGCGTAGCGAGGATCATCCTCCGCGCGCGTGGTGGCGTATTGGACGATGCCGCTGATTCCACCATTCTCGCCGGGCGAATAATTCTTCTTGCCCCATTCAAACTTGTTCGTCGTGCCGAGGAATGATTGAAAGCCTTGGAGCAACACCGGCCCGGTTTCGGTTCTTGTCGTGGAAACCCCGTCGGCTTGAATTTGTGGCGTCAGTTTTTCGCCTGGAACAACCGGTCCGCCGGCGTCGACGGTGACCGTAACACCTGTCGCCTTGAAGCGGGCAAAATCGACTTCGGCCACTTGCCAGCTGAAGAAGGGGAAGATTTCGTCGAACGGCACATAGCCCGTCGTATCAGTCGGAAACGACTGGTAAATCGTGCCGTCGCGGAACCGCAGGTTCACCACCTGGTCACGGATGCCGACTTCTGTCTCCTGCCGGACCCCGTCGCCATTCGCATCGAAAAAGACATAGTGATCCTGAGCTCCGAACCAGCGGAACACGCCCACATCGCCAAGATCCAGATTTCCGCCGGTTACGGTCACCGGCACGAGCGCAAAAATGTTATCGAGAAATTGATCCCATACCGCAAGTTGGTACGAGCCGTCCGGCACGTTGGGAATGGTGAAGGTGCTGTCCGAGTTGCAGGCCGCGACATAGAGGCCTCTGCCCGCGCGGCCCAATTGAAACTCATTCAAACCGATCCAGCAGCCTAGCAACGGATGGCCCTTGTGCATCGTATAGTCGGGGGGCCGGGACATGTGCATATTAACGATGCGCCCGGTAATACTGCTGCTCCCCTGGCCGAGCAACGGGGCGCCCTGAGGGGTCAGCACATAGCCTGGCTGTACATAACCGAATTCGGCATG
Organism: Nitrospira sp.; assembly: GCA_013140455.1. GTDB lineage: Bacteria > Nitrospirota > Nitrospiria > Nitrospirales > Nitrospiraceae > Nitrospira_D. The sequence continues at coordinate 25,027 of JABFSU010000103.1, read as the reverse complement.
GTGCCCGGCCGGGCCGAGTTCGAACATGTAGCGGGGTTCATTGGCATGGACCCAGGCATCGATCGTCTTCGTGCCTTCGATGGTCGCGGTCTGCTGATAATTCAATCCCACCACCGGCGTGATCGTGATGCCGTATTTCCCCGGCGCGAGTCCCTTGATCAGGGCCTCGCCGACTTTAAGATTGTAGGGATTTCCTGCGCCATTGTTGGCGAGGGCGAAATCGATCTCTCCCTGTGTCATCGTGGTGACAATGCCGTTGCCAAGCAAGTCGGGAGTGAGCCCGTCGGCTTGATAGGTCGTGCCCAGCGGATTGCCCATTGCGTCGGTCAAAATCTGGCCACCGGCATCAGCAATCGCGACATTGAATCCGCCCAATCCGCGCTCACCTTGATCGAACGCGTTGTTAATGGGCGCAAGGTCCTCGAACGCCATGACGAAAATCTGCGCGGTGGGAATCCGTTGTTTCGGCACCACCACAGTAAGCGCGGTCTGTCCCGGCGCAATCGCACCGCCGTTGATCGAATAACAATTCTCCGGCGCCGACGCGGGGTTCGCACAATGCGGCAGCACGGACACGAAATATTTCTTGGTCGCATCGGGAATCGTAATGATCGCCTGGCTGCCCGCCACATCACCCTTGTCCACGGGAGGCATGTAACTCTTATGGAAATTGGTCGAGAGGGTGTTGGCGGAGATGTTCGTGCCGGGAACGCAGGGGCGGTTCGCGTCGGCTCCTGTTGGATCGCAGGAAACCCCTTGCTTGGCGTCATACATCAGATTTTCCTGCAGCAACCAGCGGAAGCCCGGCGCGATAGGCAGTCCGTCGCTGCCTTGCACCGTGACGGTGACGGTCGGCGGCGTCTGCGCTGATACGCTTGCCGGCGCTGCCAGGGCGCATATACACGCGGCCGCCATTCCCAGCTGCGTTGCAACTCTGCCAAACATTCGGCTCATCCCTTCCATGACCACTCCCTCCTCAGTTCCTGTAAGTGACTTCCGTCATAACTCCAACCCGCATAACTCGTCACGGTCCCTCATGTCCCGCATAGATTGATGATGATTTGGCGATAAGCTCCCGCAACTCTGTGATGGCTGCCGTTCCAACTGAATCTCGTTCTGTGTTTCGTTGACCATCCATTCGCTCACCTATATTTTTCTTTCTGTGACTACCTGCTGATGGTTACTCATGTGTGCACAGGTATACAGGCCTTCGTCTTCTGGACGCAGTCGTGCGACTACGCCTTGTTGCGCAGCGAGCTACCCAATTAGGCATGCGAAGACTACTGCCTACTTTTGAGGGGAGAAAGCCTCTGTCAGAGGGATCGTGAGAGGAACTTTGATGAGCCCATCAGCCGAGACCGCATGCGAGTTCACGAGAAGACCGCAAGCTGTCCGGGAAGGTGAAATGAACGACCACTATGGGGAGTGCCGGAATACGTCCTTTTTTCAGAAATCGACTCTTGCGGAGTTCACCCGAAACAGAAAAACCGGCACCTGGTAGGAATACGAGGTTGGGGCAATCCTGACTCCTCGCCTCTGATGTTCTGCAAGACGCGAGAGACTTCAGGAGTTGGAGAATAGATACATGGGATTACGGAGCGCTCCTGCTGAGCACAGCACGGGATCTTGCCGGCTTCCACTCTTTGACTAACCGCTTGGCTTGCGCCAGCTGATCCGGCTGTAACTGCTCGACCAGTGTGGCACGTTGTTGATCGGCCTCCTGATCACCCTGGCCGGCGGACAGCGCCAGCCACAGGTAGGCTTGCATCTTGTCCGGCGATACACCCTGGCCGCCGGTGACGAGGGTTCGGCCTAAGCTCGATTGCGCGGGAGCAAAACCTTGCGAAGCCGCGCGTTGCCACCACTGCACCGCAGCCTGTTCACTCTTCGGCATTCCCGTGCCATTCCAGGCATTGTTCCCGAGTAGATATTGGGAGAACGCATCACCTTGTTCCGCCGCTCGCATATACCATCGGACAGCCTCGACCTTGTCGATCGGCACCTCTCGCCCACGATCGTAGGCCTGGGCCAATGCAAACTGTGCTTCGACATTTCCTTTTTCCGCCTGCGCGCGCAACTGCTGCATCGCCGCGTTCCCCTTGGCAGGTGCTTCGCTCACCGGTTTGCCATGGGTCGCTGGGACGGTGCGCGCCCCTCCGCATGCGCTTACCAGGAACACGCTCGCACAGACGATGATCAGACGACTCCGCATACATGCCTCCATGCGAACGATTACTTCGGGACGACCTGACCGTAGTAGGTATCCACCATCACGCCCATTTCTTTCAGCATCGGCGTCGGGAGCGTGCCGCCGGCACAGACAATCATGGCATCATTCTTCAGCACCACGGATTGCCCTTCGTGATCAAGCGTCACCGCGTCTTTACCAATCTCTTTGACATTCGCATTCACAAACACGGTGATCTTCTTTTCCGCCACGCACTGCTTTAATTGCTGGCGATTCTTGTCTTTCGGTCGGGTAAAGATTTCATCTCCGCGGCAGGAGATCGTGACAGTCGTCCCCTTCTCCCCGGCAATCGCCAGCGCCGCTTCCGCCGCGCTGTCTCCCCCACCAACTACCAACACATGCATATTCCGATATTGTTCGGCATCGATCAAGCGATAGACGACTTTCGGCTGTTCTTCCCCTGGGACACCCAGCTTGCGCGGAGTGCCGCGCCGACCGATCGCAAGGAGAACGTTTACCGTCTTGTATTCCGCTTTGGAGGTCTTCACGACGAAGCTGTTACCGACTTTCTTCAGCGAATCCATCCGCTCCATGAAATTGATCTTCAGACCGGTTTGTTTGATGACCTTGTTCCAAAATTCAAGCAGCTCTTCTTTGCTGATTTCGTACTTGCTAAACTTTCCGACAATAGGCAGTGTCATGGGCGCCGTCATCGCCACCTTTGCCCGCGGGTATTGATAGACGGAGCCGCCGAGGCCGTCTTCCTGCTCGATGGTCACAAATCGCAGCCCCGCTTCCTTCGCAGCCAAAGACGCGGAGATCCCGGCTGGCCCGGAACCGACGATGACCACATCCAATTCGCTCCCCTTGCTGCGCTTCTTCGCGATCGTCTGAACGGCCCGCTGTCCCTGATCCACGCCTTTCCGAATCAGTCCCATCCCTCCGAGTTCGCCGGCGATGAAGATGCCCGGCACATTCGTTTCGAATGTAGGCTTGATTTGCGGAATATCGATGCCGCGTTTTTCGGTACCGAACACCAGCGAAATCGCCTCGACCGGACAGGCCGTCTCACAAGCGCCATGGCCGATACAGTGGTCGGGTTGAACAAGCACCGCCTTTCTCCCGACAAGCCCCAATGCATGTTCAGGACAGGCTTTGAGACAGGCCCCTGAGCCGATACATTTGTTGGTATCAATGACGGGATGCAAGGTGAGCGGCTCGGGGATTCCGGACTTCTTGGCTTCTTCAAGACGGCTGCGGTGATGTATCTCCGTTTTCCGGTGGCGGCGCAGATAGAACAGCAGCGCCACGAGAAGCGGCAAGAGATAGAGCCATGCGGGTGACGAAAAGGACATCGGCAAACCTCCGCCCTAGGGAATCTCTCGATCGATCACAACCGTGACCTTGTTGGCTCCCGGTTTCATCGGCTCGCTGACGCCCTGAAGATCGCCGCTTTTCGGCATGGCTTCGCCGGACTTGGAAAGACGCGCGACGATGACAACCGTTCCCACGTCGGACAGTTTTCTCGACGGCATGGGGCTGGTTGAATCATCGAGCTGAAACGTGAACGGCAAATCTTTCTTGGTGGCACGTACGATCGACACCGGCATGGGCGGGCCATTCATCTCTCTGGCGAACACAAAGAGGGTATCCGTTGAAGCCCCTTTTGCAGCAAGACTCGGGGCCAGGGTCACGGTCCCACTGATGGCCACGGCTTGCCCCTCTTGCTTTGACGGCGTCGCAGGTACTCCTGCCGCGCTCGCCGTCACTGGCTTCCCGGTGGCGAGCCCTTTGGCCTCGGCGATACCAGCCAAGAGTTCCTGCCTGGCTCCGGCCTCCGTCTCAGTCGGCAGATTGGCATTCGCCCGCTCCCAATATTGGGCCGCCTTGCCAAACTCTCTGCGATCGAACGCGATGGTCCCAGCCAGCATCAGCGCTTTGACATGATTCGGATCGATCTTCAGCGCCTGTTGAATCAGTTGTTCCGGCTTCCCTTCCAGTTTGCGACCTTGCAGCATGCCGAGCGCATCGGCATAATCGGCGAGCATCTGGGGATCGTCGGGAATGAGCTTCATCGCCTTCTCGTAAATCGGCACCGCGTCGGCGTGCCGGCCGATTTCTGCATAGGAGCGCGCCAGCAATGCCCACCCGACGCCATCATTGGGGTTCTGTTCCAGCTTCTTCTTCAATCGCTCGGAGAGCGCATCAAGCCCTTCGGATGTCTGATGCGCATACTCCGACCCGCTTTGCGCAGCAGGCGCGGATGCGCTCGGAAGCGTGACAGCCTCAGGACTGCCCAACTTCCAGTACAGCAGCCCTCCGATCGTCGGAATGAGAAACGCCAACGCAACGGCAATCGCTCTCCGGTTGACCGGCCGAACCGGAACGATGGGCGCTTTCGTGTCCGGAGCTGTTTCCTCAAGCAGACGCCGCTCAAGTTCGTGCTTGGATTGTTGGTACTGCGCGTCCGTCAGCACAGCATTCTTGTAATCTTGTTCCAGCTCCGCAAACTGCTGGCGATAGACCGAGAGCCGTTTCTCCGCTTCTTCATTCCCCCGCGCGTCCTGCCGTTTCAGCAACGGCCAAATCAGCAAGCCCAGCACGAGGAGAGTCATCGCCCATGCAATAAACCAGAATGCGAGCGTCATGATCGTTTCTCCCCTTGTGACAAGAGCTGTTCTACTCTTCTGTGATCTTCATCGGTGATCGGCACATCGGTCACCGCCTGCCTGCGGCGTTTGAGCACCAGCCCAAGAGCAGCTGCGCCACCCGCCAGCAGCAGGAACGGTCCGATCCAAAGCAGAGTGGTCGTGGCTTTTACCGGTGGCCGGTAGAGCACAAAATCGCCGTATCGTTGCACCAGAAAGTCAATGATCTCCTGATCGCTCATATTCTTCGCAATCATCTCACGGACCTCACGCCGCAAATCTTCCGCGAGCGGCGCGTTCGAATCCGCCAGCGTTTGGTTTTGGCACACCAAACATCGCAGCTCGACGGCCAGATGCTTGAGCCGGACCTCAGCCACGGGATCCTCGGCCAACGGTTTGGCTTCCCCGCCCCAGACCACCTGAGGGACGCATAGAACTATCAAGAGAAGCCATTTCATTTTGCTTGCAGCTCCTTGACGAGCGGGATAATGGTCTTTGCCACGACCTCGTCATCCAATGGGCCGATTTGCTTGTAGCGAATGACACCCTGCTTATCGATTACATACGTTTCAGGCACGCCATAGACTCCATAATTAATACCGATTCTGCCTGCTTCATCGACGCCTGTGAGAACATAGGGATTCCCGTGTCGTCGCAGCCATGTCAACGCTTCATCACGACGATCTTTATAATCCATACCGTAGATCGGGACATTCCCCGCCTGCGCCATCCGCATTAGGACGGGATGCTCCTCTTTGCAGCCATTGCACCAGGAGGCCCAGAAGTTCAGCAACCAGACTTTCCCCGCCAGCTCTTTCGGCGAAAAAACCTTGTCGGACTCATGCAGCTGGGGCAGGGAAAAATCAGGCGCTACTCTCCCCACAAGCGGCGACGGAATTTCGCGCGGGTTCAAGGTCAATCCGACCGCAAGGAACCCCACCAGCACCGCAAAAATGGCTACAGGAAGCAGAAACCGCTTCATGCCGCACCCTTCTCCAGCGGTTGAAGCGCCTCCGGCGCTTCTGCCCGTTCCCGACGCCACGCCAACCGATATCGACGATCGCTGACAGCCAGCAAGCCGCCTAACGCCATAATGAGACAACCGCCCCAAATCCAATCGATAAACGGTTTGTGATACAGCCGGACGCTCCAAGCGCCATCTTCAAGCGGTTCGCCCAGCGAGACGTATAGGTCGCGCAACAGACCGGAATCGATCGCGGCCTCTGTCATCGCTTGATTTTGCACCGCATAGAGTCGTTTCTCCGGGTACATCATCGTGACCTCCCGGCCTTCCTTGGTCACGTTGAAGATGCCGCGTGCAGCGATATAGTTCGGCCCTTTCACTTCCTGTGCGCCATCGAAACGAAACGTGTAGCCGCCGATCGTTGCAGTCTCGCCCACATTCATCCGCAGATCCTGCTCAACCTCAAACCCTTTGACCATCGTCACGCCGACAATAAATACCGCGATGCCGCAATGAGCTAGCACCATGCCCCAGTAAGCCCGCGGCAACGCAGCCAGACAACTCAGAAGACTGTTACCGACGAGATGGCTCACCCGTTCACGAATATGCGCCACCGTCGTCGTCACGATCCAGAGCGACAATAGCAGCCCCAAGCTGAGCAGCGGCGTCCACTTTCCAAGAACAAACGGAAGCAGCAGCGCAGTCCCCACACTCACACCGAACGCCCAGCGCAGCTGCATGGCGAGAGCCGGCAGACTCGCCTTTTTCCACTGGGCCAGAGGGCCGATCCCCATCAGAAAAATCGCGGGTGTCATGAGGGGAACAAAAACCGTATCGAAGTAGGGAGGCCCAACGGAAATCTTGCCTAGTCCCAACGCATCCAAAAACAACGGGTACAGCGTCCCCAACAACACCGAAGCCATCGCCACAACCAACAACACATTGTTGGCCAGCAGCATCGACTCACGCGAAACGAGGTCGAATCCCCCACCCAATCCCACACGCGGCGCCCGCCACGCGTATAGCAACAGCGACCCGCCGATCACGATCGCCAAAAAGGCGAGAATGAAGAGGCCTCGCTTTGGATCCGTCGCAAAGGCATGGACCGAGGTCAAAACACCTGAACGCACGAGGAATGTCCCGAGCAGGCTCAAGGAGAACGCCATAATTGCGAGTAGAACGGTCCAGACTTTGAACCCGCCTCGTTTGTCAGTCACGGCGAGCGAGTGCATCAGCGCAGTTCCGGCAAGCCAGGGCATGAACGACGCATTTTCGACCGGGTCCCAAAACCACCACCCACCCCACCCCAGTTCGTAGTAGGCCCATCCGCTGCCTAAGGCGATGCCGACCGTCAGAAAACACCAGGCCACCGTTGTCCAGGGACGTGACCAACGGGCCCAGGCTGCATCGAGGTTGCCGCCCAAGAGCGCGGCAATCGCAAACGCAAACGCGACGGAGAATCCCACATACCCCATGTACAGCATCGGCGGATGCATGACCATGCCGGGATCCTGGAGCAAGGGATTCAGATCACGGCCATCAGGCGCGGCCGGGATCAACCGCTCGAAGGGGTTCGAGACGGTCAACATGAATAAAAGAAACCCCAGGCTCACCAAACCCATCACGCCAAGAATACGTGCCCGCATCGCCTCCGGGAGATGAGTGGAAAACAACGTCACCGCGAACATCCAGAGCGTCAGGATAAAAGTCCATAACAGGAGAGACCCTTCATGGGCTCCCCAAATGGCAGCCAGACGATAATGGAGCGGTAACTTTGAATTGGCGTTAGCCGCAACATAGAGCACCGAAAAGTCTTTCTGAGCAAATGCATAGCCCAGACAACAGAAGGCGATCAACACCAGAAGGAACTGTGCGCGCGCTGCTGGTTTCGCCATGGACATGAGGACCGGGCTCCCGGCCGCGGCGCCATAGATGGGAAGAATCCCCTGCACAAGCGCCACGCACAGCGCCAGAATCAACGCAAAGTGACCAACCTCAGGAATCATGGTTTTATCCTCTCCGGCGACATCGTCAGCGTGTTGCTGCTCTGCGCGCCGGATTTCTTTGCTTTCGCAATGGCCTCAGCTACTTCGGGCGGCATATAATTCTCGTCGTGCTTGGCCAACACTTCACTGGCGACAAATGTGCCGTCGGTTCCCAATTGACCTTGAGCAACCGCGCCTTTCCCCTCTTTAAACAAATCAGGAAGAATGCCCTTATACGTCACTGGAATACGCTTCACTGTGTCCGTCACGACGAAGTGAACCGTCAGTCCATCGCCTTCGCGCTTGAGCGTCCCCGCTTCGACTAAGCCGCCGATGCGAAAGCTTCGTCCCTTCGGCGCTTCCCCATTTTCGATCTGTGTCGGCGTGAAGAAGAACACGAGATTGCTATTGAACGCGTTCAGCACTAAGGCCGATGCAATCCCCAGCGCCACCAAACCAAGTCCAATCATAGAGAATCGTTTTTGCCGCGGCGTCATAATGCCACTCCCGCGGAGGCAACCGATTGATTCAGTGCGGTGCGAGCCGCCGCATGCCGCCGACGGAGGATTAGAACTTCCCAGATCATGCAGAGCGCCGTCACCCCGAATGACGGCCAGACATAGACCCCGTACCCGCCCATCGCAAGAAACTCGTTGAGGCTGTTCCACTGCATCAGGAGACCCTCTCTATCTGCACCCAGGAAGCGTGCCGTTCACGTTCAAGGATGATACACCGGACACGCAGCAGCGTGACCGCGGCGCTATACATCCAAAAGCCCAGCGCCATGATACCCATCGCCGCCAGCATCGTCGCCGCCATCTTGGGCGCGGCGGTCACGCTGATCGAGGCACCCTGGTGCAGGGTGTTCCACCAGCGCACGGAAAAATAAATAATCGGCACATTGACGACACCGACCAACGCCAGCACGGCACTCGCGCGGTCGGCACGACGGAGATCGTCGATCGAGGCATGGAGCAGCATGACGCCGGCATACTGGAACAGCAAAATCAGCTCAGAAGTGAGGCGGGCGTCCCAGACCCACCAGGCTCCCCACGTCGGCTTCCCCCAGAACGCTCCGGTAAAAAGGGCGAGAAATGTGAACAGCGCCCCGGTCGGCGCGATAGCCTGAGCCATCATAAAGGACGGCCGCGCCTTCAAACCCAGCCCCACCGCCGCCCATCCGGCCATGACGACGTAGAGAAACATGGACATCCACGCCGCCGGCACATGGACAAAAATAATGCGATACGAGTCGCCTTGCTGGAAATCGGTCGGGGCAACCAAAAACCCCATATAGAGCCCTGCGGCCAGGCAGACCATTGACACACAGGCAAACCAGGGAATCAGCTTACCGGCGAGCGGATAGAACGCCTGCGGCGAGGACCATTGGAACCAGTTCATACGATCTGTCTTCATGCTCTCCGATCCTATTCGACCGCAATGCGTAAGGCGGCTGCGGTCGCCCAAGGGGCAAACGGAATGGCCAGGACCACACAGGCGCCAAGCAGCGAAAGATGCCCCTCTGCTCCCATACCGGACTCGCTGCTTGCCACAGCCCCCGCTCCGAAAATCAGCACAGGGATGAAGAGGGGAAGCACCAGCAACGCGCTCAACAGATTACCTCCCCGAATACCTAACGTGAGTGCCGCGCCGATCGAACCCACCAGGCTCAAGGTGGGAGTGCCGAGCAAGAGGGAGAAGGTCAAGATCGCGATGGCGCCGCCGCTCAAGCCGAATTGGAGGCCGATCAACGGCGACAACACGACCACCGGCAATCCCGACACCAGCCAATGGGCTGCGATTTTCCCCAACACGAGCGCCGCCAACGGATGAGGCGTCAGCAGCATCTGTTCCAATGTACCGTCCTGATAATCGGTCGCGAACAACCGGCCAAGCGACAGGAAACAGGAGAGCAGCGCCGCAATCCACAACACTCCCGGCGCAATCGTCCGCAACACGGCTGGCTCGGGTCCGACACCCAACGGGAACAGGGTGGCCACAATCACGAAGAACAGCAGCGTCGTGGCGATATCAGCGCGGCGGCGCCAGGTGAGCAGAAGATCGCGCTGGATAAGACCGAAAACCGCGCCCGCCAAGCCCCCCTGCATCATTCGCCGAGCCTGAGCTGCTGAACAGTTGATGGATCGAGACCTATAGCTTGATGCGTCGCCGCCACTACAATGCCTCCCCGTTCGACCTGCCGCTGCAATCGCTCCCGAAGCAGTTGAGAGGATCGCGCATCAAGTGCCGTGAATGGCTCATCCAGCACCCAAAGCGGCTGATCGCTACACCAGAGACGGGCCAGTGCCACTCGCCGCTGCTGGCCTTCAGAAAGCACTCTGGTCGGCAGCCGGTAACAGACTGGCTCGACGCCGATCGCCTCAAGGGCGGCACGCGCCAGCGCGGTGGTCACCGGATGGCCGCTCATCTGCATGGCCGCTTGAATATTCTCCATTGGAGTAAGGTCATCTTTCAGCCCTATGCGATGACCAATGTAGATTAAACCGGAGGTGAATGTCTCCCGCTGCTCTGTGATTGATCGCCCATGCCAGCGGATCGTGCCCTGATCAGGAGGCGTCAGACCGCAGATCGCCCTCAGCAGCGTCGTTTTCCCGGATCCATTCGATCCTTCGATCGACAGCAGTCGCCCGACCGGCACCGAGACACTGACCTGCCCGAAGAGCTTCCGGTCTCCACGATGACAACTGAGGTCATGAATATCCAGCATGGCTACGAAAAATCCCAGCGCAGGCCAAGGAAAAAGAATTGCCGCATCGTGGAGTCTTTTTGCGACGGACTGTTGGTCAACGTTTTCTCGACTCCGCCCGATCCCTCAAGTGTCCAGCTATTGAAAAACCGATAATCGAGTCGAATGGTCGGTGTCACCCGGTACAAATCGACGTTGAGATTGTCCTTTTGGTGGTACAAGAGCACGAACGTGTCGAATTGCAACTGTGGAGTCAAGCGTGCCAGCGTATTGAGTGAAAGAGACTCCCCGTTATAGGCAGGACTCGTAATATAACTGGCATTCGCGACGAACGTCGTGTTCTCGAACGGGAAGTTCGCCCCGATCGCTTGCGCCGTATATGTATAGATATTGCCAGTACCAGGCTGCGCTTGCAAGGAACAAGCGGCATCGCTCGTCGCGTTGGGGTTAAGAAACAGCGTACTCGTTCCTGGAAGAATGACCAAGCAGTTGGTCTGTCCCGTGCCTGAAATCCGGTTCAACCGAACATCTCCCCCGATTTGCCAATCTTTACTCACGGCTTGGAGAACACCGACCAGGAATAAATTACTGGTCGCGGTGACCGCCTTGGCTTGCTCACGTAAGAGATCAGCATTGGTGGGATTTATATTTTCAAGTTGAGCATTGGGAGTCCCGAAGAGTGCGTTCGTGGTCTGTAAATAGGGCGTGCGCCGATGATCGGCCAAGAGCGTGAACGTCGTCCCCTCGGTGACCCACGTTCCATTGAGCATCGCCACATTAAGAACATTGTACGAGATATCGTAATCGACCAGTCCAAAGGCGTTTTTTCCGTTTTCGGCATACCGTAGCTCAGTCCCTACCGCTCGACGGTCGACGACGCCGTTCACCATTTGATTAATGTAGTAGGCGTTCCCACTCCAGGCCTTAGCGACAGGGCCGATGTCGACGTTGACTCCATAGAAATATCGCTTGAGATCGGCCCGGAAGTTCCTGGGATCATCAGGGACGTAGTTCGAGGCCAAGCTAAATTGCCTGGGCTGCCCCGCGAGGAGATTCACGTTTAGGAACTGCGGAACAGCCGTGTACCGGAACCACACCCCATCAAACCTGAAGTCCAGCACCCCTCCAGTATTTCCAGGCTGACGCCCGACACGGACGAAATAGGAATCCTGACTTGAATGCTCCAGGTACAGCGCCCGAAGACGGCTGACATTTCGCCTGATCTCCGTATCCGCCAAAAGATCGTAGGTCTGCGTACCTCGCACCACCAGTTTCGTATCGTATTCGTCCTTCCGATATCGCCCGGTGATGTCGAAAGCCGATTGCAGCAGCGACTGATCCTGGTTGTTGAATTTCGTCGTCGCATTCGAAACTTTGTCGGTAATTTGTGTCTGAGAGTAGCCGCCGTAATAGTATTCATACACACTGCCATAGACCTTCATCTCATCGATTTTCTTCGCCGGCTTTTTCACCTTTCCCTGAGCAATGGCGATCTTCAAGTCCGCGACCTTGGCCAAATGCTGCCGCACGCGAACGGCACCATCCCCATCAGGATATATTTTGAGATAATGCTCATATTCAGCCTTGGCCTTGTCGATGTCGCCGGTACCTTCTCTGGCCACCCCGATCATCTCTTGCGCCTCACGGGACTGCTTGTTCGGAGGCAGATTGAGTGCCGCGTTGAAGATCAAGACCGCTTTTTCACTCTCCTCAGCCGTCAGTGCTGCGCGTCCGAGATCCATGAGATCCGACGCATATCGTTCGATATCCATTCCAGGCGTGAACGGCGGGACGTCAAAAGATTGGCCGGTGCCCTTCGCCACAGGCGGCTTCGGGACAGCAGGTCCTTTCACTTCCGCAGGGGGAACCACGGAGATACCGGGCTTATCCAACTTCACGGCAATCACGATGCGGCTGCTGCTCCGAATATCCCGCTGGCTCACTCGAAATCGGACCGGCCGTTCGAACTTGATCGAGAGTCCATTGGTGGCTTGGTCAGGAAAGGTCACTTGAAATTTTGGCACGAGATCGCTCGGAGGAGATGCCGCGAGCTCGCGCGCAAAACGACGGGATCGGTCCAGGTCGGGAAAGTCTAAGAAGATCCTGATGAGATCACCTTTTTCAGACGGCGTATGCCTCAGGTACAACGCTCTGGCGTTAAAGACGATATGAATCTCGGCCACACCAGGCGTCTCGACGATCTCGATGCGATCAAGGACCTGGGCAGATGCAGAGCCCGGCTCCGTGAGAGCCACGAGAAAGAGTAGTCCCCCCATAAGGACGCTCCCCATCGCATGGCGCAACCTGCCTCTGTAGCGTTCCCTCAACACCCGCTCCCTCAAGTTTTGGAGAATCAAGCAAGGAAGCGCCGAGTCCGAACGGACTCAGCGCTTCCGGTGAATTAGAAACTGCCGGTGGGTCTGTGTTGACCGGTGCGGCTCTTGGAAATCGTCGTGAACGTCGAGTTGGTGTAGATGTGGCAACTGCCAGAACAATCTTTGAGCTCCACCACGTTGTAGTAAATAAGGGGCGATTCAACCTTCTTATGCGGACCTTGTTTGAAATCACCCGCATGGCAACCCGCGCAGTCAGGCTTATAGGCCGCAAATTTCCAGGCAATGACTTCGTTATTATTTGTGTGACAAGCACTACATAACACTCCAGCTCGATGTGCTTTGTAGTAAGGCGTCGTATGCGTGAACGTCATCACCGGCGTCCACGCCGTCGTGTTTCCATGACATTTATTACACGCCTGTGTTGTGACAAAATGAGCCCCAGATTTCCCTGTGGCTAATGAACCGTTATGGCAATTTGCACAGGGCGTCGCCACCACCACCGAGTGATTCATTGTGGCCGGCTTCCACCCCGTCGTTCGGTGGCAGCTGTCGCAGGAAGCTCCGGTATTTGGGCCGCCCTTGTGGTTCCCTGGCAGGCCGGTCGCCGTGCTTCCATTGTGACAAGTATTACAGGTCCCCGGCGTCACATTGCTATGGTTGAAGGATGCTGGAATCCAGGCCGTGGTGTTGTGACAAGCGTTACACGCCCCAGGTGTCAGCCCGCCTTTATGCCCTGCCGGAATGCCCCGTACGATCGTATTATTGTGACAATTAGCGCAGGGCGTTGCCGTCACGACGGTGTGGTTCATCGTCGCCGGGATCCAGGCCGTCGTGCGGTGACAGCTGTCACAGGCTGCCGCGGCATTCGTCCCGCCTTTGTGATTCGTCGGAATCCCTGTTGAGGTTTTGCCGTGACAGGTCATACAGGTTCCCGGCGTCACATTCGCGTGATTGAACGTCGCCGGCGTCCAGGCCGTTGTTCTATGACAGTTGCTGCAGGCTCCCGGCGTCAGTCCACCTTTATGGCCCGCGGGGATGCCTGTTGAAATTGACCCGTTATGACAGGTCGCGCAAGGCGTCGCCGTGACGACCGTGTGATTCATCGTCGCCGGCCGCCAGCCCGTCGTGCGGTGACAGCTGTCACAGGCCGCTGCGGCATTCGTCCCACCCTTATGATTCGTCGGAATCCCCGTCGAGGTTTTGCCATGACAGGTCGTACAGGTCCCCGGCGTCACATTCGCGTGATTGAACGTCGCCGGCGTCCAGGCCGTTGTTCTATGACAGTTGCTGCAGGCTCCCGGCGTCAGTCCACCTTTATGGCCCGCGGGGATGCCTGTTGAAATTGACCCGTTATGACAGGTCGCGCAAGGCGTCGCCGTGACGACCGTGTGATTCATCGTCGCCGGCCGCCAGCCCGTCGTGCGGTGACAGCTGTCACAGGCCGCTGCGGCATTCGTCCCACCCTTATGATTCGTCGGAATCCCCGTCGAGGTTTTGCCATGACAGGTCGTACAGGTCCCCGGCGTCACATTCGCGTGATTGAACGTCGCCGGCGTCCAGGCCGTTGTCGTATGACAGTTGCCGCAGGCTCCGGGCGTCAGCCCGCCTTTGTGCCCCGCAGGAATACCCGTTGAAATCGACCCGTTATGACAGGTCGCACAAGGCGTTGCCGTCACGACGGTGTGGTTCATCGTGGCCGGCCGCCAGCCCGTCGTGCGATGACAGCTGTCACAGGCAATGGCCCGGTTGGTCCCGCCCTTGTGATTCGCTGGGATGCCGGTCGCATTGACTCCGTGACAGCTCGTACAGGTCCCTGGCGTCACATTCGCGTGATTGAACGTCGCGGGTGTCCACGCGGTCGTTTTATGACAGGCGTTACAGGCCCCCGGTGTCGCGCCACCTTTGTGGCCCGCCGGAACCCCGGTCGAGATCGAGCCATTGTGACACGAGGCACAGGGCGTCGCGGCCACAGTCGTGTGACTCATGGTCGCCGGTTTCCAGGCTGTCGTCCGGTGGCAACTGTCGCAGGCCGCCGTAGCGTTCGTGCCGCCCTTATGGCTTGTCGGAATCCCCGTCGAGGTTTTGCCGTGACAACTCGTACAGGTTCCCGGTGTCACATTCGCATGATTGAAGGCCGCCGGCGTCCAGGCTGCAGTCGTATGACAGGCATTACAGGCCCCCGGTGTCGCGCCGCCTTTGTGACCCGCTGGGATGCCTGTCGACATCGACCCGTTGTGGCACGAGGCACAGGGCGTCGCAGCCACGGTCGCGTGACTCATAGTCGCCGGTTTCCAGGCTGTCGTCCGGTGGCAGCTGTCGCAAGCCGCCGTAGCGTTCGTGCCGCCCTTATGGCTTGTCGGAATCCCCGTCGAGGTTTTGCCGTGACAGCTCGTACAGGTCCCTGGCGTCACATTCGCGTGGCTGAATGATGCAGGTTTCCATGCCGTCGTAACGTGACAGGCGTTACAGGCCCCCGGAGTCATCCCGCCTTTGTGGCCCGCCGGGATACCTGTCGACATCGACCCGTTGTGGCACGAGGCGCAGGGCGTTGCGGCCACGGTCGCGTGACTCATAGTCGCCGGTTTCCACGCCGCCGTCCGGTGGCAGCTGTCGCAAGCCGCCGTAGCATTCGTGCCGCCCCTATGATTCGTGGGAATCCCCGTCGAGGTTTTGCCGTGACAGCTCGTACAAGTCCCCGGCGTTACCCCTGTATGGTTGAACGTCGCCGGTTTCCACGCTGTGGTTCTATGACAGCTATCGCAAGCGGCAGAGGGATTCTGACCGCCCTTGTGATTTGTCGGAATCCCTGTGGAAGTCTTTCCGTGACAGGTTGTACAAGTGCCTGGCGCCACACCTATATGGTTGAAAGTGGTCGGCCGCCAAGCCGTGGTTCTGTGACAACTGTCGCAGGCCCCCGGAGTCATCCCGCCTTTGTGACCTGCCGGAACACCCGTCGCGAAGACGCCATGACAGGTCGCGCAGGTTCCAGGCTTCACTGCGCTGTGGTCATACCCGCTGGTCACCAACCGCCACGTTCCTCCGCCCTTCTTATGGCACGAATCGCAGGAAGCCCCGCTACTATTCATGTGCCCCGCCGGCTGTCCTTGCGCGACAGATCCGTTATGACAGCGCGAACAGGTCCCCGGAAGTATTCCGTTGTGCGTGAAAAATGCAGGCGTCCAATTCGTCGTGCGGTGGCAGCTGTTACAGTTGACGCTGGTCGGTAAATGGTTTGAAGGTTTGAACGTGGCGACGACTCGGCCGCCGGGTGAGTGACACTGCATACATTGCGTCGGCGTCCCTTTAAATATCCCCTGGAGGTGGCATCGCTGACACTGCACCTGCGCGTGTCCACCGGTAAGAGGGAAGCCCGTCGTGCCGTGATCGATTTCTATGTCGGTGCGGATGCCGCTCTGTGCGGACGCGGTCTCTGGGCCAAGCAGCGTACAAAGTAAGACAAGCAGTCCGGCCACGACCGGCCAGACGATGCCCCTCAAATCCATCCAGCCGCTCTGCTTTTGGGCTACTCTCATGTTCATAAGATACAACCTAACTTTGTTTAGGCTCATTCCTTCAGATGGCGATCAATTCCAGCCTCTCGCTTGCGCCCTATTTTATATTGGGACTATAATCCCAATTGCAAGCCGTACATGAAACTATTGAGACAATCCATCATGGGAATGCAATCCCAATCTGAAAGCAACGCAAACCATGTGCCATTTGCCACAAAACGCTCGAAACACTTATGTTTTAGCAAGACATGCATTCTCTATATGGGTAGATCCACCCAGCTCCTAGAAACGGCAGATGAACATCGTTGTAGGCCTGCACCTACAATCAATACAGTCAGTGCAATATCGAAGCGTCACAAATGACCGAGAGTGCGCCAGGAATGTACGGCATACTATTCGGCGTAATAGTTGCTCTCTGAATCGTGACATCAAACTCACTTGCTACACTCACACAAAGCAGTGTCCCTATTTTCCCGAGGAGAGGATCCATGACCATGCCAGTCGCTGAACCTATCCAGTCAGTCCGTGAACCACACAGTGAGGCCCCTCGCCCGATCCGACAACCTGCCTCGCGGCCTGACGAAAGCATGGACTCTCGCTTCTCGGAGTTGATGAAGCGGCTACTCACCTTCATGGTCCTACTCTTTTCCGTCTGGATCGCCTACAAAGTCGCCACCGGCAAGTACTACACTCCGCGCTCGAACTTCGGGTTCTATTTAGGGGTCGTCGGCTCCGTGATGATGCTGGCCCTTCTCTTGTATCCGTTACGCAAACATGTCCACTTCATGCAACGGTGGGGCGCGTTGAAACATTGGTTTCGATGGCACATGATCATGGGCATCGTGGGCCCAACGCTGATTTTGTTTCACTCCACGTTTCATTTACGCTCTCTCAACGCCACGATCGCGCTGATTAGCATGCTGATTGTCGTGATCAGCGGAGTGATCGGACGATTCGTGTACACCAAGATTCACTATGGTCTCTACGGAAGTCGCGCCACGCTCGAGAAGGTCCGGCAGGAATTCGCGGGGAGCTCTGACAGCCTAAGATCCCGGTTTCATATGGCGCCCAGGGTGGAGCAATGGCTTCACTCCTTTGAAAGTGAGGCCAATCGCCCGGAACGATCATTCATCACAATGTGGTGGCACCTGCTTGCACTGGGATGGAAAAGACGCCTCTACGCATTCCGCTGCGCGAAGGAACTGCGCACCATCATAGAACCTACTCGCTCCTCCGAATTTCGTGGCGGGGCATCGGAGGCCATTCGCCTCGCCAAACGCTACCTCAGAGACGCTGAGAGAGTGGCTGAATTTGCGACCTATGAGCGGGTGTTTTCACTGTGGCATATCCTGCATATCCCGCTCATGTATCTCCTGGCAGCCAGCACCGCGTTTCACATCATTGCCGTCTACATGTACTAAGCCGGACACCCCCCTTGTGCAGGCTCTCATTCGCCATCTGTCAATCATACTGTTCACACTGGGGGTGTTCGGCGTGAGCACCGCCTGGGCCGACAATGTCGAAACGGCTCTGATGCCGGGCCAGGTGATCGCGGGCCATGCCAAGTGGGAAGAAGATTGCACGAAGTGCCACAAGCGCTTCGACAAGGCCGCGCAGACGACCCTTTGCCTCGATTGCCACAAAGACGTTCGAAAGGATGTCGAGCAGAAGCACGGCTCACACGGCCGGTTTAAGGAGCAGCGCGAATGCAAAGAATGCCACACCGAACACAAAGGCAGGGCGGAAAATATTGCCCCCATCACAGAGCAGACGTTCAACCACGAGCAGTCGGATTTCCCTCTGAAGGGTGCGCACGCTGACGCAAAAAAAGTCGAATGCAAGTCCTGTCATAAACCCAAGACGAAATACCGGGAAGCTCCGTTGGATTGTTACAGCTGTCATAAGAAAGACGACAAACACAAGGAAAAAGCCGGTGTTGCCTGCGCCAATTGCCATACCGATCGCAGTTGGAAAGACGTGCGCTTCGATCACGACAAAACCCGGTATAAGCTCCGCAATAAACATGCAGAGATCGCGTGCAAAGACTGCCACGCTAACGATCGCTACAAAGACACCCCCATGGACTGCTATTCCTGCCACAAGAAAGACGACAAGCACAAAGGAAAGGCCGGTGTCGCCTGCACCGATTGCCATACCGATCGCAGTTGGAAAGACGTGCGGTTCGATCACGATAGAACCCGCTATAAGCTCCGCAACAAGCATGCGACGATCGCATGTAAAGACTGCCATGCTAACGATCGCTATAAAGACACTCCGACGGACTGCTATGCCTGCCACAAGAAAGACGATAAGCACAAAGGCCAGGAAGGCACGACATGCTCAGAATGTCACGATGATCGATCCTGGAAGAAAGCTCCGTTCGACCACAACAAATCTCGTTTCCCGCTGATGGGAAGGCATGCCGCGACAGAATGCAAGAAGTGTCACCTCACGCCGGCATTTAAAGATACCCCGATGGAGTGTTTCTCCTGCCACAAGAAAGACGACAAACATAAAGGGGCCTACGGAGAAAAATGCGAAACGTGCCACGGGGAGAGTGATTGGAAGACCATTACGTTTGACCACGACCTACACTCGAAATACCCCTTGCGGGGACGACATAACACCACCACCTGCGACTCCTGTCACAAGGGGCATCTGTACAAGGACAAGACACCGACCGATTGCTACGCCTGTCACAAAAAAGACGACAAACATAAAGGCCGTTATAGCGAGAAATGCGAGCGCTGCCACACCGAACGGAACTGGAAAGTCCTGCTCTTTGAGCATGATCGCGATACCTCATACCCTCTCAAGGGCTATCATCGGAAGACAAAATGCGATAGCTGCCACAAGAGCACGCTGTATAAGGATAAGACGCCGACCGACTGCTATGCCTGCCATAAGAAAGACGACATCCACCGATCCACCTTCGGGGAGAAATGCGAGAAATGCCATGGCGAACAGAACTGGAAAACCGTGGCCTTCAATCACGATCAGGACACGAAGTACCCGCTTGTTGGCAAACATCGCACCACAACCTGTGAAAGTTGCCACACAGGCCAGCTCTATCGCGACAAGACTCCCACAACCTGTCACGGGTGCCATAAGAACGACGACGTGCATCGGCGGAAACTCGGTACAGAATGCCAGGACTGCCACAATGTGAGGGACTGGAAGATCTGGGACTTTGACCACAATGTCCGCACTCGTTTCAAACTCGACGGCGGACACAAAGGGCTCGACTGTTATGCCTGCCACTCCGAACGCATGGACAAGAAGGTCGTGGCGTCATCAGCCTGCATCAGCTGTCATACCAAAGACGATAAGCACGAAGGCAGCTTTGGCTCGCAATGTGACCGCTGTCATGAAACAACAGTATGGAAGACCATCAAGCCAGGCACAGGCACTTTTCGCCGTCGCTAGCTGCACCAATTGAGGCTGACCTTGGGACGGGAGCCATGACATGAAGTACCGCCGCGACATCTCATCCACACTGAAACTGCTCGCCCTTGGGCTTATCCTTTTTCTCGGGTATCAGGTGTGGTTGAAACCGACCTATTTCACCCCCGTTGTACCGCCGCTCTCGGCGATCGAGCCCACCCCTCCGTCGGCGCCATTTGTTCTGCACGAATTCCAAGAGCATCACCAATGGGATGTCCCGCCATCACGGCTCGTGGATTTAGGATCGCCTCCAAACCAGGCGTTGGGAGCCGTCCGTGAAGAGCTCGACCGGGGCAATTACACCGAGGTTGAACGGCGACTGAAACAACAGTCGCTCCAATCCGTTGTACATGCCTCCTCACGCCACTACATCGCAGGCCTCTGGAACAATCTCGGCATCCAACAGGAAAAGTTCGGCGGGACTTCGCTGTCAGTGAAGGCCTTCAAGCAGTCAGTGCTCTGGGACTCGAAGAACTCCGTCGCGCATCTCAACCTCACGCAGGCCTATTGGGAGCTCCGCGATCCCGCGATGACGCCGCAGTTTCTTGAAACGGTCATCCGCCTCGCACCACAGGACCCGTTCCCGCATCTCGCGTTGGCCGATCTCCTGATTGCTACAGGACAAGCTGGCTCGGCCGCGGCGCACATAGATCAGGCGCGCCCCCGGGCAGAGCGTGACCCCAATCATCACTCGTACTTACAAAGACTGACGGCCAAGCTCGAAGCCATCGAACCTGTACGCACCGCGATGAAAGAGGATGCCCGTCCGCCTCAACCCGCACCTGCGCCCATTACACCGTCACCTAAACCGCAGGCGACGGAACACCCGGTACCAGCGCTTGAACCCGCCCGCCAAGCAGACACATCCAAAATGGCAAGCCCGCAGGCACCACCGCCTGCGCCTACTCAATCAGACCGCGCACATTTCACCGTCCAGTTCGACGGGCCACCAGATCAGGCCTCCTGGACTAGGATGCGCGCAATTCTCGAGTACGCCCATGACGAATTGTCTCAAAAGCTTGGGCGCATTCCGTCAAAACCGATCGCCGTCGTTCTACATACCAATCACAAATTCACAGGCACGGCAGGCTCTCCCCTGTGGGCTGATTCGCTTTTTGACCACGCATCGAGAACCATCCACCTTCCCACGCAAGGCGCACTAGAGGACCTGGCCCTCTTCAGCCGTATCGCGCGTCATGAATGTGTCCACGCCCTGCTCTTCGAACAGGCGAAAGGAAGTCCCGCAAAAGTGCCTCGCTGGATCGTGGAAGGTCTCGCCCTCCAACTAGCAGAAGATCCCTGGCCAGATCTGGAAGAAGCCGAGCACAAAGCTTCGACGCTCATCCCCCTCACATCATTGCAAGAAGATTGGAAGCCGCTCGTGGCCAACGCAGTGCCCAAGGCCTATCTCGAAGCACGATCGGCCACGCAACTGCTAGTGGATAGTTATGGCTTACATGGAATCCAACAGGTCATACAGCTGCTGCAAGCAGGGCATTCGCTCGACGCAGCGATGCAACAAAAGCTGTCCGTGTCGTATGAACAATTCAGAAAACAGTGGGAACAGGCCATGAATCAGCCTAACCCAGGAAGTCTGTGACATCTACGGACCACCCTTCACATAGGTCCAGCCAGTGAATGTTGAGGCTGGCCTACGTCACCAACAGACACGCTGACAGTCGCCTACGTCGAATCTGCACACGCCAACCGGTATTGGATGCACTAGTACTCACCCCCCTCCATCTCTCATAGTATCCATAGCCATATCCGCGCCGGACGGCTTTACATCAGACGTGATAGGAAGGAGAGACTTGAGCCTGGCAGAAGGCTCAGGTACCGTATCGATACACTTGTCCATGCCGAGCCCAGCACCAGAAGAAGGATTTATCTGCAGATAAGGAACCGGTGAACTGATGAGTCAGAAGCGCCTTGCGCTGCCCCTCATGCTGGCAGCCCTCCTGATAACCGGCACGTCGTGCATCGCGCCTCCCGAGAAACAGGCAACAGATCTCTCCCGCATAGCGACGACCACGCAGAGAGTGACCCTCTATCCTCGTGAAATCACAGACACCCTCTATAACCCGGGAATGGGCTTCGCCGATTTTCACTTCGGGTTCGACCACCCGCCTGCGCCCGGCACCTACCCGCGCTCGACTGTGGCCTACTTCCGCTGGTCCTGGGCCGACCTCGAACCGACGGAAGGCCAGTACGCTTTCGATCTGATTGATCGCACCATCGAGCAGGCCAAAGCCAAAGGAGAGCGGCTGGCATTCCGAGTCATGTCCGAATATCGTTCCGGGTCTCCGGCCTGGCTCCTGGCGAAAGGCGTTCCCGCGATTGCCGTCGGCGGCGGCCGCTTCCCCGATTACAACAACCCGATTTTTCTCGCCTATCATGAAAAACTCATCAAGGCCTTGGGCGCGCGCTATGGTCAATCGCCGGACATCGATCATGTAGACATCGGATCGATCGGATGCTGGGGAGAGTGGAATATGGCCTGCTGCCATGGCGTAGAACGGCAGTGCCAACAATACTACCCCACCGAAGACGTGCAGATCATGATCACCGACTGGTATTTCAAATATTTCCCGCAGATCCCGTTAGTCATGTTGCATGGCGGGCAACTCCTGTATGCCGTCAAGCACGGGGCAGGGTGGCGGGGAGACTGCTTCGGCGACTATGGATACTTCGGCCCTGGCTGGAATCATATGGAGCAGGCCTATGCACCCGCGCTCCAGGATCCGGTCATCGCCGCCGCATGGACACGCGGCCCGGTGCAGTTTGAAGTCTGCGGCGTCATGCAGGATTGGGAAGACAAAGGCTTCGACATCGATCGCATTCTGCAACAAGGCCTGGATTGGCACGTCTCCGTCCTGAACGCAAAATCCTCTCCGGTGCCGGCTCGCTGGCGGTCCAAAGTAAATGAGTTCCTCAAGAAGATCGGCTATCGGCTGGTGCTGCGGACCCTCAGCCACCCGGCGGAAGTCAGGGTTGGTCCGACCTGGACACTTCAGACCGAATGGGAAAACATCGGTGTGGCGCCCGTCTACCGCCCCTGGCCGCTCGCCTTCCGACTGAGAAATGCGACCGATGACGTCGTTGCCCAGTGGACGAGCCACGCCGACGTGAAGCAATGGCTCCCTGGCACGCGCTACCGGATTGAGGACACCCTGAGAATCCCTGCCCAGATTGCGTCAGGAGTCTATCGGCTGGATGTCGCCGTGCTCCATGAAACGGGCGGATCAGCGCTCGTCGAACTCGCGATCGAAGGCAAACGCGCGGACGGCTGGTACGACCTTTCCACGATCACCGTTGATGAATAGCCATCGACACATCGCGACGACATTCATCCGGCGGCCTTCGCTTGCACCCCTTTCATAAGTGCGCTAGATTCACGCCATGCCCCCGTAGCTCAGTTGGATAGAGCAGCGGTTTCCTAAACCGAAGGTCGTACGTTCAATTCGTATCGGGGGCACCAAATTTTCAACAGGTTATAGAGCCCGACTCAGGCACCACCCGCAACTGTGCTAAATTTGTGCTAACTCTCCGATCCGGTTCTAACGCCTCAACCCCATCCCGCAAACTTTCCGGATAGTGATGCGCATAGCGCTGAGTCATGGTCGGCGATTTATGCCCCAGCAGTCGTTGTACCTTGTACAGATCGACTCCGGCCTGGACCATCCGAGTGGCACAGGTATGGCGAAGGTCATGGAAATGGAAATCGGTTATCGCGGCCTTCCCCAAAGCGAGATTCAGACTTCGCCTGATATTGCTTGCATTCAGCCGTGTCCGGGCTTCGCTCGGAAACACCAACGTCGTGTCCCCCGAACGGGTCCCATACTTATGCTTCAGCAATTCGAGCACCGTCTGATTCAGCGGGATCGTACGCCGCTCCCCATTCTTGGACTTGAACACCGTGACCGTGCGACGGAATAGATCCACCCCAGCCCAGGTCAGGCCCAGGATCTCCCCTTGCCGCATGCCGGTATGCAGAGCAAAAACCAGGACCTCCCGCAACCAGGCAGATGCCGCGTTCACTACCCGCGCTTCCTCCTCGACGGTCAGCCACCGAACCCGCGTGTTGTTCTCTCGCTCCATCGAAACACGGCACACCGGGTTATCCGTACACCACTCCCACTCACGCCGCGCCAGGTTGAAGGCCTTCTTCAGCGTAGCCAGTTCCCGATTGATCGTGGCTGGTTTGACCCCATCGGTATAGCGCTGGTTCTTGTAGGCCACGATCTGCCTCGGCGTGATCTGATCCAGCGTAGGATTACCGAAAAAAACCTTCAGATTCTTCACGCTGGTCAATTCCCGATAATGGTTGGCCCGTCGCACGGCATGCTCGCTGAGATACCGGTCCAGCAGTTCCGTCAACGTCCGCTCTTGTTCTTTAGGCTTGTCAAAGAATCGCCCTTCGACAATCTGAACCTTGACCTTTCCTAGAATCGCCTCAGCGAGACGTTTATCAGCGGTCCCCGTAGACCGCCGGACTTGCTGACCTTGGTACATGAATGACATCCACCACGTGCTCCCTCTCTTCACGAGTCCCATCCGTTCACTCCTTTCCAGTGGGACTCGGTGTTATGGTTTCCCCGTGGCGGGAAGTATAGGCCTGGCGTTTCGCTGCTTCAATGAGCGCATCGATATCCGCGTCCATGGCAAGTCTCCTGATGTGCAACGGCGGGCCGGACGACCGGTAGAAGGAGGCTAACCACTGTTCGATCATGTGTTTCTCAAATCGGATCAGACTGTGAATGCGATGATATGGAATCTTGCCTTGGGCCACCCACAGGTAGAGCGTGGAACGCTTGATATTCAACCAGCTAGAGACATCTTTGATCGTGAGAAGCATCTGAGAACCCTTCGCCGGGGGCGTCTCGCGACACCCCCGGTCCCCCTGCTACGCTCGCATCAGTACGCCAGCGTCTCCTGTGGTGGCAGCGCGGTGCGCCTGAGCATCGGGCCTGCCTTCCTGCAACCATCCAGGCCTGCCCGCTGCGAGACGCCCCGCCCCGCGACTCGGATTTGTCCCTGCCCCGGACTGTGGCGGGGGGCAGGGACCTATCTGTTTATCGAACGAGCGCCTTCAGTTGGTCTTTATCCAATTTAGTGTCGAATTCCCGTTCGACTCGTTCGGCCATCTCCTGCCAGGTTCGCCCGGCGGCTTTCATCTCTTTGAGGACATCGAGCGCTTTTACCAACGAACGGTCCGCCAGGCCCCCCGATTCGGGTTGGCTTAT